>JBJYWI010000084.1:0-10903 GCA_046259385.1 Anaerolineales bacterium
ACCAGTACACCACTTCAGGTGGAGAGGGTGGAGGGCTGGCTGAAATCGTCACCCATAGCGATGAAGGCACTCCTTCCAATGAAGGCTGGAACTGCGACCAGGAGTTGGAATTGGTCCAGAAGACTGGAGGGATGGAACTGCAGGTTGGTTCTCTCGATAAGCAAATTTTCATTCGAATTATGGAAGGAGCCCCCTAATCCTTACCAATCGATTGCTGGTAGAAAAACAAGCAAGTTCTTCACTAGTTAACTCCCCCTGAAGAATATCTTATTTCAGGTGTTTATTTAGGAATCCGATCAACCTTTCCTCATAATCCTGCCTGTGATCGCAATAAATCTCCGCATGCTCACAGCCGCTGACCACCCACGATTCTGCCTGGGGGACTGCCTTAAGGAGTTCTTCTGCCTGCCCCAGCGGTACAACTTCATCCTGCGTGCAGTGGATTATCATCACCGGTCTGGGTATGATATTTGCAAATTCCTCCACCGGCCGGACTCCAAAAAGATTATAGCCATAGAGCAAGCGAACCATCAAATTAACGCCCGGCAGGAAAAACCTGGGCAAACCGGTTTCCTTTTCCCACTGGTCTTCAACAAGTGGCCCCAGCTCCGCAAATGTGCTTTCAAGGACCAGCAGCCCAACGGCAGGTTCCTCTGCGGTCGCGCCGATCGCAGCAGCCCCTCCCATCGAAAGGCCAAGAACAGCGATCTTTCCCGGCTGGAAACCTTCCTCCAGCAGCCAATCCACCGCGCCGAGGACATCCCGGCGTTCGTACACCCCAAACGAAAAGCGCTCCCCCTCGCTGTTACCGTGCCCGCGCATATCGATCATCAAAACCGCATTCCCGGCGTCGTGGAGCGCCGCTCCTAACCTGGGAAAATTCCCAGAAATGGCGTCTCGCTTATTGGCATCTTTCCCGTGCACCATGATGATCACGCTTTCGCTGCCCTCATTAGGGATGTACCAGGCTGCGATCTCGATATCATCCCCCCGGGCTTGAAAGCGTACGTCCTCGTAATCTTTCCCGTAATCCCCGGGAGTGTGTTGATATTGAGGGTGGGGTCCGACCTTTGTGACTGAATATGCAACGTATGTGCAGACTGCCAGGTAAATGATAACAAGGAGAATTACTGCAACACCCATTATGATTATGATCCGTCGAAACCAGTTTTTTTCAATATTGTAACCTTTGTTCGAATTATCTCTATTCATATTAGGACTCCTCTGGAAAAAAGGACGTAATCTATATTCGTACTAAAATGATTCAAGCTAAAAAGCATGTCATCCAAACACAAAAGATAAAGACAGGAAGTATGAAAAGCCGGTCATTGCGGTCAGATCTGAATATTTTCCCATCAACAATATTTACAACCTGATAATCTTGAACTCACCCTCAGTTGCCAGTCCATTTTCGATGTACATTTTGACTTTATACTGACCTGCGTCGAGTTTTTGTACTGCACCTCCCTTTGTACTGGAAATGGAAAAACAAACAACATCGTTGCCATCGAGGTCATAAAATCCAGATATATTCCCAAATTCACTGCCATTATGGTACACATATCCTGAAACTCGCAGATCAGGTGTCATATTCCAGTATTCAAAACAGGCATTTACTACAGTAACTCCCAATTTAAATTCCACAGTTGGGTCCACAAAATTTTCATCAAAGAACATCATCTCTCCCAACGATGGTTCAGGTGGAAAAGTTGGTTCGGGCGTATTGGTCGGTGGAGGTGTGTTGGTGATTGTTGGCATTGGAGACTCTGTGGGTGTCGGTTCTGGAGTGTCGGTTGGAACCGGCGTGTCTGTTGGGTTGGGTGCATCGGTTGGAAGCTGTGTACTGGTTAGCTCATCAGTTTTTTCTTCTGTCTTCTCACTTCCGCTCACAATTATTTCTGTTGATTCAATTTCCCCCGGAAATGAGCTGCAGGCTCCAAGGAAAGTCAAAAGTAAAATCAAAACAATTACGAATAAAATTTTCTTGAACATTTTTTCCTCTCTCAAAAATAATAATCTTCATATTGATTAGCTTCCAGAATTTATATCAACTTTCACCTCCTTAAAAATTGTTCATTTTTTGCACAGTTAGGAATTCAGGCACTCTCAAACTATATATATGAAACACCAAATTAACTGCCAAAACAAGAACCTGGACTGCCAAAAACTGCCAATCCCTTCAGAACTTAAGCCATTTCTGCTTCAAAAACTTTTGAAGGGCTGAGTTAAATGCCCAAAATTGTCTTATTTATTATTAGAGAAATTTCACGGCAAATTTCACCAAATTTGTTATAATTCTCCAAATTTTTTTATTAAGGAATCAGCATGGCTATTTTAAAATTTAAGAATGCGCAATTTATTCTGCTTTTACTGTTTGCTACCGCCGTTATTACACTCGCAGCCTGCAACAGCGGGCAGCAAGGAATCGCAGTCGGCGGGCAGGCGCCGGATTTTACCCTGCCGGCATCCTCGGGCGGGGAAATATCGCTGAGCGACTACACCGGCGATAAACCCGCCCTGCTCTATTTCCACATGGCAATGGGCTGACCGCCCTGCATGCAGCAAATCGTCGATTTGCAGAATGACCCAGAATTTCAGGCTATGGATGTCCAGCTGCTCAGCATCGCTTTCGACACCCCGGAAGAACTGGTTGCCGGGGCAGCGGAATACGGCATCAGCGACGTTCCGCTTCTGACTGATTCCGATAAAAGCGTTTCCGAAGCGTATGATGTGCTGCAGTGGGCAGTCGCCTCCGGCGAACCAGGACACACTTTCGTTCTGGTGAACAAAGATGGCGAAGTCGCCTGGATCCGCGACTACGGCGCCCCGGAGAACGGCGGGGTGATGTACGTCCCGGTCGAGGATTTAAGGCGCCAGATTAACGAAAGCTTGAACTGAGCTAGAAAGGGAAAATAACAACAATGCGTAAAATTATCCTTTTAACACTAATCCCTCTGCTTGTATACGGTTGCTCCAAGCCGCCCCAGGCAACAGAAACCATTCAGGAGGGAGAGCCCTATCCCGGGATGGGACCCGGGATACGTTCCAGCATGGAGGGGCGCCATCACGCCAGCATCCCCGCCGGTTATTCCGGTATTTCCAATCCGGTCGAGCCTGAGGGTGATTCAATCGAGCGCGGCAGCGAGCTTTACGCGACCCAATGCGCCTCATGCCACGGTGAAAGCGGCCTGGGAGAAAGCCGGGCTGGCGTTAATCTGGACCCGCCTGCCTCACCCATTGCCCACACCAGCCAGATGCTCTCCGATGATTACCTCTTCTGGAGGATCAGCGAAGGGGGTGTGGAATTTGAAACGGCTATGCCGGCCTGGAAAGACATCCTGGAGGATGAACAGATCTGGGACCTGGTGAACTATGTTCGAATTCTGGGGCGCGAGGGGAGCGCGGCGGTCGATGCATTCCAGGATGAACAACAGGAAAAGATGCTGTCGGAAGCTCTTGAACTGGGTCTTATCGACCGGGAGCAGGCTGAGAGTTTTGAACTGGTCCACGCAGCGCTGGAAGACTACCTGGTTTTAAACTCGGATACGGCAGGAAGCATGGATGAACGCGAAAGCGCGGCGCTGGAGGCGTTGATAAAAAACGGTTCCCTAACCGCCGAACAGGTGAACACATTTGCAAAAGTCCACGACCTGCTCAGTGCAGAAGGGCTGATGCCTTGAAATTAAATTAACTTTCTCGTAAACCCTCCCGCTAGCGCCTGCTCAGCGGGAGTTTTTTTATTCACACCCCCTTCGCAGCCTCTTCACAAGTTCTTCACATCTTTCGATTAAATTTCCTTCCGATAATAAGATACATAGCAGGTTTGAAGAACGAATTGATTAATAAACGAGGTAAACAAAATGACCATAAACAACAATGTTTCAAAACAGACAAAGGACAACTGGCTTATTGACAGTTTTCTGGCGGTAAGCGCCGTTCTGGCATCCATATCCGGAATCTACTTCCTTTTCTTTCCAGTAGGCGGCTACCAGGGCGGTCGCAACCCGTATTTTGGAGTCCATATCCTGTTTGAACGCCACACATGGGGCGATATCCATACCTGGACTGGGGTGCTGATGATTGCGATACTCCTGGTCCATATCCCGCTGCACTGGCACTGGGTGGTGAACATGACCCGACGAACCCTGCGGGAACTGTTTTCACGGGATAGGAATTTAAACCCTCGCAGCCGCTTCAATGTTTTTATCAACTTGATGGTTGGCATTTCTTTTATTCTGACAGCATTGTCGGGCATCTACCTGCTTTTCGTCCCAGGAGGTCCGCAATCAGCTGTCAACCCTGCCTACCTGTTCGGGCGAACGACCTGGGATTTAATCCACACATGGGCGGGCGCAGCGCTGGTTGTAGCAGGTCTGGTTCACTTCGCCATCCATTGGAAATGGGTTGTAAAAGTAACCCGAAAAATCTTTATGCCCGCTCCAAGACATGCCGCTGAAGAGCAGGTGGCGCTCTGAGCTGTTTTTTCAGCAGGTTTTATCCATTCATAAAATTCAAAATAACACAAGGAGAATATCAGATGTTGAAGAAAATATTTTTAGGCACACTTTTTATCGGATTGGTTGGTTTACTGGTCTTTGGCGCTGTCAACCGGACAATCGCCAAAAGCGGCACCCCATTCGCGATTGGATTGTCAAGTCAGGAGGCTGCCGCAGACCCCGAAGCTACCCCGCAGCCAGGTATCACTGGCGAATACCGCCAGGGCGGAGGCGGTCAGGGTAGAGCCAACCGCCTCGAAGGTGCCCAAGAGGGAGACTGCACAGGCCAGGGCGAGGGCTCCGGTTACTGGAAGAACCAGGAAGCCAGTCCGGGCGGTAGCCAGGGCCAGGGCCAAGGCAGCGGGGAGGGACAGGGTCAAGGCGGTGGACGCGGCGGACAGGGAAAAAATTCCGGCGGTCAGAATTCCGAATATCCCCAGGGCTCCCCTGCACTGTCTGATCTGGAAGGGACCGTAACAAGCGTCACTCCCGAGGCGCTGGTTATCGCCACGACCGAAGCCGGCGATCTGATCATCGAAGGCCGCGCCTGGCGCTTTGCCCTGGAGAACGGTTACACCATTCAGGTAAACCAGCAGGTCCGCGTGACCGGCTTTGAGGAAGATGGCGAGTTTAAAGCCGTTTCCATATCGGATGGAAGCAATCAATTCCTATTCCGGGATCAGGGCGGCCGACCGTCGTGGGCTGGTCGCGGCCAGGGTGGAGGCGGGAACAATTCCAACCAAAGTGGAATGCGCAATAACTCCAACCAGGGCGCCTAAACCTTCATTCTTCGCCACAGAATTTTTGTAAACAGAAAAATCTATCCAGAGGCTGTCCCAAAAGGTTGTCACCCTGAGTGATACGAAGGGTCTTCAAGACTAAATTGGAGATTCTTCACTCCGTTCAGAATGACAGTTACCTTGTTTCTGGACAGCCTCTGCCAGGTATAATTATCGCATGCAAACCATCCTGATCATCGAAGACGAAAGTGAACTGGTCCGAATCCTGCGTTCCTACCTTGAAAAAGCCGGATTCGAGGTGTTGTCCGCTGGGCGCGGCGACAGCGGGCTGGAGACCTGGAAGAGCGCTCATCCAGACCTGGTCATCCTCGATCTTAACCTGCCGGGTATGGATGGGCTGGATGTCGCCCGCCAGATCAGCCGTACGGATGAGACCCCGATCATTATGCTCACCGCCCGTGTGGAGGAAGCTGACCGACTGGTAGGGCTTGAGCTGGGCGCGGATGATTACATTACAAAACCGTTTTCGCCGCGCGAGGTCGTCGCCCGGGTCCGGGCAGTTCTCCGGAGGGTAGGAAAAACACAGGCAGCCCAGAACCTGGTGCGGGTACACGATCTCGAGATTGACGTTGAAGCACATACAGTGGTCCATTCCGGTGGGGACCTCGACCTCACCCCAGCTGAATTTTCGATCCTGCTCACTCTGGCAGAGCAGCCTGGGCGGGTGTTCAACCGCCTGCAATTACTGGAAGCCTACCAGGGAAATGCGTATGAGGGGTATGAGCGCACAATTGATGCCCATATCAAAAACCTGCGGGCCAAGCTGAAGGAAGACACCAAACACCCGCGTTATATCGAGACGGTATTCGGGGTGGGATACCGGATGCCAAAACCCTGACTGAAACTAATGCGATTCAAGTTTTTTCTTTCCTTTGCTGCAATTATCCTGGTAACACTTTTGTCAGTAGCATATTTTGCGCGCCAAGAAACAGCCCAGCAGGTCCAAGCGTTCATCTACCGGGGAGGAATTTACGGGGCGGAGGGTTTGGTCCAGACCCTGGAGAGCTATTACCTAGATCACGGCTCCTGGGATGGGGTTGAAGAATTATTTGAAACCACTGGAAAAGGATTCGGGGGTGGAGCGGGCGCTGGTCCAGGTGGCGGCCGCGGCGCCGGACGTGGAGCCGGGGAAAACCTGACGCTCTACGATAACCAGGGTGTTCTGATCTACAACCCCCATAACTCCGGGAGCGAAGGAAATCTGGGACCGGAGCAGCTGTCCTCTGCAGTTGAGTTGATTGTCAATGGCGATACTGCCGGTTACCTTTACTCCCCTGCAAGCCAGGATTTCAGCAGTGAGCTGGAAACAAATTTGCTGGAGAGGCTGAACCAGGCCTCGCTAAACGCGGCTCTGATCGCGGCTGGCTTCGCGCTGCTGCTTGCGATCGGGCTAACAATTTACCTGCTGCGCCCGGTCAGATCTCTCACCAGCGCGGTGATTAAGATGAAAGAAGGTAATCTCAGCCAGAGGGTTGATGTGCGCGGAAATGATGAAATCGCCGCTCTGGGAGACGCCTTTAACCAGATGGCTGCCAAGCTGGAAGGCGAACAGGAACGCCGTCAGGCGATGACAGCCGATATCGCCCACGAACTGCGCACTCCCTTGGCGGTTCAGCGCGCTAACCTGGAAGCGATGCTGGACGGAGTCGAACCGAGGACGGACGACAACATCCGGATTACACTGCAGCAGAACGAGCTGCTTGAAAGGTTGGTCGCTGATTTGCGAACCCTGGCACTTGCTGATGCGGGCGAGCTGAAGCTGGAACTTCAGAAAACAGATATCAATACCCTCACGGCTGGAATTATCGAGCGTTTCCAGCAGCATGCCAGGGGTAAAGGGGTTCAACTCTTCTATTCATCTCCAAAAACACTCCCCGCTCTAAGACTCGACCCTAACAGAACCGAGCAGATTCTAGCAAACCTGCTCGAGAACGCTCTCCGATTCTCACCTGATGGCGGTTCAATAATGGTCGAGACAGGCATGGATGAAGAAGCGGTATTTATCAACGTGCGCGATTCGGGCCCGGGTATCCCAGAAGATGCCTTACCCCACATCTTTGAACGTTTCTACCGTGAGGACAATTCCCGAAGCCGCCAGGGCGGCGGAACCGGGTTGGGCTTGGCGATCGCGCGGAAACTTGCAGAGGCGCAGGGAGGCACGCTCACAGCTTCAAACCTTCCAGAAGGCGGGGCTATTTTCAGGTTAACTCTACCGCTATAAATCAGCTTCGCTTTACTCGGGATATACCATCCTGTAACCAAGCAACTTCCCGATCTTGAAATTAAAATTCTTTTTTATACCGTAACCGGATTCAATCTTAAACGTCATACATTAATGAGGTGAGTGATTAAATCCGATCCATTGATAGAACGCCTGCACCAATGGGATGAACTCGCACTTGCAGAGGTATATGATACTTATGCCCCGGCGATTTACCGCTATGCTTACCGTCTGCTCGGCAGCCAGTCCACTGCCCAGGAAATTGTCGCGGATACCTATTACCGCCTGCTGGTCGCCTTGAAAAACAGACGCGGTCCGACCAAAAATATATCCGCCTGGCTTTACCGGGTCGCCCATAATCTGGTCGTAGATTACTACCGCGGCGCTTCAGGGCAGGAATCGCTGCCAATTGACTCCGTCCAGCTGGCACAACCAGAGGATGGAACGGAAAGAATTATAGAGAAAGAAAAACTTGCCTCAGTTAGGCAAGCGCTCTGGAAATTATCTGACTTGCAGCAGCAGGTCATCGCCCTCCGGTTCCTGGAGGGATTAAGCAACGAAGAGGTCGCAGAAATTATGGGCAAAACAGTCGGTTCGGTTAAAGCGCTCCAGCACCGGGCGCTGGCAGCTCTAAGGCGCACTCTGGAAGAAGAAAATGTCCAAATCTAAAAAAATCAATGATCAGGGTTTCAATTTGGTAGACAAGGCGCTGTTAAGTCTGACTGAAGTTCCTCCGCCAGAGGAAGGTTTTTGGGATAAAAGCCGGGGGGCTTTCCTGGCACAAGCCCGCCAATTTAAAGCGCAACCCGTATCTCAATCGAGCCCAGCACGTCTTAAGAGTTGGGCAGCAGGTTTCGTCAGTATGCTGTCACTAAGAATTCCAGCTCGAAAGGAGATCAACATGACAAGTTTAGCAACTATTTTTATTACCCTATCGGCGATTTTCGCACTAGCGATCGGAGGGGTCGATGCCGCCCAATCAAGCCTGCCCGGGACGCCGCTTTACACCCTGAAATCAAATTGGGAAAGCGTCCAGCTTTCCCTAACAAACGACCCGTATGCTCTTGCTGAAAGATCAATAACCAATGCAACCAGCCGGGTGCAGGAAGCAATCGGGCTGGCCGGCAGCAGCCGTGACATCCCGACTGATCTGGCGCTCCAATACCAGGCAAGCTTGAATCAAGCTTTGCAGGCTGCCAGTGGTCTGGATGAATCAAAGCGGTCCCAACTCCTGAACCATATAAATACCCAGCTGGCGCTGCACCAGCAGCTGCTTAGCCAGGAAAAATCCCAAATCCAGAACAGGTCAGCTTCAGCCCAGAACCAGCTTGCGCTGATGCTGAAAACCGCCCAGCAGACCCAAGAACAGGTCCGCCTGCGTATTAACCAGGGAGCGCCATCCCAGCCGCCCGCCGGCGATCAAAATCAACTTCAGTATAAAAATAATAACCAGAATCAAAATCAAAACCAGATTCAAAACCAGAACGGCAATCAGGACCAGGAACCCCTCCAAAATCAATTCCAATTACAGTTAAAGCCAACTGAACAGTCCCAGGAAAACAACCTCAACATGCATCAAAACCACGAGCAGGAAGAAGGACAGCAAGAAGACCAGAATCATATTGACATGCATGATGGAAAAAATAATAAGGGAGGTGATTCCTCCGGCGGAAAATAACCACTGCCCAGACCGTGGCGATGCCGCCTCTGATCAAGCCTAGAAAACAATGTTTCCCAGCCATGATTGAATAGAGGCGCGAGAATCCAAACCAGCAGAAACACAACCGCGCCCAAATCCAAATTCTGTAAACTTGGGCGCGGTTTTACATTCGGCTTCTATTTTGCTGACCTAGTCCTTCGGGTGATTTTTACCTAAAGCTGGGGAGAATATAGAACAAAGGTTCTATATTCTGGTATAATCCACTCCAGACCAGGATCATTTTAGAAATCTGAAACCCAATAAATCTCTTTGCCAATGCCCCGACCCCTGCTACCGCCGCGCGGTGTTTTTGTTCCTTCAGAATTGATTTACAACCCCAGCCTCAGCAGCCATCCCCTGCGCACATGGATTCAGCTGCGCGGCATTGCCTGGGGCAAATCCGAAACTCCCCAGCTGAGTATGGGACAGCTCCAGGAAATCCTGTTTAAGAGCAGGTCAACCATTTACGGACACATGGCCCTTCTCAGGTCTCGGGGTGCTCTGCGCTGGCGCCCTTCTGAGAACGGCACGCTCATCGTCAGTTTCCCCGCTTCCCTGCCGGAATTCCCCGATAGCGGTTCTGAATCCAGCAAACCGGATATGCCTGCTCCTCATACCCCCAATATTAACCTTCCTGACTTAAAGAAAAGTGAGAGTGAAACCCCTGTCCCGGATTCCGGACTGGCAAAAATTAGAACACTCATATCACAACAAATGTCTACGGTTAATTTCCCGGGAGAATCCTCCGGTTCGAACCGGGAAATTCCTTGTCGCGATACATCGCCCGTCTCCATTTACCGCAGTTTGACGAAAATCAAGCCCAACCAGGTCCAACGGACGGAGATCATGCGCCGTGTCACAGATAATGATCGCTGGTACCGGGCGGTTGAACACTGGTTAGCTCATAAATGGAACCCCAAAAATATTCCCGGGATGCTGGACCTGTACAAACGAGGCGGTCCCGATCGCTGCCGGGTTTGCGAGAACCAGACACCCAAATCCCAGCTTGAAACCATTCAGGACATGCGAAAGGCAGGGTACGATGGCGAGTAGAGATCAGGTTCTGGATGTGCTAACACTGCTGAGCCAGGCATACCCGGAAAAGAGCAGGTCCCGGGAAACCCTCGAGCTCTACGTCCAGAACCTTTTAGATATACCCCACAGGCTGCTGGAAAAAGCCGCGCTACAGCATATCCGGGTCTCTAACTGGTTCCCGCGGATCGCTGAACTGCGGGGGACCGCTGTCGAGCTAGCTGGCACAACCGTCTTTCCGTATTCCCAATCGGAGAAAGGAAACAGCCTGGCTGCCCGGGCGCTGGCCCTGGAGCGCATCTTTTATGAGACAGGCCAGGTTGAAAAAGAGCCCTGGCAGATGCTGGTTCGCCAGTTCGAACTAGTGGGGAGGACCTACCGGGCAGAATACACCCGCCAGAGGCTGGAGCGATTTCTTTCAAGTTAACTAAAAAGTGCCAGTCACTTTAAAAGTGACTGGCACTTTCACATTCCTGCGGATCAACTCACCACTTGCAGCAGACCGGCTGGCAGAGACCTATATTGCGCCACTCCTTTTTGCACCAGTCGGGCCAGCAGTACTTCTTGCAGAATTTTTCCAGATCCTCCTTGCAGCAGTCGGAGACATTTTTAGACCAGCAGTTATAGGGGTACTCGCAGAATTCATATTTACCGC
>JBJYWI010000085.1:0-4179 GCA_046259385.1 Anaerolineales bacterium
AAGGCATCACAGCAGAATCATTAAACTCCAGCAGGGCAGTATTCATGGAACCGCGCAAAATAAAGTTCCAATTGGAGTCGTTAATTTTCCAGGTGGTTAAGGTAGTTTAAAAATAGGAGGGAAGTCTTTTAATAAAAGCAATAAGTGAGGTTGACAAGCATTGGTTGTGAAGGGTAAACCTATTGCTTTTCGGCTAAATTTTTGCTATAAACATCATAAATCCTTTCACATTGTTCAAAAGGAGGCGCCTTCATGAATACTAGATCATTTATTTTATCTGCGCTAATTGCAGGTACCTTGCTGGGTCTTTTTGCAAACCTGCCGCTGCTCAACTTGGTCAACTGTATCCTGTGTGTTTGGGTCTGGCTGGGGGGCATACTGGCGGTGTTTCTTTACAGACGCTTTGCATCGGACACTCCTGATTTATCGGTTGCGCAGGGAGCCGGGCTTGGAGCCCTTTCTGGGCTTGTCGGTACATTTGTCGGAACTCTGGTCTTTCTCGTGACCGGTGCATTGTCAATGCCCATATTTGAGAGCATGGCGCGTGGACTACAGGTTGAAGGGGACCTGCCGTTCCAGACAGGCACTGGATTTTGGGGGATATTTGCTGCGGCGATTTTCTTCATGCTGCTGAACCTGGTGTTGTATCCCATTTTTGGAGCTGTCGGCGGGATCATCGGGGCCGGGTTGCTGTGGAAAAAACCGCAGGAGGTGAGCCCGTAACCCGGAGATTCGCAAGAGGGTATCCAGATAATAAATTAAATTGGTTTCAGCTTCTGTATGAGGCTTTGACTGATGGTCACCACCGGGCGTTTATAACATCTCTGACCATCAAAAAATTGCCCAATTCGGGTATTTTTCCAGTTTGCGCTAAGGTACATCAAGCGAGGCGATGATCATCTCGCCTATATTTTGGGTTTTGCCGCTCAGGCTGTAACCAGCCTCGCAGTGGAGCGGAGTGGCGCTGAAGATGAAACCAAACTCAAGATCGCCACGCGTGAGATTGGGCTCGCCATCACCCTGGTGGTACCAGATCGAAGTTACTTCTCCAGTTGGGCAAACCAGAAGCACTCGCTGAGCGGGCTGTCCGGCTACCTGCACAGTTCCTTGAGGTACGAAATCGCCTTGACCCACACCGGTTGGCCACAGCAAGGTATCTTCACCTACCCTCCGGAAAGTCATACGGATGCTTTCTTTTTCAACATCATTTTTAGGGTGCAGATTGAGCATATGCCCGTTCATGAGCGGATCGCTTGTGCTGACCTCTTCCACAAGCCAATCCTCGGGGAGCAAAATCGAGAAATTGTAGACCGGGTGGGTATAAGTCCACCAACCCTGATAGTCCGCTGGTTCGCCCGGCGGGGTTGCTTGAATCTCGGTTAATGCAGTTGGTGTACTGACCTGGTCCGCTGGTCCGCACTCGCCGCGGAAATAAGCCCACTCGTCACACGTGCTGCCATCGGGGAATATGCAAACTCCCGACTGGCTGCCATCCTCAGCGGTGACAATTTCCAGCTTGTTCCCTCCCTCTTCACAATAGACCGAAGCAGGGTTGGGCATGTTAGCTTGTGTCGTTGGGCTGGCTTGTCCGGGATTGCACGATACAGAAAGCGGGAGGCCCATCAGGACAAACAGGGTAAACAATGTTCTGTGTATCATTCTGACCTCCGGTAGAAATAACAAATCCAGCATACATGACGCCTTAGATGAACGCTTTCCGATCTCTATTTTACATATTAGACGATCGATTCTCAATAGATGTTCCAGTTTAAATACAGATGTTCTTTAAGCTTATTTGTTCGCTTCTTAATAACTACACTATAAATAGTAATTTTGTCTGACGGTTTTTTCTTCTCGGCCATGCTCTTCGCCTTCAACCTTATAACCGCTTACAGACTGAAAAATCTACCTTATTTTTCTCTCCTTTCTAATCTCATGTGCTGTGTTATGAAATGTTATACAGCGATATAATTCATAATTAAGTAAACATTTCAAGAATTTGCGTGATTTAAGTTGGTGGAAATTTTCTTCGGGTGATGGAGTTGAGCGAGAAAACACTCAATACCAGTTTTTCTCTCCCTAATCAAAATTTAAATATGTAAAGCGACTTCAGGTCACAAAGAAAACATGCTCAGTCGAATTAGAAACAAACTGATCGGATCGCCTCTGCCGACCCATTTTCTTGGCGCTGAACGCCTCAATAAAGTGCGCGCTCTGGCTGCTTTTTCCCCGGATGCGCTGTCCTCCATTGCTTACGCTAACCAGGAAATTTACCTTGGTCTTGTGGTCGCTGGCGCATACGGGTTGAGCATGAGTACCCGAATCGGGTTTGCGGTATCGGTTCTTCTGGTCATTGTGGGGGTGTCTTATTACCAGATCATCCATGCCTATCCATCCGGTGGTGGGTCTTATGCGGTAGCAAAAGACAATTTGGGTGCCAATCCAGGGTTGACTGCCGGCGCAGCCCTGCTGGTCGGCTATCTTTTGACATCGGCAGTCAGCCTGACAGCAGGTGTAGAAGCTATTGCCTCAGCTTTTCCTATCCTCTGGAATTACCGGATTGCGTTGGCTTTATTATTTCTTCTGGTTTTGACGCTGGTTAACCTGAGGGGGACGCGTGAATCAGGCACACTGCTCGCATTACCGGTTTATTCATTTCTTGGCTTTTATCTATTGATGCTGGCTTATGGTTTTTTTCTTGCTCTCCATCAGGGACCAGGAGATCTCATAAAAAGCAGCCCGCCTGCCCTACAACCGCTGTCGATATCGATTTTTTTGCATGTATATGCCACAGGATGCACAGCCCTGACCGGGATAGAAGCAATAAGCAACGGCGTGCCGGTTTTTAAAGTGCCTGAATCAAAAAATGCCGGAAAAACGTTACTTGTTCTGATTATCCTCATGGTCATTCTGTTTTTAGGTTCGATCAGCCTGACACAGTATTTTGCAGTAGTCTCTGGACCTGAAGAAACCATCCTTTCCGCTCTAACACACCGTATCCTAGGTAATAATCTTGGCTATTACATTATCCAGATTACTACCATGCTTATCCTTGCAGTGGCTGCGAATACAAGTTTCGCGGGATTCCCGCGCCTTGCCGCCGTGATTGCTGAAGACGGGTATCTGCCGCGCCAGTTGAAGAATCTTGGGGACAGGCTGGTTTTCAACAACGGCATACTATTGCTATCGATAGCCTGCGGGCTTTTGATCGTGATTTTCGGAGGCGATAGTCATCGCCTGATACCCCTGTTTGCAGTGGGGGTTTTCCTGGCGTTTTCGTTATCCCAGATTGGCATGGTATTACATTGGCTGCGAACTCGTGAGCAAGGGTGGCAGCTCAAAGCGCTGATCAATACTTTGGGTGCTGCAGCAACCACGCTGTCCTTTTGTGTCATACTGTTCAGCAAATTCTTGGAAGGCGCCTGGATATCTGTATTATTAATCGCTGTTCTTATCTACTTTTTTAAACAGGTTTATGGACATTACCAAGAAATCCGTCAGGATCTTTCTTCGAGCAAATTCGTGTCTTCACGAAAGGATTCCGCTCAGCTGCGCCTGGTAATCCCAATTTCTGGTGTTCACATAGGAACACTTACCGCGGTTGATCAAGCGCGCTCGATCTCAGAAAACTTGACTGCGGTGTACGTGGAATTGGAGCCAGAAACTGGAGAAGGGGTCGAGGAAAAATGGAAACGCTGGTTCCCAGATATCCCCCTGGTTATTGTTCCATCACCTTACCGCTCGATGATTGGACCGCTGTTTGATTGCCTGGATGAATTGGATGCGAAGGCGGGTGACGGTCAGCAGGCGGCAGTGGTACTTCCTGAGTTTGTGCCCGCAAAACCCTGGCATGCCATGCTGCACAACCAATCAGCTTTTTTAATCCGTGAGGCGCTTTTCCACCGCAGGCGCACTTGTGGTTTCCAACGGATGATTATCGATATACCTATCCATTTGACCAAATAACAAGTTTTTTCTATTTCGAAGGATCGGATCGCCTATAAGGCAGCGTGTTATGCACTAGTTAGACCCTGGAAATACAGAGAGGAGGTATGATGAGCAACGAACAGGTGGCACCTGATACAAAAGGTGTTACAGTGAAGTTACTTGCAACAGTTGACCTGGGCCCTGAGATCGAGGGCATGGCAGGGCGCCAACTTCGAATGCGTATGGTGACCA
>JBJYWI010000086.1:0-1776 GCA_046259385.1 Anaerolineales bacterium
ATCGCATACCTGCCCCTCTTCCTATTGAAATATATCAGTTGGATTATCAAATGCAGGTTGTTCGAATAATAAGGTATATTGATCGATACAGGTATTTTCTGCAGGATAATAAGACATCCAAATATAAAATTGTATTTGGGGTCGGAATTTTCTTTATTTCATTGGTCGCTACTGCCATTGCCGGTGATTTCGACGGATCAAAACCATTGTCCGGAGTTACTGGTAAAATTATTGAAATCAATCAATACAAAATTATCGATAACGTTGATCCTGACACAGTCGGTCTTCCAAAAAAATTCCTGATAGACTTCAATTCCAAAATCCTTCGTCCCTCAAAAGACAGCCTGGTAAGAAGGACCATTAAATTTAAAAGCCTTGAGCATATTGAGAACAAAATGGTCATGCAAGGAGTTGATGAGGGGGTCAATGGGGTAGATGATGGCTTGGCGTGGAGTTTGACAATATCCAAGAAGAATGGAAATGCTATTCTTTCCGCGTCAGGAGATGGCGTGGCTTATGTCGTGTTTGGAGTGTGCAAACCCATTAAGGGTAATCAGTAGCCGGATCGTGATACTGGTTTAAATGCGTATTCTGTAAATTGCCGTCTCAAATTTTTCCAAATGAGTCTCAATCGCCAACAACATGCCAAGTAAAACATGGTCCAATAATATATATAGCTTCTTATATTCATTGTTATGACATTTTATAGATGCGATGAACGGCAAAATTTTCCTAAGCTACCGACGCGGTGACAGCGCCGCTATGGCCGGTCGTCTTCATGATCGGCTGAACGCATTATTCCCCGGAAGAGTGTTTCTGGATGTGGAATCGATTCAACCAGGCGAAGATTTTCTGTATAAAATCAAACAAAATGTGAATTCGGGGTGCTTACTGATTGTTCTTATCGGCAAACATTGGTTGTCAAGTACTAACGGCTTGTCACGCCTTGGGGACCCTACAGATTATGTTACTGTGGAGATCGAAACAGCCATTGAGAGGAAGGTTCCCATTATTCCCGTACTACTCGATGGTGCGGTCTTGCCTGACGAAAAGGATATTCCGACTGAACCATTAAAAATTCTGTTGAGGAGAAACGTACTGGAGATCCGCCATACTAGTTTCGAACGCGATTCTATGTTTTTAGGCGAGAAAATCTATAAACACGTTGGAATCCAACCGCCAACTAAGCTTGAGGAATTAGTCCAAACTCTTGCTTCCAAGTTCGGATATAGCGGTTTTCGCTACGATGAGAAAAACAGGGGTTGGCATGCCGTCCTTGCATTGATTTTAGGAGGCATAGCGGCGGTTAACACTATTCTTGCAGTAGTTGGCATAATGTCAATTGATTTAGAGATACTCTTCCTCACAGTTGGCAGTGTCTTCCCTGGGGTCATAGGCAAAAATTCCTCTACAAAAAGAAAGCTTGCGATAATAGGATTAACCCTGACCTTGATTTCGTTCTTGGTGCAGTTTTCCATCTTTGAGCTGCATGCGATCTTGAGTTCCTGAAAACCACTTTATATATCCTCAAATAATTGGTCAAATTCGGACCCTCAGGTAACCAGGTAATTAGTGCATTCGATAGCATCTTTCTCGATTTCAGCGTCAACTTCATTTTTTTTACAACACTCTCCCCAACTCGACCATATTACTGAACCTTTTTAGGCATAACCAATTAATTTCTTGACATAATTTTCCTTAAAGGTTTATCCTGCCCGCAATTCCAGCCCATGCGATTTCAAAATCGTACCAATCCATCACAGGAGCGCTGAACGA
>JBJYWI010000087.1:0-4900 GCA_046259385.1 Anaerolineales bacterium
TGCGCAACTGGTAAGGGATATCAACGGTAACCAAGAAGTCCCCTCCGGGTCCGGAATAGAAATCCCCGGCGTGATATCCGTCTTTACCTTTTGAGCCCATCTTACCCATATATATATCAAACTCGAGGTGTGGGGGGAAATTAACGGCTTTGAATGTCACTGATTCTCCAGCCCGGACATTCTTAATTTCAATTGTTGGTATTCCTTCATATTTTTGTCTGGACGTATAATCAAATTTGATATATTCCCTGGATCTGAAGGTAGATTCGTTAAAGCTGTAGTTGGGAAAGGTTTCCAGGTCCGTGACCGCGTCCGGGTATTTGGTGACACGGATGGTCAACGGCGAGTAGCCTCTCAACTGGTGCGGGATGGGGACGTTCGCTATGAAAGAACCTCCGCTGTTTAACTGATCTGAATAAACCCATTTTCCGCCGTCGTAGCGCATTTCAACCTGGAAGGTGGAATTGTGAGGGAAGCTGTTCGCCTGGATGGTGACATCCCGGTCTTCGCGCACCCGGATCACTGAAAAATTCCAGTCTCTAATGTCGTCATCCGAATAATACTTGTAGCCGTAGTCCTTGTAGTAGCCGTATTTATCCCATTCTTTGCAGTCACAGTCATAATCCCTGTGCGCTTTCCAGTCTCCATCATAGTGTTGATAACAATCGCAGTCATTATCGTATTTATATTCAGATTGTTTGTCGTAATACTGGTAACTGTATTTTCTGGTGCCATCATAGTTGAAGCATTTGTTTTCGTCGTACCAGCCATCGCAGTCCCAATCATAGTCGTAGTAATACTCGCGTCCGTACCTGTATTCAGGATGGTATTGCGCTGATGGGGGGATAAACCGGGCGCTTGGGGGGACTCCGGGTTTCTGGTAGTAATAGGCTGAAGAGGTATCCGCGCCTGTTTTTAAGCATAGCCGCTGCCCTGCGTAAACCCGCTGCGGGTTGGAAAGCTTATTTAGGGCGACCAGATCAGAACGGCTTATACCGTAATCGCGGCTGATGGTGTCCAGCGATTCCCCATTCCGGACGACATGCCACTCCACACATACCGATGCAAAGCTCTCGGCAGGAGAGAGGGCTAGTAATCCCGCCAGCACCAGGGCTGCCGCCAGGATAAAAAATAGTCTATAAGGTGTGTTCATTTCTTCCTCCATTTGTTGCTGCTTGCCAATATATCCCTCCTCCTGGTATAATTATTGCAACAATTAGAGGAAGGATGAGGGTCGTAGCCGCCGGAATTGAGACCTTGCCAAAACCCCAATTGGTGCTGCGCCCTTTTTCTTTTAAACTTGTTATCCCTTGCTTCAGCTATCGCGATAAGCGGGGGATAACTTTTTAACCAGACCAATGTTTAAATTAGCCCAATATAATATTTACCATATCCGATCTAAAAACACAATAACCCCTTTTTAATCTTGGATTTATGTGACCTATTCAAGCATGTGCTTAGTGAGTTTTTATAAGGGGGAAATACCGGCTTGATCAGGTGCCATCCACTCATTGAGCGGAAGAACAGAATGATTATTTGTGAAAAAATTGTCTGTTTCGAAATCTGGAATTATTACAAAGGTTCGTAGGGGCTGGAGTGCTTCTCTTTGCCGGTCAAGGATTTTCCGATCAGAATAATACCCCCAACCAATATCAGTAAAATCCCCGGCAGCAGCATCCGGTCGTACCCGGTGCTGATCCACCAGCTAATGTCGTGGACCTGGTCGAATGAAGCCAGGTAGTATATCCCGACCGTTATCCCGGTTACGAATAGCCCAGTCAGAAGCACCAGCGAACCGGGCTGGTTCGAGCTCCTGGCTTGAAACAGGGATATAACAATAATTATTAATCCCAATCCAAGTGCCCCCCAGGTCTGGTAATCGAGCGGGCGTTTTATTGTGGCTCCAAGCACATAGAGGGCTTCGTTCAAATGCAGACTTCCGCGGCTAATATGCGACAGCGCCCGGGAAACGAGGTCCATCCGGTTGGGCATCTCGGAATAGATGCTGTATTTAAAAACGAGCCAGAACAGGCTGTAAACCGCCAGCGGACCAAGCAGATATAAAAGAAATCGTATTGAAACCCATCTCCGGGTCATGAGATAGCGGGCAGCCAGGATAAAACCGGTAGCAAGCCAGGCCATTACCAGACCCTCCGGTCTGGTCCAGGCCGCGCTGGTAAAGAAAACCCCGCATAAAAAAGCTTCCCTTGTTTCCAGACGGTTGTTCGTTTTCTCGAGAGAATGGACCAGAAGAAGCGCTGCGCCTACAAAATAGAAGCTCATAGGCAGATTGGCGTACGCGATTGTGGCGTGGCGGAAGACAATTGGAAGGGTCCCGATCAACAACACGGAGAGTCCAGCCATGGTCCGCCGGATGCCTGAATTGAGAAGGTACTGATAGACGACCAGAAGCAGAGCCATGTAATATCCGCTGAAAATCATTTTGGAAGCCGGCAGCGCCTCTCCGAAAAGCAGTTTAGCGCCTGCAATTAATATAGGGACGTGGAGCGGGTAGGGTAAGGTGTTGGTGCCCCATTGGATGATATTTCGGACAGATTCCATCGCCGCGATGCCGTAACCTTTCGCACCCCAGAGCACAATCTCATCGGTGGTGTGGTAGCCCATGCCGACGCCTAACAGCATGGCAATCAAACCTAGCAGCAGGAAGGATAAAAACCAGAAATAATCGGATCGCCCGCCCGGCTGTGCTGAAACGACCGGATCAGCCGTAGTATCTACGCGGCGGGTGCAGAGCAGCCCAATCAGAGCTGCGGTAACCAGCAATACGCCGGTCGCCACCAGCGCCGAAACCCGGTTGATGGGTATCCGAGCAAGCGAGAGCGCACCCAGCGCCAAGGAGAAAATGTTCAAGCTGAGACCATACCCCAGCCCGGCTTTTGTTGTTGCCCCGTAACGGGGCAGCAGGTAAGTAGCGATTAAGAAACCGCTAACCGCCAGGGAAAGGAGCCATAGCAGGGGGGGCAGTACTGCAAGGATTATTTGGAATAGACTGTTGAAACCCTTCAGTGCGGTTCCGCTTCCAGTCCCTGCACCTTCAGGTGGGACAACCCCCCAGGATTCGTCAAAGTAAATTTCCCCTTCGGCAAGGGATTGCGCGAAGTCACCCGGAAACCCTTCAATCGAAAGGATGTAGGTGTTCGCACGGTCCAGATTCTCCAGGCAGTTGAGATCGGTGCAGTTAATCACCGGACGGGGAGCCAGAAAAAACTGCATATTGGGTGTGTGTCTTATGTATTTCGGGCCAAACCCAGGCGGGGGCAGGACCACCCGGGCGTTTTCCGGAACGGTTTCATTCAGAAAGGAAATATACTGGGCGAAATTCGCCCCATGGCTGAATCTGGCGCCGCGTAATAAAGCGTGCTGCCCTGCCTCCCGGTATACTCGGATCAGGTTCCCGCGGGCGTCCTTGAGAAGCAAAACCCCCTGAAAGAGGACGAGCGCAACCAGCGCTGATATTAAAAAAAGGGTTCCGGGTTTGGCGGAAAGCGAGGAATTTATAATCCGCTTTAGGAAAGACATCCTATTTCCATATCTATACTATAAAAGCGCCAATAAAACATTTCTTTTAGTTCAGCAGGATGATCTAATTTTAACAAAGAAATTAAGCCTGCGGATGTTCCTGTCCGGCCTGCATCTCCCGGGCAAATCCAGACCTGTAGCTGGTTTATCGGGTTCGTCGACAGTTGATATGGTTGGATTAAAGAACAGGTGGGAGGCGATCAGTTCACTGGATAGGGCAGCGGTTCGCCTTTTAAACCCGCCAGCAGGTTTTCGAGCGCCATCCGGCACATTTTAAGCCGGGTTGACCTGGTCGCGCTGGCGATATGGGGTAAAACAGTGATGTTCGGGAGCGAGAGCAGCTTGTGTTCCGCCGGCAGCGGTTCTGGGTCGGTAACATCCAGGGCTGCGCCGGCGATCCTGTTTTCCTTAAGCGCATTGTAGAGCGCCTCGCTGTCCACAATCGGTCCGCGGGCGGTATTGACCAGTATTCCGGTGGGCTTCATTTTATCCAGTTCCGCAGCGCCGATCATATAGTGGGTACCCTCATTGAGATCCACATGCAGGCTGACAAAATCCGCCTCTCCCAGCAGGTCATCCAGGTCATGGTATTCAGCGCCAAGTTCCCTCTCGGCTTCCGGTTTTCTGTTCCGGTCGTAGTAAAGCACTCTCATGTTAAAGCCCTGCGCCCGCCTGGCAACAGCCTGCCCGATCCTGCCGAAACCGATTATCCCCAGGGTTACGCCGTAGACTTCCTGCCCGAGCAGACTGGTCAACCCCCATGTCGTCCAGCGACCACCTTTTACGTATTCGATGCCTTCGCCGACCCGCCGGGCGGCAGCCATCAGAAGCGTGAATGTGAAGTCGGCGGTGGCGTCTGTCAGCACACCGGGGGTATTGCCAACTTTAACCCCGCGCCGGGTGGCCTCATCCACATCAATATTGTCGTACCCGACTGCAATCTGGCTGATCACCTTCAGCTCTGAGCCGGCCTGCATCACTCCGGCATCGATCCGGTCGGTCAGCAAACACAGCAGACCGTCCTTGCCCACCACCTTCTCCAGTATGGTCTCGTAAGGAGGGGGAGTGTCGTAATCCCAAAGTTCCGCGTCCACATGGACAGCGAGTTCAGCCCACACCTCCTCAGGAAGCCTGCGGGTCACAAATACTCTGGGTTTATTTTGGGGGTCAGGATTCATGCTCTGCTCCTAAATTTTGAAGCCCCTGGTAATACAAAATTAGTATTATTAAACCTCAGAAAAAAGGGAAGCCCAGTCTCTATTCTATCCGAGTATCCAATTCTCTGGATACCAAACCTGGTTTGTGGATTCCAGATATCGAATAAATCACCGAATATTGTTTAAAACTATGTGGAATATTT
>JBJYWI010000088.1:0-2185 GCA_046259385.1 Anaerolineales bacterium
AGTATATCTGCGGGATTGAAGCGCTGGACGAGCACTAATTTGTCCCCTTTCAAGATCGTCTGGATTGTAATATCTACCCCAGCAGCATTGAAAAGCGGCATCGGGGTTAGGCGGGTTTGTGTTGAATTTTTATATACCCAGTCCTGACTGATAGAAAATTTATTAAGTACTTTATTATGTGTATGTACTGTTCCTTTTGGAAGGCCAGTCGTTCCGGAAGTATACAGGATGCAGGCGATATCTTCCGGGCTCACTTTCACCTGGTTTAAACTTTTGGGATCTGTCTTGAATAAATCGCTCAATAGTACCGCGCCATTTTTTGTTCTTGCACCCCATACGAATATCGTTTTAAAATCCGGCAGGTCAACCTGGATTTCATCAAACATTGCAAGGTAATCAAAGCCTCTCAGCTCCCCAACTGTAATGACCGCTTTGGCTCTAGAGTCGCCGAGGATATGTTTCATCTCGAACGAGCGCAGGTCGGGATTGAGAGGGACAAACGCCGCCCCTACTTTGAATAGCGCGAAAAAAGCATACACGTTTTCCGGACAGGTTGGCAGGTTGATGCCAACCTTATCCCCCTTTTGGATGCCATGCAGCTGCAAACCGGCAGCAAGCGCATCCACTTTACCCTGGAACTGCTGGAAAGTATCCCGGGTCTCTCCAAAAACGAAAGCCTCATTTTCTGGATTTTCCTTTACCGCTGAATCCAGGACCTGAGGGATTGTTAGATTTGAAAATTCAATGAACATTGGCAACCTCGTTATGCTTGATTGTAATTTTTTATCCACATTCTCCAAGTAATTATGCGTAATTCCTAACCAGTCCGTGAATACAGGTTTTTTATCTAGACGAGTAAAATTTTTACTCAATTAGTTAATTGGCGAAAGATAAATTTTACACCAAGAATATTAAAGGGTGTGAAAGATTATTCCGAATCAGGAGAGCAAAACCTTTTGGAAATAATCGAAATTTTTTTTGTTGACCTATAATTATTATAATGTTAAAATCCCCCATAATACTGGATAAAAATACGCAGCAAATACATAATATCAGGAGGAATCAAACATGAAAATCCAAAAACTTCCGCAACTTTTACTGTATCTGCTTATTATTATGGTGGTTATCTTGAGCGCATGTGCACAAACTGCTGAAACTGAACCCCCGCCGGAGGAACCTGCCGCTGAAGAGCCAGCCGCAGAAGAACCAATCGCCGGGGAGCTGACAAAGATCCGGCTTGCTGCATTACCCGTAATGGAATTAACCCCGGTGTATCTCGCCCAGCAGGAAGGCTTGTTTGCCAAGCACGGAGTAGAAATTGATGTAATCCCAACCGCTTCCGGGCAGGAGAAAGACCAGCTTTTAGCGATCTCCGAAGCGGACTGCGGTCAGGGTGAGCATCTGGCAATTTTGCTTACAAATCAGGAAGAAATTGTGGTGCAGAGTGTCGTTGGAACATATCATCCAACTGAGACGCACCCGGTATTTGCCATTATCGCGGGGGCTAACAGCGGAATCGATAGCCTGGAGCAGCTAAAAGGTGTGGAAATCGCGACCTCGGAGGGCACTATCAACGAGTATGATGCCGTTGGAATCCTTCGGAATAATGGGTTTTCTGACGAAGACATCAAATTCCTCGGGGTTCCCCGCATTCCGGACCGCTTAGCCCTTCTCAATAGCGGGGAATTAAAAGCAGCTCAAATGCCGATCCATCTCGGGCTAATGGCTGTGCAGGAAGGCGCAAAAATCCTGGCAGATGACGGAAAATACCCGCAGCTTATTGAAGCGACCTGGATGTGCCGGAAAGATTTTATCGATGAAAATACTGAAGCGATTAAAGGGTTTGTCGCTGCAATCGCGGAAGCGGTTGAGATGATAAACGCAGACCCGCAAAAATATAAACCCATTGCGATCGAAAACAACCTGATCCCCAAACCGATAGCGGAAACCTACATCATGCCGGATTTTCCCGCCCCATTTGTCCCCAGCGAGGAAGCGTTCATGGACACCTACCAGTGGGCGCTTGAAAGAGGCCTCATCAGCAACGAAAATATCGCTTACGAGGATACTGTCAGGCCTGAGTTTGTACCGTGACCCTTACTGGATAAAGAAAAGAGATTTTATAGAAATAATCATGCGGTGGAGGATTTCAATTTAAATTGAAATCCAAATGAAAGTATCCAAC
>JBJYWI010000089.1:0-31735 GCA_046259385.1 Anaerolineales bacterium
CTCCCTTAGGAAATCACCCCATTTGTCCGAAAGATTTCGACGACGTACATTCTGCTGGTCAAGCAGGTCCAGGAACCGCGCTGATTCCCGGAAGAGGTTAAGGTTGCGCCTGGTTGATTGAACATACATCAACAGCAGCTGTTCGTTTACATCCCCAGGTATTTGATTTCTCGTGGACTGATTAGCATTTTTAACCGACCAGAATAAAAGCGGTCCAAGCCTGTGGGATTGAGCGATCTCAATTAACTTCCTCCAGTCCTGTGATGAGAGGTTTTTCCATTCCACCTGTCCAGCGCTTTCAGAAATCGCTAAACAGAT
The DNA here is from genome assembly GCA_046259385.1 of Anaerolineales bacterium. Lineage (GTDB taxonomy): Bacteria > Chloroflexota > Anaerolineae > Anaerolineales > UBA4823 > CAVWDI01. Next base: position 319 of record JBJYWI010000089.1, read on the forward strand.
CGTTTTCTTTAATTTTTGTTCAATCATGAAATTAAGAATTTAATACTGATTGATCGGTTATTTCAACTTTCTCTCATCCCCCACTCTTTTCGTGATCCCGATCGCGTCGAAGTGCTCGAACAGGGCGAGGATATACTTGCGGCTGGTGTCAAACCGGTCGCGTGCCTGGGCGACGGTGATGGTGCCATTGGTTTTCAAATACTCACGAGTTTCATCGACCAGCCTTGTATAATCTTGCTCCCTGAAAACAACGTCCTGGCTGACAGGAACCAGCCTGCCCAATTCAACCAGGGCGGCGTAAATATCCGGTCCAACTTCCGCAATACATTCTTTCACCGAAGGAGGCGCATTAGGGGCAGCTTCAAAACGCTTCAGCAGGCGGGAAGCCGCGCTTTCCTGATCCGGGGTGAAAATAATCCGGTGCCCGGGCAGGCGCAGCACTGCGCCCCGTTCGACAAGTTTCTCTTCTTGGATGAGCTGGTCTATCGCCAGGTTTGCCAGAACGGGTTCTTTCAGTTTTGTTCTTAATTCCTGAGGCGGGATTCCCATTTTCAGCGGGAACCGCTCATGGTAATCCGCGACCTGGTTGAGGATTTTTCCGGATACCCATTGCCAGGAAGCAGCGGTTAGAAGGAGCGCATTCTTAACGCCGGGTTCATTCCCGCCCAGTATTACGATTTCACCTTGCTTGACCAGTCCCGAAACCAGCTTTTTCACCTCTCCGGTATCCATGTGGGCACTGTTTATTAACTGGGTCAGGCTGGCTGTACTGAGAGTCTCCAGGGTTTCCAGCACAACCTGTTCCGGGTCGCCTTTCGCTAGCGCGTCAAGCCTGGCGATATTGGAGTCCGAAAAGCGCCTGTATCTTCTCCTGGGGTGCGGGTCGATCACAAGCCCTCCGCCAAGGGTCTCCCCGGGAGAAGGACGCCGGATGATAAAACGATCCCCCTTGACCGCCACAACCGGCTCTTTCAGCTCAAACTGAACCCAGCCTTCCGTGCCGGGTTTGATTTCATCCGTTCCCAGCAGGCGCGTCCTGGCGACCACATCCGATGCGGCAATATAGAATTTCAATTCCTGATTGTGTTTTAACGGTATGCTGGCATCCGGAAGCAGTTTCACCAGGGCGTCCAGGCGGCGGGTCGGTTTATATGTGCTGGGATGTGCCAGCACGTCTCCCCGCCGAATATTTTCAACCGCGACACCGGTGATATTGACAGCTGTGCGGCTTCCCGGCACGGCGGTGTCCTCTCTCTGCTTGTGAGACTGAAGGCCGCGGATCCTGGTGGATATTTTTGAAGGCAAGATCTCGATTTCATCTCCGATGCTCAACGAGCCGTCCATCAGAGTGCCGGTTACAACGGTGCCAAAACCAGGCATGCTGAAAACACGGTCAACCGGCAGGCGCGGGCGGAGTCTGTCAGGTCGGGCAGGCTGTCTTGCAAGTACCCCAGCAATAGCGCGCTTGAGCTCCGGGATGCCAGCTCCGCTGACACCGGAAACGCGCACGATTTGTGCATCTTCTAGGACAGTGCCAGATACAATCGATCTGATGTCTGATTCGATAAGGTCCAGCCAGTCCTCGCCTCCCAAGTCTTTTTGATCGACGACATCGGTTTTTGTCAGGGCAATAACCCCGCTTTCGATCTTGAGCAGGTCAAGGATCGCGAGGTGTTCGCGTGTCTGAGGCATAACCCCCTCGTCAGCTGCGATCACAAATAGGGCGGCATCGATCCCTCCCACCCCAGCCAGCATGTTCTCGATGAAGTCACGGTGCCCGGGAACATCCACAATCCCCACTTCCTCGGTCCCAGGCTGGTCATCCAGCGGCAGGGTCATCCAGGCAAACCCGAGATCAATGGTCATCTCACGTTCCCGCTCTTCCTTCAGCCGGTCGGGATGGGTGCCGGTTAGGGCTTTTACAAGGGTGGATTTACCGTGGTCAACATGCCCGGCGGTTCCGATAACGCGCATTGCCCGCTGCAACTACCCCCCCAGAGTGCGTTCGTGAATCGAAACCCAGTCGTGAATGTTTGATAAAAGGGTCTGCAGGCGTTTTATGGTCTGTTCTGACATCTGGGTATATACATCCTGCAGTTCCTGCAGGTCATCTTCAAGATTGTTGACCCGTTCAACCTGCTTCTCAGACTGGCGCGTCAGCTCGTTGCGCTCTTCATCCATTGTAAGCGTGTAATTGGTCCACCTCTTCTGGTCATCGGCTTTAAACGTTACCCATTCCTGGCGGAACCTCTCATCTGAAAGTCGCTGTACTTCAGTGATTTCACTTATCCTGCGTTCAACCCGCTGCGATAGATCCTCAACAGATTTATGGGTCCGGGCAAGTTCTCTGCGGGTCGTGTCCATCAGTTCTAATTGATTCTCAAGCTCCCCAGCCTGGTTTTCTACAATCGTAAACCTGCTCTGCCAGTCTTTCCAGGTGCGTTCGCGCTCAACGTCCCTGAGAGTCTGGTTTTCGAGAAATTTATCCATCGCATCCCGGCGTTCGGCATCAGTAAGCGCGAATTCATTCAGGCGCGCTTCAAATTTTTTATAATTGTTGGAGTTAAGATCTATGCTGGAGCGTTGTTCATCTGTACGTTTTCTAAGGGCGCTGACTTCGCCATGCAGGTCCGTGAGCTTTTTCGAGTCCTGCCTGCGGCTGTCATCGATCAGTTTTACAGTGCGGGTATATTCCTCCTGACTGCGGTCAATGGCGACCAGGTCTGACTTAAGCTCCTCAATCATCCTCAGCATCCTGGTATCTTCTTCGACCCGGGCGGAAAGGCTGCGCCTGATTTCCTGAATCTGTTCCATTTCCTCCCTTATTTCAATAATCGATTTGTCAATGGAACTGATTTCCTTCTGGCGAACTACGATAGAATCCTCTTCCCTCTTTCGAAATTGCTTTTCTATGTTTTCAACATCCTGCTTTGCATCCCGGCGAGTTTTCAACAGTTCTTCATCAAAACCATCCATTCTTGTGAGCAAAGTTTCCAGCCGGGATAACTGGCTGGTCTGCTGGTTCACTTTTGATATCAGGCTGGAAAAATTCCCATCCAGAGCGTTGATTCGTTCTTCGAGCAAACCAAGCCGGGTCTGGTCTTTGCGCCGTTCATCATCCAGCCAATCAACCTGTTTTACGATTTGATCCACATTCATATCTCGCTCTCCTTCAAGGTCATTCAATAGCCCTGATATAGGCAGAGGTATTGATGGTCATAAATCCGGTGATATTATTTTCGCCGTTCTCCAATTCAAATAAATTACTTGGCCTTTTTGCAGTATTGATTGAAAATACGCATATTTTTTTTGGGGAATAGCGGACATTTTCCATTAATTATTGAGGGATTATAGCATGCCCTAATCCATCTGTCCCGAGGGTTTATTTTAAATTTTGATTAGGAAAATGTGATAACCAGCTTATCTTGGTCCTGCCTGAAGAGCTTATTTTATTGGGGCGGTATGAATAATCGCCATATTGGTCAGAATCGGGAGAAATAATTGTGGCATCGTTCCGACGATCAGCAGCATCAGCCAACCTGATACGAGAAAAATAACCTGGGATAACCTTTCTGTTATTCTCCATTTTTGCTCCCCGCCTTGCACTTGTACCAGAGTTACCAGAGTGCGGATTCCGGCTACCATCACTCCCATCATCCCGAGTATTGCAAGGATAACAATTAACGGAGCGCGCGGCAACAAATTGGACCAGAGGGATATCATCACCGGGAAAGCTGCTAAAAATGGCATCCCGGCGATTGTAAGTGTCGACAACACGAGACTTGCAGAAATGAATGGTTTTTCACGCGCCGCGCCTGCTACCTCATCTAAAGAGTAACTGAAACCGCTTTCCTTGAGAAAACTCAGCGAAAGAGCCCATAGGGCGAGGCTGATCATTCGCGGTAGCTGCTGGCTAAAATAAAAACCGTATGCCGGGGTTATTATGCTGGTGTCCGCAACCAGGCTCATCGCGAGCAGTGACATCCCAATTTCAAGAATAGCCGCAAAGCCCATCATCCTGACAAGATTGCGCTCACCGGCTGCCCTTAGGCCGCCGAGCAGGATCATTATTACTCCTAGGATACGCAGTGCCTCACCTGCGTTCAGCGGGATACCGATACTGCGGTGTTGTTGAATGTAATTCACGCTCAAAAGTCCCACAATTGCCGGAAAAAGGAAAAACACATACGCGGAAGCGTAAGGATGCGCATCGCGGGCCACCATCGGTATCCACGTATAGAATGGAAAAATAGCAGTAATAAATGCAAATCCCAATCCGATAATTATGGTGACCCTGATTGCAAGCTGAACATTGGTTGGATTTAATTCGACATCGGACAGTAATCTGCCCCCGATTAATACCACAGCCATACCAATTGCCTGGTATTTAAAAAACCTCAAAACCCCCTGGTTGACAGCACTACCCGGCGGGTTGAGGATTGGGATGCAAATTAAAGCCACACCAAAAATCAATACTGCAGCGTACAGAAACGGCTCTACCGCCAAGGCAGCGGTCGCCAGGCTTGCGATCCATAATCCCAGAGGTGTGAACAGCAGGTTCACCCGGGAGATGAATGCGCCGCCAAACCATAGCGCGCTGACGAGGAATATCAAGACCAGTGAAGGTCTAGCGGAATCGTCCAGTATAAATCTCCGGCCGAGAATTGTGAGCGTATCTTCCACCCGGATGGATGGAATACTCGGCAGCGGTATGATCCGGATTGATTCTTCAAATGGGAGAGACCATGCCAGGTATGCCAGAAGCAGCGCAGTCAGTATTCCAATGATATGCAGAAGGAGGCTGTAGCGCCTTAAGAACAACAGCCCGAAGCCAACCAACCCTGGGACCATTATCCATATCAGAGGAGAGTTCATTCCTCTATCTCCGTCAGCGGAGCCGACATCAGGTAAGCACCTACCAATGCAATTCCAAGGTTCACCCCCGCCAGCAAGCCAGCGACAAGCGTTGAAGAATCAAAAATCGCGTACAGGATTTCAAATCCGGGAATGATGGTCAGCAAACCAATCGAAACGAAAAACGAATCGTTGGAAAAACCAACCTGGAGCAGACCTGTGCCAATCAGGATAAATCCCCCCATCATCACCGGTAGAAAATCTTCACCAAACAGGTTTGAGGACTGGATGGCAATTGATAGTGAAACAATTAGAACCAGACCTGCTGAAAAAAGGGCAAAAAGGATTCCCAGCGGAAGGCGTTGTTCGTTGGTTTCACCAGATTGTGCTGCTCCCTGGAACCCACGAAAAGGTATCAGATCCCTCGCAACCGGCATGCCAAAAAGATTAACCCCCGCAATCGCCAGCACCGAACAAGAAATCCAGCCGGAGATCATTTTGACGATTGCCAGGCTGAAAGGCCAGACCTGATATACAATCAGGAATGCTCCCAGATACTGAGCAGCAAGGATCAGAATACACAGCCGCCATTCTTTGAGGATCAGCAGCGCTGTGGAAGTTAGCGCTAATAATATCAGACTGAATGTGATGACAGGAGTTGCCTGCATAAAGTTTTACTCAATCTCAGGATTGATATAACAATGCAAATACAAGTGTGAGCAAGAGCAGCGACCAGAAGATCCCCCCTCGACCTTCCATAAATGCATCCCAAGTATCAAAAACCTGGCTTGACAGTCGCAAGCTAGACCCAGTTAATTTGTACAACCATCCAAGAGAGGTGAATTTCCGCAGGAGCGGAAGGATTTTGTAAGGTAAAAATCGATTTTCCCTTATCAATAACCAAACCAGACCTGCCGCCAGTAACCCAATCAATGCCGGCCAGGATGCGTTTAAGGAAGGCAACAATCCCGCTGAATATTCGCCCAATTGGATACCATACCAAACAATTATCAAATTTATAAGCGGCAGCAGGAGTAAACCTGAAGGATAAATTAAAAGCATCCACCTTTCCGGTCCAAGGCTTTCTCTCTCCTGCCCAACAATAAATTTAAAATATCCCGCCAGGATGATCCCTATCGGGATAAAAAGAAGGTATACCTCCGGGATTACCTGATCGGCATATACATTTACAAAAAGCCATGTAGCGCTCAATGGAAGGGCTGAGAGATTGAACAGACCTATATAAAGAATCAGACGGGACGTTCTCCGCCTGGAGAAGTACAAATATAACAACCCTCCGGAAATAATCACCGTCAACCCCCAAACCATGCTTATTTCCAGCTCAGCGAGGATTGATGCGCAAAAGCATAATAAAGCTGTACTGATCAACCAATTCGGCAAACTGGAACTTTTTTTCACGCTGAACGCCCACAAAAGTGCAAAGCCAGAGGCCAGGATAACCAGGACAATAATAAAAACAGCGGTTATAGCAGTGTTCTGTATGGGCTGCGCTAGACGTGCAAGCAAAATTAAGTAAGCCCCAAATGGCATAATTTGAAGGATATCCATTGCCAGCGAAACCGGACGGTTGTTATCTGCCAGAGGTGAGGTAAAAGGAAGCACTAGAATCCGAAGCGACCATGCAGCGTATATTAAAATTCTTACCGGAGCGGTCAGTTCTTCAAATCCCGATGGAAGGTAAGCCGAGAATGCGATAAGCCCGGCAAAGAAGAGAACGTAAAGGCTGGTAAAGCGGGTTAAAAGGTTGATTATCAATTTTTTGGAATCCGGTCGTAATCCGGGAATCGCCAACCAGATGAGCAGCTCCGCAATATCTAGAGCAGTCCATACGAATATCAAGGTCAAAAGGTTGCCTGCCATCAATGAAAAGATGGTCAGAGAGGCGAGGTATAACAACCCCAACCATTGGGGATAATCTTTTGAAGACCCGCGTGTGAAGTCTTTCTGGGTTACGCTTACCAGGAGCGTGGCAACAAGAAGGCTTATCAAGCCCGTTGAAAATCTCCACACCAACCGGTCCGCTAGCAAGACAGGGGAAATTGGGAATAATTCTTCAGGCTTCCAGATAAATAGATTTACAACACCCGGCTTCTGAAATGCGGCAAAAATGGAAAGAAACAGGGCGGCAACCCCAGCAATTACACAGGAAAGCCAGATTTGTCTGAACTCAGGGCGGAAATAATAGACAACCACAATCGCGGTTGGCGCAAGAAAAAGCAGGATGGCAGCGACCAGAATCAGCATTTCATGATGTTTGTTTGCTTTGGAGAATCATATGCGCGGTTTTGGGGGCAGCCATTTAAATTCACGCGCGCTCTGTCCAAGGATCTCACGCAGGTCTCTCATAAGGCTGCCGTTGAAAGGAGCGTATAAAACTTCACCATCCATTCCCATGATCAACGCGCCTAAACCATCCGGCGACCAGATAATATCGGTGGAGTTGTTCGGTATTACGACTATTTCTTTCAGCTTGTTCTGTTTGATATCCAGCTGGTAAAGGATTGGCGCAAGAGTTGATTTTACATGACACAATCCAAAATTGAATGTGGTGTCGTTGACCTGATTCAGCCAATTGGGGAAGAATACATTTTCACCATCTTCATTAGAGGACATTGATGGGTAAATCCCCGAATCAAGCTGGATTTCATTTTGCCTTACCAGCAGCTCAGCTTTGGTTGGCATGATCTCCCAGATTTCTATTTGAGGTGCGGATTCTTCTTCTGGGGCGCTGTGACCGACCAGGAGATCGCCTTCCATGGTCCAGTTTGCACATGCGTCGAGTTCGGAATAATCTATGGATTGCGGAACACGGACAATTTGACCGGAATTGGAGTCAAGAATACCCTGCCAGCGGACTCCATAATCCGAGGGTATTACATCCAATAAAACAAATCTGGATTGGGGCGACCAAATAAAGGACCCGAATTCCACCTCAATCTCCTCTTCAGCGCCTTTTGGATCTGTAACGGTTATCTTATTAGGGTGGAGCAGGAACCCTGGCAAGTCGGTGACGTCTGCCAACCAAATCCCGTTTGGGTTTCTCCAGATTATCTTCTGGCTGTCGGGAGACCAGCTGAATTCATTGCAATCCTCGTTCTGACTTCCGATACATATCCCCAGCACTTCCGGGTTTGGATCCGGCTCATTCTTTACAATGGTTATCTCCCCGGTGGGGGATTCTTTGTTGAAAAGTATAAGCTTCCCATCCGGAGAAATGGAAACACCAAACATACCAGCGACTGATTCAACCAGATAATTCAATTGTTTAGTTTTAAAGTCAAACACACCCAGATTAAATATTTCCTGGCCGTCAGCTGTTACCTTCATCTTCTTCAATACAGCAATCTGATTTCCACTCTGGCTGACATCATATTCACTTATGCCATCTATTAGCATGCTGGAATAATTAGTGATATGGTCCCAGCGCATCAATTTATCTTCGTCAAGGTATAAGAGGTCGCTGGTTTCCCCATATTCCGGAATTGTATCTGTCAGGGGTTCAGGAGCCAAAACCTGACTGGCAGCGGTTGGTGTATGGATAACAGTTGGTATGGTTTTTGTGCCTTCTGCCTCTTCAAAATCACTAACATCCTCTGTGACAGCTCTGGATGGAGAGATTGTTGGGGTGGCGGTAAGGATTGGCTCAACTGCCTCAGGTGTGCTAGTCTGGTCAGCTCCTGGATATATTTCCAGAGCGGGAAGGATAGTGTTTTGCAGGTTCTGAATGAGTTCATCTGGAATAGCTGTGCAGGCTGAAAGCAGAAAAACTGCACCCATAATGCAACCTATAGAGACCGCAGTGGACCTCCCCTTTTTGGTAAATAAATTCAGAATTTGATTGGTTTTTGATTTATTAAACGCTGATAATCTAGTCATAAACCCTTGAAGTTTACACGCAAGGCAGCTGTATTGTCCAGTTAAGAGATGGTTATATAACCGGTGCGCCCGGTGTCCGGAAAAGAAATTTTCCTTTACCTGGACCGCCGTACCACTGGTCTTTATCGACAATTAACTGCCCACGCAGGAATACTTTTTCAGGGTATCCAGTTAATTCCCACCCTTCAAAAAGATTGTAATCTGTGCGGTGGCGGGCTTTTTTCACACCGTAAGTCACCTTCATATCGGGGTTCCAGATAAGGATATCGGCGTCTGAACCAGGAGAAATGGAACCTTTGCGCGGGAAAAGCCCAAAAATTTTTGCGGGATTTGTACTTGTAAAAGAGACAAACTGGTTAGGTGTCAGTTTGCCTGAAACTACACCAGCAGTCCATAACACGGGCAGGCGGTCGCCGACCGCCGGAAGACCGTTTGGGATCTTTGTGAAATCCTCTTCGCCGAGCTCTTTACCCGGGATCGCGACGAATTCGTCTTCATATATGATTGGAGTTCGACCATCGTAAAAAAAAGGACAGTGGTCAGTGCCGATCACCTGGAGTGTTTCCTGCTCCAAACCCTGCCATAAGCGCTGGTTATCCTCTTTTGTGCGCATAGGTGGAGAACAGATCCATTTTGCTCCATCCGCCCTTTTTAATTCGTCAATTGTGAAAAATAAATACTGAGGGCAGGTTTCTGCCATAACAGGGACACCCTTATCACGAGCATATTGAAGCTGGTCTACCTCGCCAGCTGCATTCATGTGGACAATGTAGAGTGGGGCACCAGCCTGAGCTGCCAGCGCACATGCTCGCAAGGTGGATTCAACCGCGCCCCAGGCAGGTCTTGTCAAGGCATGCCAGATAGGAGAAGTATGTCCCTGGGCTAAGGCTTCCGCTGTCAGGATTTCGATCACATCTCCGTTCTCTGCATGCAGCATCGTCAGCATCCCGTTGCTCCCGGCGGTCCGCATCACTTTGAATATCTCCCCATCCTGCAGCCTCAGGCGGTTATTGTAAGCTGTGAAAACTTTTACAGTTGTCACACCAAAACCGGGCAAACCCGGGATTTCTCTCAACACCTGGTCATCCAACCGGGTGATGTTCATGTGAAAACTGAAGTCTATCGCAGCTTTGTGGTCAGCTTTCTCGTGCCAGAAATTGATGGATTCTTCAAGCGTGGGCGCATCCTGGGGAACAAAATCGATAACTGTGGTCGTGCCTCCAAATGCGGCTGCCTTGTGACCGGTGTAATGGTCGTCTGAAGAGACCGTTTCGAACATGGGCAGGTCAAAGTGTGTGTGGGGATCAACCCCACCAGGGAGGACATATTTTCCAGAAGCGTCAACTATTTGAATACCCGTAACCTGCAACCCGGGTTCTACCCGAGTAATTTTTTCGCCAGCGATCAGTATATCTGCCTGAAAAGTTTTATCGGCAGTAATTACTGTCCCGGATTTGATCAGTAATTCCGGTTTCTTTGTATTGTCTGCCATTGCGCCTATGATTACCTTTCACTTGTGTGATCTATTTATACTCTTCAGTATTTTCCCGAATGGAAAAAATTTCTTCAAGTACTGCGGGATCAATTTTGAACTCCAGAGGGTTTTCGACATAATATTTCTGAGAGTCGGAAGCCCTTTCATGCAGCGCATTCCAGAGGGTTTTGCGCTCATTGGATGCAACAACCAGGTCATTAACTGTTTTCGCTTTGTTTAAATAAGCACCGGTTGTATAAAAAAATGTGATCCGGCGCCATTTTCCAGCTGGGATAGGTTTAGGCAAGGGGGTTAATGGACCAAGCTGTATTTTGTAATATTCCTGATCTGCGTGGGGATGTTCAAGCTGGTCTTTTAAAAGTTCTGCTCTGGTGGTCAATTCATGACCCTTAACCTGAGCGACATATTTGATTTGCCACCGGTCATTTTTAAATGCGGAAGTCTGGTAGAACGCCAGATAATCAACAGCGATCACCTTAGGAGCTGAACGGATTGGAATCCGGTACCATCCCAGCACTCGCGCGATCTCGAGGTCATTGGGACTGGTGATGACTGCCACCAGCACCAGGGATGTCTCAGGAGGGGTTGAAACCATTCGTTTTTTGTCTATCCAGTCAACCCAACTTCCGAGTTAAATTTTTCGATCAGCACATCGATTTCGTCCACCTGATTCTGGACTTCTTTCCAGTAATCCGGCTGGTACCACTGTGCCAATATTTCCTCGTAGGTTTTTCCCTGCTGCTCAACCCAGGTGAAATATTTAAGATTATGAATGCGGCGTTTTCCGATATAACTTAGTTCTTCAAGGTTGTCGGTAGTAATCCCGAGCAAGTGGCGTGCAAAATCGGCTGAGGCGTCAAGTTCGCTGTATTCACCCATTTCTTGGTGCATCTCAATCAGACGGCTGTTGTAGAGTTCCATGGAATCGGTCAATACCGTCAGTACAATATCATTGGAACCCAATTCGTAGTATTTTGCGAATTTTATTGAGGAGATTAGATTTGATATACTGGAAAAACCGAGTAAATCAAGATTCTTGACGATGTTTTCAGGCACACTTTTCTTGAGCAGAAAACTTCTTCCAACCGGTTCGTTAAATAAGCGCGCCAAGTTGACAACCGCGTTGTCATCGATCGCAACGACCATATCGGTGTTCTTTGAATTGTGGATCCAGGGCACGTGCTTATCGCCAATCCCTTCTATCCGGTGAGCGCCGAATCCGTTTTCGAGCAGGGTGGGACACTGTAACGCCTCACTGGCGACTATTTTGCTATCCGGGAAAAGCTGCTTCATATAATCGCCGCTGGCGATTGTCCCTGCTGAACCGGTGGCTGAAACCACACCCCGGTAAATATCATGCGGTCCCATCTCTATTTCCAGCACTTCTTCAAAAGCTTTACCAGTCAATTTGTAGTGCCAGAGATAGTTGCCGAATTCATCAAACTGGTTGAAAATCATTAAATCTTCACCCGATCGGCGCAGTTCCCAGCACTTATCAAAGATTTCTTTGACATTCGACTCGCTTCCTGGGGTTTTAATTACCTCACCGGCGATATTCGCCAACCACTCAAACCGCTCCGCGCTCATCTCTTCCGGCAGGATTGCAATCGATTCGCATGCGAGCAGTTCAGAATCGTAAGCGCCGCCGCGGCAGTAATTCCCGGTTGAAGGCCAGACAGCTTTCTGGGTGGTTGGGTCGAATTGCCCGGTGATTAGGCGCGGAACTAAGCAGCCAAAAGCAGCCCCAACTTTATGGGCTCCCGTTGGGAACCATTTACCTACAAGCGCAATAATCCGCGCATCTGTACCCGTCAGTGATGGGGGAAATTCCAGATAATTAACCCCCTTGAAACCGCCGCCTTTTGGCAGGGGTTCATTTTTCCAGGTAATCCGGAAAAGATTGCGGGGATTCACATCCCATAGACCAATATCTGTCAGCTCATCTTTGATTTTCTCCGGTATCAGCCCGGGGTCTAGCATTTGAGCGAAGGTTGGAATGATGATGTTTCGCTCCCGAACCCGTTTAACTGCTCGCTGGCGTCTTTCAGGGTAGATAGTAAGGTCAATCTCAGTCAATTTATTCACCTCAAAATATTTAGAAACTGGAAAAATTTATTTTTTATCTGGTTTGTCTATCTCTTGCGGGCTTTCTTTAAGGATATACAGCGGACGGCCTTTTGCTTCATCGTAGAGTCGCCCTATATATTCGCCCAGGATCCCCAGCGAAATTAACTGGACTCCGCCCAGGAAAAGAACCGCAATCAGAGTTGTCGCCTGTCCTAAAAATGCCTGTGCCCCAGCCAGACGCAGGGCAATCACGAAAGGAATCGCCAGTATGCTCAGTCCCGCTGAGAAAAAACCCAGGTATGTCGCAACCTGAAGAGGGAAGTAGGAGAAGCTGGTGATTGCATCGCTGGCGAATTTAACCATTTTGCGCAGCGGATATTTGGTCTCCCCGGCGAACCGGGCTGCACGTTTGTAGGGCACACCTGCCTGATTGAAACCCACCCAAACCGACATACCCCTTAAAAAACGATGGCGTTCACGCATCTGGTTCATCACATTTACAACTTGGCGGTCCAGCAGGCGGAAATCGCCAGTATCCAGGGGGATGTCCACGTCGGTGATCTTATATATGATCCGGTAAAACAGTGTAGCTGTGGTAAGTTTGAACCAGCTTTCTCCTTCCCGTTCGGTTCGGTATGCGTAAACTACCTCGTAACCCTCCTGCCATTTTTTAACCATATCCAGAATCAGCTCGGGTGGGTCCTGCAGATCAGAATCCATAACGATTACCGCATCCCCACGGCTGAAATCCAAACCAGCGGTAACTGCAATTTGATGCCCGAAATTGCGGGCAAATATAACCGGGCGGACATGGTTGTCCTCCTCCGACAGCTCTTTAATCAACCCAGCGGAACGGTCAGAGGAACCATCGTCCACCATTATTAATTCCCAGGATTGCCCGGAATTTTCCATGGTAGATTTAACACGCTTGTAAAGCTCCGGGATTGATTCGGCTTCGTTATAGATCGGGGTTACGATGGATATCATAATTATTTTTTCTCAGGAAAATTGCTAATTTATCCCAACCGCCACTGCGGTAATTGTAACATTTACCATCCCGCTAACGGTAAATCAGTTTACGGCTTTTTTCAGATCTTCCAGGGTCGGCTGAATTATGAGAGGTTGGGGGACTGCTTTGCGGGCTGCGTTAATATCCTTTAATCCGCTGCCTGTGTTGATAACCAACACCGGCGTTGACCGATCGACCAAACCAGATTTAAGAGCAATTTTTAACCCGGCAAATGAGGCTGCGCCGGCAGGTTCTGCGAAGATGCCAGCCTCTCCAAGATCTTTTATTGCACGGATAATCTCATTATCTTCAACTGTGATGTATGAGCCGTTTGTCTGGGATGCTGCCCTGACTGCCCGCACACCATCTCGGGGCATGTCGACTGAAATACTGTCAGCAATTGTATCGGCGGATACAGGTTGAATCTGTTCGGATTTTTGATTGAAAGCGTTTGCGATCGCGGCTGAACCGGCTGCTTGGACGCCAAAAATGCGCGGCGGAGTTTCGATCCAGTCCAGAGCCAGCAAATCCTTAAATCCTTTGTGGATACCGGAGATAATGTTGCCGTCGCCGACAGAGACAAAAACTGCTAGCTCTTCCATATTTTTAACAGATGTGTTTTTATGGTTTTCAAACCATTCCCAGATTTCAAATGCAGCCGTTTTCTTTCCTTCTGCAGTGAAGGGATTGAAACCTGTGTTGCGACAGTACCATCCAAATTCCTGGGAAGCCTGAATACTTAAATCAAAGGCATCATCGTATCTGCCGTCCACCAGGATAACCTGGGCGTTGTAAATCAACAGCTGAGCAATTTTGGCTGGCGGGGCGTTCTTGGGTGCCATAATCACAGCTTTCTGTGAGACCGCAGCTGCCATCCCAGCCAGCGCCGCGCCGGCATTCCCTGTGGAAGCTGTGACGACCACTTCTTTACCTATTTCAATGGCTTTTGCCACCACAACAGCGCTGGCGCGGTCCTTGAAAGAAGCAGTAGGATTGGGGCTCTCATCCTTTATGAATAAATCCCGTAAATCCAATTTCTCTGATAGAGAATCGGGGGAATACACAGGAGTCCATCCTACTGAATGGAGAGGTGTGCCTGCTCCAATGGGTTCACCGATAGGCAGCAACGCCAAATATCTCCAGATGGATGGTTCTCTTGATTTTTTTATCTGATCCGGAGAGAGGGCTTCCCTGATGTTGCTGTAGTCTAGAATAACATCCAGGTTGCCGCTGTCCCGAGGGCAGGTGTAGATAATTTCCTGTGTATCGTATTCATGTCCGCAAAGCGAGCACTTATAGTTGTATTCTGATTTCATGGTAAAAGGATAATTTCTTCTCGAAAGGGGGTTGAATCGAACTTCAAAACCTTTATGGGTTTATCCGTTAAAGAGTTTACTAAGATGATGTTTGTTTACTTTCAACCCCGATTTGAACTCCTGCCATCATCAAGCCTAATTGCTCTGGATTCGCTTCTTCCCCTGCAACTTCCCCCATAATTTTTCCTTCATAAATAACTGCTATCCGGTCTGAGATGGCCAGGATCTCATCAAGGTCTTCCGATATCAGCAGGGTTGCAGTGCCTTCACTGCGCTGTATGAGCAGTTGCCGGTGAACATACTCGGTTGCGCCGATATCCAATCCCCGTGTTGGCTGGGAAGCTATCAGAACGCGTGGTAACCGGGATAGCTCGCGTGCAAGAACGAGCTTTTGTATGTTGCCACCGGATAAATTCTTGACTTTCGTATCCTGAGAAGGTGTTTTCACATTAAACTCGGTGATCAATTTTTCGGATTGTCTTTCGATTTGTTTAAAATTTAAGAAACTGTAGTTTGATACCGGTTTTTTGCCAAAGTCACGCAGGATGATATTCTCTGAAACGGAGAAATCTTTAATCATGCCATCCCGCATTCTCTCCTCCGGAATATATGAAATGCCATCATTGATGAGTACGCTTGTATGTGCATTGGTCACATCCTTGGATTCCAGGGTAACCTGCCCACGGACAGCGGGGCGCAGTCCATTTATCACTTCCGCCAGCTCGGTTTGGCCGTTTCCAGATACTCCTGCTAACCCCAAAATTTCACCGGAGTGAACATCTAGATTAACACCCTGTAGGGCCTGGGTGCCGCGATCGCTTTTGGCCCAGAGATCTTTAACCGATAATCGTATTCCGCCTTCCTTCAGAGGTGTTTTTTCAGGCGCCATGCTTACTTCCCGGCCGACCATCAAATGAGCCAGATCTCTTTTTGTCGTTTCTGAAGTGATTCGGCTACCTACAACACATCCATCCCTGAGAACTGTAACCCGGTCAGTTATTTCAAGCACCTCATGGAGTTTATGTGAAATGAAAATCATTGCGTAACCATCGCTTGCCATCTGGCGGAAAATCACAAACAACTCATCCACTTCCTGAGGAGTCAAGACCGCAGTAGGTTCATCAAGAATCAGCAGGGCTGCGCCGCGGTAAAGCGCTTTAATAATCTCAACCCTTTGTTGTTGGCCAACAGATAGCTGCCAAACATAAACATCGGGGTCAACTTGTAATCCGTAAACATCAGCCAGGTCTTCAATCCGGCGCGACACTTCTTCAATATCTGTAAAAGGCCCCCTGGAAGACTGCAAACCCAGGGCGACGTTTTCCGCTACGGTTAAAGTCGGTACAAGCATAAAATGCTGGTGGATCATCCCGATTCCAAGGTTGATGGCGTCGGAAGGAGATTGAATATTGACCAGCTGGTTATCAATTCTTATTTCGCCTTTATCAAAATGGTAGAGCCCATATAATATTTTCATCAATGTGCTCTTCCCGGCACCATTCTCACCCAGCAGAGCATGTACTTCGCCAGACTTAACATCAAAATCAATATTATCGTTGGCAAGCACTCCCGGGAACCGTTTTACGATTCCGACCATCTCAACTTCTTTAATCCGTTTATGTCCGGAAGGCAATAAATCAGAATCATGCATTGAAATATCCAATCAAATCGATGAAAAAATCAATTCTCATATAAGTTACAAGTCTTTCTGGTATTGGAGAGGGGATAGAAGAAAATCCATCCCCTCTCTGATTTGAACTCTATGCTCCGTTATGGAAGACTATTCGCTAGGACCTTCCATTCCCTGGAGAAGCTGTTCCAGGTACCAGATTTGTTCATCAGTCGCGACTTCACCATCATCCAGCAGGACTGTACCATCTTGTAAATTAATCGGTCCAACCCATACGTTGATATCTCCTGATGCTAATCCAGCGATGAATTCATCCAGATTCGCCTTCATTTCATCAGTAAGTCCCGGACCGTCCAACCATCCAACTGCGGTTTTGGTGTTATCAGTCAGGTCATCCCAATATGGAGGGTTCCAGTCCCAGGATTGAACCCATGAGCCATCAATTACAGCCTGGGCTGTTTCCAGATAAGCTGGGCCCCAGTTGAAATAGGGAACTCCCAGACAGATATCTGGAGCCTGTTCGCATGCTCCCTCATAGTCATAAGGAACCGCCCAAACAACCTGACCCTGGGCAGCGCGCTGCCCGGTCACATCGATACCTTCTGTGGTGTCAATTCCGCTCAGCACGACATCCGCTCCAGTGTCGAAGAAATTGTTTGTTACTTCAGTTGGATCGAGCGTAACCCCGGGGATGTTGAACCAGAATCCGATCCAAGACACGGTGAATTTGAGGTCATCCGGGTTCATCCCGCGGACATTCTCGTAGCAATAGCGTGCGCCTAAGTATGCAGACGATGCCAAGCGGCGGGTCTCATTGTTGATTAGAGGTCCAAGGTAACCTAGATTTCCCGTTTCAGTAGCCAGCGCGGCTGCGCAACCAGCGATTGCCTTCATATCCTCCATCCGCCCCATGAAATTACCTTCGTTTGGAGGCGCTTCGCCGGTGAGCACGTCATCGCCAGAGATATTTATAAAAGTAACATCCGGATATTTCTCGGCTACACCGACGGTATCTTCCTCAAATTCGTCGGATGTGGTCAGCACTAACCTTGCGCCATCCGCAACCATATCGTCTACAACCCCTTCAAGGGTCGCTTCCGGTTTGTCAGCTGGATTTAGGGATTCAAAAACAATCATCCGGGAACCAGGTATGTTCTCTTCAATGTACAAACCAGCTTCGTAATGCGCCTGACTCCAGCCGCGATCGTTTTTAGGACCGACCAGCACGATTCCAAATACAAATTCTTCGCCTTCTTCCGCCTCAGCTTCTGCAGGCGCACCTTCAACTACCACGATCGAGCCATCTACGATACTGGCAACCGTATCGTCAGCCAGCGCCATGACATCCTCCGGAATGTCAAAGTCTGGGTTGTATTCCATAACCAGACCGCCATTTTCAAGCGTCAGACTGTAGGCTTTTCCACCCAGAGTTCCACTTTTGACAAGGCCAATGATTTCATCAAGCACAACAGTCCAGTCGTAAACTTGATTGGCGACGACAATACCAGGCGCCAGAGAGGTCTGATTCGCCTGAGTGCCAAACCAGGGCACATCATTTTCTTCTGCAACACCAATCGCGCCGACGACCATCTGAGCTGTACCGGTCAAACCATCCGCGCCGGCGTTGATGTGCGTTTGAGCTGCTTCTGAAGCCAGGGCAACATCGCTGAATGAACCAATATAGTTCACGTTTACCTGAATATCCGGATTGGTGGCTTTAGCGCCAGCGACAAAACCATCAACATAAAGTTTCGCATCTCCGGTTTCAATTGGACCAACCACCCCCAATACGCCGCTTTCCGAGAGACTTGCAGCAATTACACCGTTTACATAACCACCCTGTTCAGAGCGGGCTTCGTAAGCAAACACATTTGAAATACCCTGGTCGGTGAAAGTATCAACAGTGGTACCCCAGGCAAAGGCGGTATCGGGGAAATCTGGAGCAATTTCCAGCAGCGAACTTCCATACTGGGAACCATGAGCGATTACAAGGTTGTAACCCTGGCTTGCATAATCACGGATAGCTGCAGCGGCATCATCAACCACAAACATATTCTCCGAATATGCAAATTCAAAGTTGCCCTCGCCCATCTCTTCCTGAATTGTCGTTAGAGCCTCGTACATACTCTGGCTGAACGCAAGATCATTGATCGCGCTTGGCATTACTACTGCGACCCGAAATGGTCCCATCATCTCTTCTTCAGGTTCTGCGGGAGCTTCTTCGGGAGGGGCAGCCTCTTCAGGCGCTTCTTCAGGAGGGGGCGCGGCTGGTTCTGTGGCAGGCGCAGCGCATGCGCTTAAAACGATTGCCAGCAGGAACAGCACACTTAAGATTTTAGTCAAATTACGCATTTTCTCCATCCTTTTTTTGATTTTGTGTATATTTATTTTTTAAAAAATTTTTGTAGATGTATTTATTAATTTTTATTATTCACACCTCCTTTGAGAATTTCGAAGCTAATCGCCTCTTTCAAATGGTTTGGTTAAAGCAGAAGGTGGTTTAACGCGTTGTCCAGCGACCACAAGCACAAGAATGGTTAAGATATACGGGAGCATTACTGCTATATCTGAAGGAATCGGACTACCTAGAACCTGCAGCCATAATTGGAAAGCAATGACAACACTGAATAACAGCGCGCCAAGCATTACGCCGAATGGTCTCCAGCCTCCGAAATAAACTAGTGCAACTGCAATAAAACCCATCCCACTGGTGAGGTTTTGTTGAAACACATTGAGTAAGGCGACTGATAGGGATGCGCCTGCAATTCCGGAAAGGATGCCTCCCAATGTCACAGTTAAATAACGGACACGCTTGACGCTGACCCCGAGTGAATCGGCCGCTTCCGGGTTCTCACCAACCGCGCGTACGTCTAAACCAAAATTCGTTTTCTTCAAGATAAAAATCGCAAGCGGTACCAGAAGATAGGCGCTGTAAACCATAATGTTATGGTTAAAGAATACTTCTCCGAAAAACGGGATATTGCTCAGAAAGGGGATTTCAAGTGGTCTGAAACCACTCACTGTTTCGACAGTTCCCATCGTTTTCTGAAAAAGCAGATCGCTCAAGCCTAATCCAAACAGATAAAAACCAATCCCGCTGATCCCCTGTTCAGCATGAAGTGTAACACTGACGAATGCCATTGCCAGACCCATAATTGCACCGACAATAACTGCGGCAAGCAATCCAAGCCATAGGTTTCCTGTTTCAAAAACAACAAAAAATGCCGCATAGGCACCAAGCAGCATCTGACCTTCCAGCCCAAGATTAAGGACCCCGCTTTTTTGTCCGAAAGTTTCACCGATTCCAGCGTATAAATATGGAGTGGCAAGCCGGATACCAGAGCCCAGGATTCCAGCGATAACACTCACAGACAACAGTTCTGTGATCATGCTGCTGCCTCCATTTTAGCTGGTTTTTCTAATTCTTCGATTCTTTCAATGTCCATCAGGCGTTTTTTCTCTAAACGCCGTTTGAAGTACTCGCTGCTTACGACAAAAACAACCAGGAGTCCATTCAGGGTTGTTATTAGAGCTGAGGGGATTTGCATTGCCCTTTGCATTGCATTCGCCCCGACAATTAAAGCGCCGAAGAAGAATGAAGCCGGAATGGCACCGAGAGGGTGCAGCTGCCCAAATAGTGCTACAACAATTCCATTAAAACCTGCGCTGCCTGTAAATCCTGTTGCAGAACCATCCGTGAACATACGGTGATGGACGCCGTAAACCTGAACAGCACCAGCCAGTCCTGCTAAAGCACCGCTGAGCAACAGAGCAAGCACCATATAGTGGCGTACATTAATGCCGGCATATCTGGATGCAAACAAGTTAAGTCCGACAGCCCGGATGCGGTATCCTATGGTGGTTCGCCATAGGAATATGTAAACCACAATCGCCACAACCACCGCCAATGCTGCTCCCAGGTGCAGGCGGGTTGGTATCAATCGTGGTAGATCATAAAGCCTGGACAATCGCGCGGTCTGGGGGATTCTTGAGGCAGCCTCCAGTTGAACCGGATCAATCATAGGACCCCTTAGAAGATAATTCATCCCTTGAACGGCGATCGCGTTCATCATTATCGTGCTGAGTATTTCATTAACATTAAAATAAGCTTTCAATATACCCGGGATGCCACCCCAAACTGCCCCTCCTAAAAAACCAGCTAGCAATGCGATTGGGACCAGTGAGCCAAATGATAGTTCGGGCAGCGCTAATCCAACATAGGTTGCGGATATCGCCCCGACGATTAACTGACCTTCACCTCCAATATTCAAAACCCCTCCACGGAATGATATACAAATCCCAATCCCGACCAGAAGTAAAGGGGTTGCTTTTACAATCGTATCCGCTAACGCATTTTTGCTTCCGAACGCACCTTCCAACATAGCGGCATAAGCTTCAATTGGATTTGTATCCAGTAGCGCAAGTAGTACAGCCCCAATAGCAAGCGCTAGCAGCGTCGCAAGCATCGGCATCAATATTACATACAGACGGTCGTAACGTGGTTGGGTTCTTGGTTTTGACAATTTCATCTCTTCTCTCAATGGACAGGATTATCTCTCGACAAAATTTGTGCTTAATGCCATTGGGGGCGCGATTCTGAGCAACCGCCTCAGAGTCGGCTGGACTCTCACGGGCATAAAGGAAATCACCCGTTCGGTAAAATCGCTCCCTACTACCAGCAGTACAAGTATCATCAATACCCATGGTATGGAATTAAAAGCAACCACAGACACCTCTGGAAACGTCCTTTGCAGAATTGTCGCCAGAACTTTTGTCGCTCCAAAAATAATTGCGCCTATTGCACCTCTTGCTGGCGACCAGCCGCCGAAAATGACGATCGCCAGTGCAATCCACCCTAATCCCCGTATATGCCCATCCGACCACCCGATCTTCACATCCAGTGAATATGAGGCACCTGCTAACCCAACCAGCGCACCCCCCACTATCGTATAAATGTAACGAATCTTGTTTACCCCTACTCCACGGGCGAACGCAGCTTCAGGGCGTTCGCCTGCGCTTCTGAGACGCAAGCCTGGCTGGGTACGGTTTAGGAACCACCAGGATATAAAAACCAATATAAATGCAAAATATACAACAATGCTTTGATCAAAGAAAATAGGACCGATTATCGGGATATCTTCAAGGATGGGGATTCCGAAATGTCTGACAACAGGACCGGGGATCCGGGTGAAATTCTGACCAAGAAACGCGCTCAGATCGTCACCAAAAAGCGTCAATACAAAACCGATTGCGACCTGGCTTTTATTCAATGTGATGCTGCCAAAAGCAACAATCAAGGCGAAAATCATACCGATAATCGCTCCAGCGAGGAAACCGATCCAGACATTGGAAAAAGTGAGTGCAACCACAAAACCACTCATGGCTGCCATCAGCATTGTACCATCCAATGACAAATTCACAATTCCGGAACGTTCCGTTATCGTTTCGCCAACAACCGCGATGATCAGAGGCGCTGATGCCAGGACTACTGACGCGAGAATCCGCACAATTTCAGGTTCGTTCATTTATATCCTTTTTCTTGAAGAATTTGAATATGCGACTATCACCGAATAGCAGGACAAAAAGCACCATTACTCCGGTTAGGATACCGCCAATGGATGAGTGTAATTGCGTACGCAATTGCAGGGTTATGCTGCCATTTAGAATAGCGGAAAAGAAAAATGTGATAAATGGAACCCACACAATCCTGTAATTAGCCAGCATTACGACCAGCAATGCCAGAAAACCTATTCCTCCGGAAATGCTCTGCCTTAGACTATCAAACCAGCTGAGGACTCTGATAGACCCTCCCAACCCGGCGAGTGCGCCGCAGAACATCATTGCAATTATTGTCTCTCGTTCACTGGCAACACCGAGTAAAAATGATGAAAATGGATTTTTCCCCAATGATTTAAGCTTTAAACCCCAGAATGTTCCTCTCAAAGTGATGTACACAAGACCGATAGCCAGCAGCGTAATCACAAGTGAGATTGGACTGAAGCGGGAATCTGCATATCTCGGCAACAAGGCAATGTCCGCAAAAGGCTGCGTTCCTCTGAATGTACCACCTTCTGGTGGTTGCCAAGGACCGGATATCAAATAATTTGTCAGGATTATCGCAATGTTGTTCAGGGCTAAACCGCTGAAAATTTCGTGCACTTTTCCTCTCGTTTTGAGGACAGCGGATAGGGCAGCCCAGAGCGCCCCTGCCAGCATCGCCATGATCAATTCCAGTGGTATCTGAAGGGGATCAGGGGCGTCAATTTTTAGAGCAACCCAGCTAGCGGCAATGGAACCGAGAATGATCTGTCCTTCAATTCCGATATTCCATAAACCTGCTGTAAAGGCAATCAACAAACCGACAGAACTGAGAGTCAAAGGCACCCAGAAAGCCAAAACGGAGAGCGTTTTTGATTGATCTCCAAATGCACCCTGGAAAATAGCATCAAGCGAATCAAGCGGGCTGGCATCAAAAATAACCAGCAGGATAGCAGTAAAAAGAAGCGCTGCAATAATAGGAACTGCAGGCCAGATAAACGTTAGAATGCGGCGTGCACTCACTCCTGGCCTCCGATCAGGTGACCCAATTCGTCAACGTCTGTACTCTTTGCATCAACGATCCGAGACATATTGCCTCCAGAAAAAACGGCGATGCGATCGCTTCGTTCGATAATCTCATCCAGATCCGCGGACATAAACAGGATAGCTGTACCGGCATCCCTTCTGCTGTATAGTTTTTCCCAGATATAATTGGTTGACTGCACATCCAGACCCCGGGTCGGATGCTCAAGCATCACCAACTTCAGGGGAGTATTTAGGAGGGCAAAAAGAAGTCTTTGTTGGTTACCTCCTGACAATTCATCGGCCAGGGTGCCAGGATTTCCCACGATCTGGTATTCCTCGATTCTGGTTTCACTTTCCTGCCTTGCCTTTTTCCAATCCACAAAAAATGCATGTTTTTGTTCTGCAAGCACCACGTGTTCAGTAATGCTCAAACCACTTACCAGACCTGCTTCCAGCCTGCCTGCTGGTACGTATGCCGCCAACGCATCCTGCATGCGGTGGTAGGACCAGGTTGTTACATTTTTCCCATCTAGATAAATTTTCCCCTTAACCGGTTGGATCAACCCGGCAATAGTTTGCATTAGAAGTTCCTGACCGCTTCCTTCGAGCCCTGCCAGACCGAATACTTCGCCAGATTTAATTTCCAGGTTGATACCTTCAATCTGCATGCGATAGGTAGAAATAGCCAGATCGCGAATCTCCAGCATGGTTTTGTTTTTGATCTCTGGAGACCGGTCACTTCTTTCGGGTATCTGACCAAACATCATCCGAACAAGTGATTCGTTTGAACAAGGGATATCAATTTCGCCAACCAGTTTTCCTTTACGCAGTATAAAAGCATGGTCGCAAAGTTCCTGAACTTCATCAAGCTTGTGAGAAACAAGAATAATTGTTTTTCCTTCCTCATGGGCCAATTTTCGCATCGAATCGAAGAGCAGTTCTTTCTGTTCCGCGCTAATGCCGGTTGTTGGTTCATCCAGGATCAGCACCTGGGCACCGCCAGCGAGTAACCGGATAAGTTCCAATTGCTGTCTTTCTCCCAGAGATAGACTATCGATATAAGCATTTACATCCATTTTGAAATTGTACCGATAGGAATATTCTAGCAATTCCGATTCGACAGTTTTGTAGTCCAGCCTGAGATGATTGTCTTTGCCCAGCAGATAATTGTCGATAATCTTGAACGGCGGGAGGTCAAGAGGTTCCTGGTAAAGCATCCCAATTCCGAACTTTAATGCTTTGGCTGGTGAATTAAAATAGCTGGGAGTTTCATCAAGCAGGAGTTCACCGCTGTCTGCTGGTTGATATCCAGATAGAATTTTCATCAGAGTGCTTTTCCCAGCTCCGTTTTCTCCAAGGAGACCGTAAATATGCCCGCTGCGTAGTTTCATGCTAATTCCATCATTAGCTTTTACGCTGCCGAAGTATTTTCGGATATCATGAAGTTCAATTTCCATATAGATTCGTCTCCAAGAAGATTTATCTCGCAGGTAAGATTACTGGGTAATCCAGGTCCCCGTTTCGCCTTTCAGAGCCCGGCTTATGTTGTCTGGGTTGGTTATGATTGCCTGTTGCCCTCCAGATTCTAAGAACTTGATAATTGCTTCAATTTTCGGTGCCATTGAACCTTTTGCGAAATGGATACCTTCTGCAAGATATTCTCTGGCTTGGTTCAATGTAATTTTTGATATCCATTCCTGGTCTGGTTTTCCGAAATTAAGGGCGACTTTCTCAACCGCAGTGGATATCAGCAGAAGGTCGGCTTTTAAATTTACCGCTAGAAGGCTGCTGGCGAAGTCTTTATCGATCACCGCTGCGGTACCTACATATTCGCCTCTGCCTTTGTCGATCACCGGGATTCCACCGCCACCGACGGTTATCACAACCACACCGCTGTCAACAAGCGTCTTGATCGAATCGAATTCAACCACCTCCACTGGCAAGGGTGAAGCTACAACACGCCTCCAACCTCTACCGGCGTCCTCGACAACATCCCAGTCAAGGTCATTAGCACGTCTCTGAGCTTCATCTTGATCCATGAATCCCCCTATCGGTTTGGTTGGATTCTTAAAAGCAGGATCTTCTTTATCTACGAGCACCTGCGTGATTATGGTCGCAACATTCTTCTTAACACCTCTTCTATAGAATTCATTCTGCAAATTCTGCTGCAAGGCATATCCTATCGCGCCTTGAGAATCTGCTCCACAGACATCCAGTGGAAGCTCATGTAAACCTTCCACTCTGTGGGCGATTTCAGACCTGCGCAGGATAAAACCTACCTGCGGGCCATTTCCATGCCCAATTGCAACATCCCACCCTTCTTCGATCATATCCGCGATATGGACGGTGGTTTCCTTAGCTGCCAGGTACTGGTCTTCTACAGTCTGGTGGTTTTTGTCTTTAATCAGCGAGTTGCCGCCGATTGCGACTACCGCCACTTTGCGATTTTTCATTAATTTTTCTCCAATTTTAACGCATCGTTAGTGCCATTACAGCCTTCTGGACATGCAGCCGGTTTTCTGCCTCATCAAATACAACGGAATTTGGACCGTCCATCACTCCATCAGTGACCTCGATATTTCTGTCCGCTGGCAGCGGGTGCATATAAATCGCATCACGGTTCGCAAGCGCCATTTTTCTCTCGTCGGTGATCCAATCCTTATACTTATCCTGGATCTGTTTGCCCTCGTCTGGATCCTGTGTGGTAAGGAGCGGTCCCCAGGATTTGGCATAAACAATATCAGCGTCTTTGAATGCTGCCTCCATGTCATCGCTGACTTCGAATCCAGCGCGATATTTTTTCGCCTGCTCCATAGCCTGATCCATGATATCCGGCATCAATTTGAATTCAGGGGGATGGGCAAGTACAACATCCAAGCCGAACCTGGGCATTTGCAGAATTAAGGATTGGGGCACTGAGATCGGCTTCAGATAAGATGAGGCGTATGCCCAGGAAACAACCATCTTCTTCCTGCGCAAATCGCGGCCTTTCTTTTCGAAAATAGTCAGAAGATCAGCCAGTATTTGAAAAGGATGATAGTATTCACACTGCATGTTCAGTACCGGAACACGAGATGCATCCGCCACAAGATTAAGATAGCGGTTGCCAATGCCCCAGTCCACATGCCTAATTGCTATACCATCGAAATACCTCCCAAAGATCTCTCCCATCTCCTTTTCCGTATCGCCGTGTGAGATCTGGGTTGTCCTGCTCTCAATAAATGCAGCATGACCACCAAGTTGAGCCATGCCCGCTTCAAAGGATCCGCGTGTGCGGGTGCTTGAGAAGAAAAACAGCATAGCCAGTACCTTGTCCCGCAGATAGGCTTGTTCTTCTCCAAGTGCACGTTTGCGTTTTAGGTCAGCCGCCACTTCCAAAACAGTTTCAACCTCCTCCTTGCTAAAATCCAAATCGCCAATAAGATCTCTGTTTCTTAGGTCTGTTTGCATTAGAAATTCTCCCTTTGAATATCCGGATTACTCCATTGCTCCAAGAACCAGCGCAAGCAACGCCATTCGCATCACAACACCGTTAAATGCTTCCTGCCAGTAGCGTGACCAGCGTGTAATGTCCACATCGGTTGGAATTTCATCCATCCTAGGGAGGGAATGCAGCAGAATGGCATCGCTTTTCGCTTTTGATTCCAAAAGGTCACGCGTTATCTTGTAATTAGATGGCGTCAATCCAACATCCCCTGAACGTTCATCGCGTGATTTTGTGTAGTCAGGCTGGACAACCGGTTCAACCAGGATTACATCAGCTTTATGGATAACCTGTTCGACGTGTTCAGCTTCACTGAAATTGAGGCTGTACTGTTTGAGCTCTTGCTTAAATTCATCTGTCAGGGATATATCCGGGGGGGAAATAAAGGTAATCGGACAGTCAAACTGGGTCAAACCATATGCCAGGGAGTGCATGGTTCGCATACGCATATCTCCAACTGCCAACCACTCCAGACCATCAATACGGCCTTTTTCCTGCAATACTGTGTAGAGGTCGGTAAGAATTTGAGTGGGGTGTTCTCCCCAACCATCGCCGCCGTTAATGATTGGTACAGAAGTCCATTCTGCAGCTTCATGCGGAGCGCCTTTCTGGAAATGGCGCATCACGATTGCATCCCCGTAAAATTCGAGCATCTTCACAGTATCCTTAATCGATTCCTGGTAGAAGTCTCCTGCTCTGGTCATTTTTGCATCTGAAAAGCCGGTCACATGACCGCCAAGACGGTGCATTGCGGCTTCGTGGGCTAGGCGAGTGCGGGTGCTGGGCTGGTAAAAAGCAGTAACAAGTGTCTTCTGCGCTAAAATATCGCTGTTTTTTCTATACTTGGCAATTGGTTCCAGATGCTTGGCAACCTCAAAGATGTGAAAGAATTCGTTCCTCTCGAAATCCTTGAGTGACAGGATATCCCGTCCATTAAAACTTTTCATTCCAACTCTCCTTTAAATATTATGAAAATTAAATTCAGCTTCGATACATTTCCTCATATTTCAATTTGAATCCGGCGTACTACATGGAAATTAAAATATCCAGGTAAAAAATAACTCCGGGACTGATCAACAACCTGTCCGAATGGATCATATAAATCCGCGCAAAAATACAGAAGAGCGTCCCCTCTCTGGATACCGAGCGAGCGGGCAATATTGGCTGATGCATTGACTGCATTGATATCAGTGCAGGCTACGGATAATTGCGGCGTTCCGCGCTCCAACAAGAGATCCAGGACTGAGCCGTGAAAATTATGTTCGAAATCTTCTGGAAGCAGGACACTAGCTGGTAGCACATCCTTTAAGAAAGCTGCCGGGCGGTCTTCTGCGATAATCACCCTGGAGATGTCGGTTACAATTCCGCCGGCTTCGATACCCAGTCTTTCATATTCATCAATTGTGGGTGACCGGAGTTCCGCCTTCCACTTACCCAATTTGACTTCTAGACCGATCCGGTTTGCAATTGTCTGGATGCTTTCAAGGACCTCGAGCCCGCTTTCAATCACCTGCGGCGCACTGGTAATAAAGGTCCCGGAGCCCTGCCTGCGGCGAACCCTGCCCTGGATTTCAAATGTTCTCATCGCTTCCCGCAGAGTCGCTCTCGAAACACCCAATTGCTGGGAAAGCTCGGGCTCTGACGGTAATTTCTGTCCTGCAACTCCTGTATCAATCAGGTGTTCAAGGTCTTTATGCAGTCTCCAGGAAATTGATTGATTGTGCATAGTTATTGAATAGTCACCATTTCATCCCTCAATTACTGGGACAAAATCGAATTTATTTACATCGACCAAACCTAAATCGGAAATCCGCAGTTCCGGAATCACCACTAACGCAAGCAAACTCAGCTGCATGTTTGGATTATTTAAGGTGCATCCGCATGATTTAAACCCATCCAGCACAGTTCGCGCTTTCTTTGCCACTACATCAGCTCTTTCGCTTGACATCAGTCCCGCAATTGGAAGGTCAACCTCCCCGATAATCTCGCCATTTTTCACAACCACCTGTCCGCCACCAATCCGGATTAGTTCATCTACCGCTCTGGCCATATCGCTTTCACTGGTGCCAACAACGATCATATGGTGGCTGTCATGGGCGACAGTTGAACCGACTGCACAGGGTGCATTAAAACCGAATCCCGTCACCAGTCCCACTGTTACCCCGCCGTTACCTTTATGCCTCTCAACCAACGCGATTTTGTTTATATCTCGCTCAATATCGATCTTAATTTCTTCATTCACAACCGGGAGTTCAATCTGTAATCGATGGGTTGGCGCTTGATTTTCAATCACTCCAATCACATTGGCGAGCACCTTTTCCTTACTGGGAGCTGCCAGTTTAAAATCAACCTTGTGCAGCGGATGCCCGAGATGGATGGATTGTAGAGCCCAATTGGGGTAATGAAACAGCGGCAGTTCGAATCTGGTTTTTTGATTTTCAACCAGGATTTGACCACGGGCTATAACCGTCTCAGGTTTGAAATTTTCCAGATCACTTATGAGCAGAATATCTGCGAATCTGCCCGGAGCGATCATACCGATATCGCGCCATACACCAAAATGTTCAGCGGTGTTGATGGTCGCCATCTGGATCGCAGTCAGAGGAGGTATGCCGTAATTAATCGCCTGCTGGACAGCCAGGTTGACATGCCCGTCGTTCACGAGGGTCTCGGAATGAGAATCATCCGTGCACAGGATAAAATTGCGTGGCTCAAGACCCGCTTCGGTGATTGCCTTTACCCCTTCGGCGACATCGTGCCAGGCCGATCCAAAGCGCAACATCGCTTTCATCCCCTGGCGGACACGAGATACAGCGTCTTCTTTGCGGGTGCCTTCATGATCATCCTGCGGTCCGCCGGCAGCATAACCGTGAAAAGGCAAACCAAGGTCTGGTGATGCGTAATGCCCGCCGATAATTTTTCCAGCAGCGATTGTTTGCGCCATTTCGGCGTGCATTTTTTCATCGCTATTAAATACCCCTGGAAAATTCATCATTTCCCCCAACCCGATGATGCCGGCCCATGTCATTGCCTCAGCAACCTGCTCTGGTCCTATACTGGCGCCCGGTGTTTCCAGACCCGGGGCGGAAGGCACGCAGGAAGGCATCTGCACCCAGACATGAATTGGTTGCTGGGCAGCTTCATCGACCATTAATTTCACTCCTTTTAAACCGAAAACATTCGCAATTTCATGTGGGTCGATGAACATCGCTGTAGTCCCATGCGGGATAACCGCCCTAACAAATTCGGTTACAGTCAACATTCCAGATTCAACATGCATGTGGCCGTCAAGCAATCCGGGGACAAGATAGCGGTCATGAGCCTGGATGACTATAGTGTGTTCGCCAATTGTGTGGGAAGCATCATCACCAACAAATGCGATTCGTTCTCCCGAAATGGCGATATCTGTATTTGGCAGGATTTCACCGGATTGCACATTCACCCAACGTCCGTTTTTTATTAGAATATCTGAAGGTGAACGTCCCATTGCGATATCCACCAGGTTTTTTGAGCGATCCGTTAATTCCCTGATTTCCATTTTTCCTCCAAGGAATTATATAAATTTTGATAATATTTAATTCTTATACCGATTTACACAACCTGAAATCTATATTGCTTTGGCTTATTATGTATCTGAAAACAAATCAGCAGCGGCTTTGTTGTGTTCTTCAACCAGTAAATCCTGATCATAAGTCTTCAGACGGGCGCCTTCAACGATGGTCGTTCCCCCTACCACAGTGTAATCAGCAGTTACCGGCGCGCAGAAAACCAGCGCAGCGACCGGATCGTGCAGCCCGCCAGCGTATCCCAAATGGTTGAGATTCACGGCAAAGAAATCCGCGCATTTTCCAGCTTCAAGCGAACCAATATCTGATCTACCAAGGACGGATGCACCCCCACGTGTCGCGATTTCTAACACCTGGCGGGCGGTCATCAAGGGCGGCGCGTTTTTAATTGATTGTGATGCTCCTCTTAATCCTGCATCCAGGCGGGAAAGCAACATTGCCTGGCGCACTTCCTCCAGCATGTGCGAGCCGTCATTGCTGGCAGAACCATCTACCCCTACTCCAACCATCACACCTCTCAGCAGCATGTCCATTACAGGCGCGATCCCGGACGCCAGGCGCATGTTTGAATTAGGGCAGTGGGCGACCCCACAACCGGTGTTTTTATATATGTCAATTTCGTCCTCATTCACGTAAACTGAATGAGCAAACCATACATCATTCCCGGTCCAGTTCAATTTCTCCATATAGGGAACCGGACGGTAACCGAACTTCTGTTGGCAGAAAACTTCTTCATCCTTCGTCTCCGCCAGGTGGGTGTGCAATCTAACCCCGTAGGCTCGCGCAAGCTCCGCGCTGTTTATCATCAGCTCTGGGGTGACGCTGAATGGGGAACAGGGGGCAAGAACTATCTGGACCATTGAACCAGGTTCCGGATCATGAAATGTTTCAATCAACCGTCGGGAATCCATCAGAATGACTTCCTCATCCTCGACCACGCTGTCCGGAGGCAGCCCGCCTTTGCTCTCACCGAGACTCATCGAGCCTCTGGATGCATGCAGGCGCAATCCAATCTGCTCGGCTGCCCGGATTTCGTCATCCAACCTGGAGCCGTTCGGGAACAGGTACAGGTGGTCAGAAGCGGTCGTGCAGCCTGATAAAGCCAGCTCCGCCAGGGCGGTCCTTGTTGAGATTTGAATTTCTTCCGGTCCCATCCTTGCCCAAATCGGGTATAGTGTCTTGAGCCAGTTGAACAAATTCACGTTTTGAGCCGCTGGTACTACCCGCGTGAGAGTCTGGTAAAAATGATGGTGGGTATTTACCAGTCCGGGCAGGACAATGTGTCCGGAAAGATCGAGGATTTCATCAGCGCTGGTAGGCAGTCCTGAGCTTGGACCAACATGCTGGATAAATCCATCAGAAATAAAAAGACCACCATCCGGAATTTCCCGGCGGTGGTCGTCCATGGTAACCAGTACGGCAGCATTGCGGACCAGTAAAGTAGTCATTGATTTTTTTATTGAATTGTTCTGATTTATGTATTTTGATTTTTTGATTCTGTGGCTTTGCAAGTTTATCAGAGTAAAATCGTAAAG
>JBJYWI010000090.1:0-9588 GCA_046259385.1 Anaerolineales bacterium
AAGAGTATAAGCATTGGAATCATGGATTTGACCGGATTTCAACGTTTTCCCCAGGGGTACTAATTCGTCCCCCGTGGATACAATCGCGATTTTCGGACGTCTATAAACCGAGACCTCTGCTTTCCCAAGCATAGCTAGAATTCCCAATTCCTGAGGTTTCAGTGGTGCGTTTGCCTCCAAGATCAGATCGCCTTCGTGCACATCCTCCCCGCGATGGCGGACGAAATTGCCAGGCTTAGCAGACTGATAAATCCACACCTCCCCAGTTTTCCCTGAGGATGTTTGGGTTTTGGGATCAAACTGGTCTGTATTTTCGACTGGAATCACCGCATCTGCACCTTCCGGCAGCGGTGCTCCGGTCATTATCCTGGAAGCCTGGTTTTTTCCTAGGCCAATTGTAGGAGTTTTCCCTGCAGGTATATCCTCAACAATAGAGAGCTGGACGGGATTATCCTTACTGGCTTTGTGAACATCTTGTGAACGGATTGCGAAACCATCCATGCTCGAATTTGTAAATAATGGTAAATCGAGATCTGAGCGTATACCTTCATACAGAACTCGACCAGCTGCATCTGCAAGGGAAACCATTTCACTCTGCAGTGGATGGAATGAAGATAGCAGTCTTTGGAGTGCTTCACTAACGCTGATCAATTGGGTTCTCCTGTTGTAAATCATTACCCCGGGCGTACTCTTTGCGCTTCCAGGACATTAGCAAGATTTTCAAGACGATCCAGCACTTTACTCAATTGTGCTAGATCTCGAATTTCTAAAACCATATCAAATATTGCGAGGTTGTTGTTAATTTCCACGCTTACTTTCCCCATATTTATCCCTTCCTCAGCGATCAATGTGGAGACATCCCGCATCAATCCATCCCGGTCATAAGCCTTCATTCTAATCGGAACTGGATAAGTATTTTTTGCTTCCCCCCAGGATACCTTCACCAACCGTTCCCGATCTTTAATGCGCATAATATTCGGACAGTCCTGGCGGTGGATCGTTGCCCCACGGCCGCGGGTAATATATCCAACAATATCATCCCCAGGCGCTGGATTACAGCATTTTGCGAAATTAGTCAACAAACCTCGTAAACCTAAAATTACGACTGAATCAGGTGCTGGTGTACTTGCCTCAGGTGACGGGTGTGCAATTAATTTAAATTCTTCAGTCTCCACTTCAGGAACAGTAAGATGATTCACGATGCGCCCGATGGAGATGTCACCATTACCTATCGCCTCGTATAAATCTTCTACGGAGCGGAATTCGAATTGCCTGGCAAGATGATCAAGATTGGTCTTGATCAAGCCCAGGCGCCTCAATTCCTTTTCGAGCAAGGTCTTTCCCTGGTTGATACTCTTTTCTCGAGCTTGGACTTTGAACCAGCGACGGATTTTTGAACGTGCACGCTGTGTCCTGACCAATCCAAGGTTTGGGTTCAACCAATCAAGACTTGGACCCCCGCGCTTGGCAGTGAGGATTTCAACCTTTTCGCCTGTCTTTAGTTGGTAATCCAATGAGACCAGTTTTCCATTCACCTTAGCGCCGCGGCAGCGGTGTCCAACATCGGTATGCACGTGATAGGCAAAATCGATGGGAGTAGATCCTGCGGGTAAATCCAGGATGTCCCCTCTTGGGGTAAACAGATAGACCCGATCTTCGAAGACATCGGATTTCAAACCATCAATAAATTCTCCAGCGTCGACCACATCTTGCCGCCATTCCATCAGCGAGCGGATCCAAACGATGCGGCGTTCAAAATCCTCATCCCGTGCAATTCCTTCCTTGTAACGCCAATGAGAAGCGATCCCATATTCAGCACCTTGGTTCATCTCTGGGGTGCGGATTTGGATTTCCAGCGTTTTTGCATCATCAAAAATCACCGCGGTATGCAATGATTGATAGAAATTATCTTTTGGCGCAGCAATATAATCATCAAACTCATCTGGTATGGGTCTCCAATGCGTGTGGATCACTCCCAGAGTGGAATAGCAGGCAGGTATATTTGGTACGATAATCCGCACCCCACGCACATCAAATACCATATCGAAGGGAACACCTTTGCGATGCATTTTTTTATAAATTGAGTAAATGTGCTTGGGTCTGCCAGTAATCTCTGCCTTAATTCCATCTTTTGATAATACTTTTTGCAGGCTTTGCGTGACCAAATTCATCTCTTGCTCGCGATCAGCCCTGCGTGCAGCCAGGTTTTCTGCGATTTCCTTGTAGGTTTCTGGCTGTAAATAGCGAAAAGCCAGATCTTCTAGCTCCCACTTAATCTGCCAGATACCGAGCCGGTTAGCAAGTGGAGCGAATATATCCATTGTTTGTTGGGCAATGCGTTTGCGCTTATTCTCAGGGAGATGGCCGAGGGTGCGCATGTTATGCAGCCTATCGGCAAGCTTGATCAGCACCACGCGGATATCTTCACCCATGGCAAGGAAGGTCTTGCGCAGTGTCTCAGAGGCAGAGTCATAACCCCTGCTCCTGGTTAATTGCTCCGCTTCCAATTCAGGATCAGGCAGACCTCTTCTTTCCGCTAATTCCCGTATCTTATCTTCTTGATCTAGTTCGCTCGACTGCTGATCGCCCCGTGATACCCTTGGAAGCTGTGTAAGCTTTGTGACACCATCAACAAGTAAGGCAATCTCATCTCCAAAATCCCTCTGAATATCATCTAATGTTACTCCGGTGTCTTCCACCGTGTCATGCAGTAATCCTGCTGCCACCACCACCGGAGGCACACATAATTCCGCAAGGATAGAAGCGACTGCAAGACAGTGACTGATGTAGGGCTCACCAGAAGCGCGCGTTTGACCGTGGTGAGCTAGTTCAGCCGTGCGGTAAGCTCGCTGAACCAGCTCCAGATCCGCAGAAGAATAGGATTCGGGGAGAGACTCAATGAGTGATTCGATCCGCATAATTTATTCCAGATTGTTTCAGTATAACAGCCATTCTGCAGTGAAAGATCACCCAATAAATTCAATTCTCATCGTATAATCCAGATGTCAAATCTATTAATACAAAATGAAATGAGAACTTTCTTCGCTGCTTCGTTACCGGAAAAGTATAACCGACTATCAGATTTTGCCAAGACCTTTTGGCCTGATCTTGAGGGGATGCCAGAGCAAAGACGCCTGGTAGGCACGGGAGATGTACTCACCTTCCTCTATACATTACCTCTGGCTATTCTTGGTTTAATCTGGTTAATATTTTCCACAGATTTTGGTGTTATCAAAAATAATTTCATCTTTCTTATCTTTAATTTCGGTCTTTTTTATCTCTTCAGCAAGTTGAGTTTCTTCACAATTGTTGAAATCCGTTCTGACCGGTATGGCAGTACCGAAGATTCCTTTGCTTCCATGATTCAATGGTCAGCTGTTTTTCTACTCGGACCAAGTACATTATGGCTGGGGGTAATTTACTATATTGCAGAATTTATGATTCGATGGCGTTCAAGGACACACGAAGCACAACGCTGGTCATTACTTCGCACCGTCGCATCGACCGTTGCAGTCAGCACGTTTGCATATCTTGTTTCAATTGCAGTATTCGAATATATTGGTGGGACGTTCCCTATCCGCTGGCTATCAATACTCACAATTTTCTACGGGTTTATTGCCCTGGGAACTGAGTTCCTCCTCGTATTGTTAATTTCTTCGGGTTACTTAATTTACCATATTGGTGTGCAGCTCATCCTTGCGGAAAGCGAAACGATAAGGCTCATCGTGCGCTTTTTCGTGATCGGAATTGGTTTACCATTTCTTGCGCACCCATTCTCGATTTTACTTGCTGGACTGCTGGTCGAAAATGGAATCGCAATTTATACATTCCTTCTGCTGGGGTTGATCCTGGTTGCTTATCTTGCCCGTCGATTAAGCCTTGCTGCTGAAACCAGCCGGCAGCAATCCAGGCAGCTCGAAAAGTTGGAAAAACTTGGGCGTGATTTATTGGAGGTTATTCCGGACGCAGATGCATTACCAGAAGTATTGGAAAAAAATGTTCCTGGGATGTTCCCCTCTGGAAAAATATCGATCTGGATTTCACCAGATATCTACCTGCTGAAATTCCCGTTGGAATCGATTGGATTACCAGAAAGCGCCTGGCAGATGGTTATGAACCAGCCCACATGTAACTCATATACAACCAAAGAAGACCTGCCCTGGGATAAGGAAAACAAGGAGCATCCAGCAACGATTACTGCTCCGATCATCAGGAGCGATACTGGGAAGGCAATTGGAGGTATTGCTCTCGAACTGAGAGCACTTGCCCAAACTTGGGATAAGAAATCTCTGAGTACACTGTTCCCTGCTGTTCAAGCCCTTTCAGATCAGGTTGCATCTACGATCCAGCAGACACAGATTTACGAAAAATCCCTTGATCTTCAGCATATAAGCCAGGAACTGCGTTTGGCGGGCCAAATTCAAGCCAGTTTCTTGCCTAACAGCTTTCCTTCACTACCCGGTTGGCAATTCGCAGTGACCCTTCTTCCAGCGAGAGAAACTTCGGGTGACTTTTTTGACGTGATCGAATTAGAAGATGGTCGCCTGGGAATTTTGGTAGCAGACGTGGCGGACAAAGGTGTTGGCTCTGCCCTCTATATGGCTTTGAGTAGAACTCTTATCCGCACATATGCTGAAGAATACGGAGCAGAGCCAGAGGTTGTATTCTTTGCTGCAAACAATCGATTGCTCAAAGATGCACGGGCAAATCTATTTGTCACCGTTTTCTACGGAATCCTGGATGTAAAAGAAGGAGTACTGACATACTGTAATGCAGGCCATAACCCACCCTACTTGATTGTGAATTCCGATAATGAAGAGGTAATTTCATTAGAGAGAACCGGAATCGCGATGGGGATTGAGGAAAATTCAACCTGGACAACCAAAACGATATCAATCGATCCCGGCGATATTCTCATTCTGTACACAGACGGCATACCTGACGCTCAGGATGAGGATGGAGACTTCTTTAACGATGAAGCCATAATTGAAATCACTCGCCAAAACGCGGGCAGGTACGCTCATGAAATTCAAAAAGCGATTATTGACCAGGTACAGAATTTTGTTGGAGAAGCCCCCCAATCAGATGACATTACTTTGATGGTATTGATGAGAAACACAAGCTCAACTGCGGATGATTAATCATTCCTGAGCTTTACCATCCTTAACTGGTTCCCATTTTTCTTGGAAAACTTGAAATCCACATCATCCATCATATTTCGGATGAGAAATAAACCTGCCCCACGAGGTTTCAATTGTCCCATCTCAACAGAAAAATCAGGAGTAGCCACAATGGATGGATCAAATGCATCGCCGTAATCCTTGAGAATAATTTCTAATCCGTTGTTGAGATTGTTACATGTGCAGGTTATCTCTCCTTTTCCTTCTCCCCCATACGCATGTTCAATTATATTCGAACAAGCCTCATCGACCGCCAATTCAACCGCGTAAATTTCTTTATCACTAAAACCAGCTGCGGAAGCAGCATCGTAGACAAATTTTCTAATGCCCGCCAAACTCTTAAAGTGGCCGGGAAACTTTGCCGTTGGCATACTGACTGGTAAACCCAAGATTTATAATTAAAAGTGTGCTACACCACTAACGACATCATCAAAAATAGTAAAATAACTGCTCATACCAACCAGGTTCAATGAATCACGTATTCTCTCTTGAACTCCCGTCAATACGAGTTCCCCTCGATTATACCGTTTGCATTTCTTTTGAGTTTCAATTAACACCCACCAACCTTTACTGGACATGAAATCGACACCCTCGATATCCAACACAATTTTATATTTCCCGTTATTGGTCATGGAATTGAGTTTTTCTTCAAGTTCAGGGGCAGTATAGCTGTCAATCCTACCAACAGTTTTCACAACATCACAACGTTTGTACTCAGTACTAGTGATTTCCATACATAAACTCCCTCGGCTGTCTATGCCTCCATTAGGGTAAAAATTACCGAAACGAGTATATCATAAAACCATACGAAAACTATCTACCTTGACGCTATATGGTGCGTATGGTAAACTTTCCAGCGCCTGGTCCCGTGGTGTAGTGGCCTAACATGCGGCCCTGTCAAGGCCGAGATCGCGGGTTCAAATCCCGTCGGGACCGCTGCGAGAAACAACTTGGTTGAGCATTCCAAGTTGTTTTATATTTATCAATTAACGTGATGGCAGCGTGGTAAAGTTTAAGTGAAAGCTGGCAGAATGGACGAGTCATTGATAGCCTGTGTGAGGGAAAACTGGATTTCCCATGCTGTTCACCGAATATCTCTAACCCAGATCCCAACACCCCATCGTCATTTGCGGAGATCTATGTTTTGATGGTACTCAGCAGGAAGGCTTCAGTAAAAATATCTGGAAACAGGATTTAGGACCGCGCAAAAAAAGCGCTCACCGCACAATCACTGGCGAGCGCTTTAATCTTAGAGGTTTCCGAAACATACTGAGAGTTATATCGATTTCACGACCAACATCATTCCAGAAATAAATAGAAACAGCCCGAAGAATTTAGTGTAATTCTCATTATTTAGTTCAACATAAACTAACCTCTCAGTAAGAATAAATACACCTATCCCAACCAACAAATAAATCCCAACTCCTAAGAATTGAATATTAAGATCGTAACCAGAGATCAGCAAGGTCAGGATTTGGAAAACTGCGAAAGTCGCATAAGAGATTGCGATTGTAACCCTCGTAATTTGTTTCTTGTAATCCTTGTTGTGAACAATCGCAGTGAGAAGTGAGCCTCCAAGATTTGTCATTCCATGAATGATCCCCATAACCCCCAGATAGATTTTTTCATGCTTTAGTGTGGATTGGATAAATGTGTTCACTTTTTTTGAATAATCTTTCAAGGCCACTGTTACCAAGAAGATTCCCACAAGAAAGCTAATATTGATTCTTACCTGCGTTACGAGAAACAAAAATAATACGACCAGAGGGATTGTGTATAGCAGGATTTTCTTGTATAAATCAAAATCAACATTCCGATAATCCTTGGCAATCTGGATCAGATTAATAATGATAGAAATCGGCAGCAGGATGATAATAGCATCAATAAAATCGTAACCCACCAGGAGCAATAGTGGTGTACCAAATAGGAGTACACCCACACCAAAAAGGGATTGAATAAAAGATGTCACTGCAATGATAAGTAATACATCGATAGCCATTTTTATTTATACCGTTCTGTTTCAGGAATTACTTGCTTACCAGAGGTAAAACAACCTTGATTTGGGGTGGTTTGATTGTTCCGGTTGAAATACATTCTGTGCTGCCAGAATCTGTGAATGCCATCCCATCAACTGGAATGAATTCCCAATCATAGCTGGTGGAATTGAGGGTGAGCTTTAATACGCCATAAGTCGCATCATTGCTGACCTCGCTGTTCGGTGCAGTTATCCCTGGTATTAAGTGAAGGTCCGCGCCCCCGGTACCTACCTCAAATTGCCGGATGCCGCGTTCGGGATCAAAATTCCCATGTGGATCCTGTGGCGCAAAACGCTCATAATTATGCGCATGCCCATTGAGTACAACATCGACTCCTGCCTGGTATAAAAGATCCCAGAAATACTGCGCAGCATCAGATGGGTTGGATGAGCTGTACAGGCCGTAATGAAAGTAAGCCAGTGTGCAAAAATGTTGATTGGCAGACAAATCCTCCTGCAGCCATTTTCCTTGGGGAGAATTCTCCCCACATCCCCCTACTTCGGAACATTGTGTGTTTAGCGCGATGATATGCCAATCGCCAATATTGTAGCTGTAATAACCTTTTCCCGGATCTCCGGCAGCAGATCCAAAATATGCATAATAGGCAGCTGCATCTGGTGTTCCATAATCATGGTTCCCAGGGGTAGGGCGCGTACGAGATTTGTGACGTCCCCAGGTAGGATCATAATAAGTTTGAAACTCCTCGGATGTCCCGTTGGGATATACACTATCACCGGTAGTAAAGATAGTACCCGGAATCTCTTCTAGCAGCTTGGCTGTGGTCTCATGATTGCTTCCAGCATCAGCGATATCCCCTGCCCCGACAAGTATCGGGGCATCTTCAAAAATCGTGATGGTGATTGTACCCGAGCCGGAAAATCCTCCACTATCTGTGACACTTGCTGTGATAGTGTGTACACCTGCAGACAAATCAGATCTGGAAAACGAAGCCCCGAAACCGATAGGTCCGTCGATGTTCGATGACCAAACCAGGTTACTGGATAAATCGCCATCCTCAATATCCTCTGCACTGCCTGTAAAGTAGACTGAATTTCCCAGATTGTATGTTGAACCACTCATCAAATCGATTGTAACGCTGGGATTGATGTTTTCTAATACAATTTGATTCCTTCTCGGTTCTACCATTAATTCAAATTTATGAGCCGGGAGACCAGGGTTCCTGGGCGGTCCTCCGACCGCACCATTAGAGTTTGCAGCTGCCTGAACCTTAGTAGAAGCCGCACCTGCAAATATGAGTAGTGTTCCAATGGTGAGAAGGATCAGATATACATTCTGGATGGGGATTAACGCTTGTCCAATACTTGTATGAATTATGCGATGATAGGGCAAATTTCTCCTCCAATAGAGTGATTTTCTTTGCAAGGGGTATCAAAAAACTTCCGACTTGACTAGATCTATAACATATGAACGATGAAATCCCATCGTTTAGAAAAATTTTTAGCCCGATATGCTTTCCTGTGACTCACTGAGATTCGTGATGCTGGTCCTACTATCAGGTTTCATCTCTAAATTTTTCTGCTTGAGAGTTGCTTGATTCTTATATTTTGACCAGACCTTATTGAACATGATCCTCATTCTTCCAGGCAGGTATTTATTAAACACAATCCCTGAAATATTGGCACCAGCGATCTCTAAATTCTGGATCGATTTCGACAGCTGGTCCTTCTTTGTACGTTTGGATGCTGCGATGAGCAGGACACCATCCATTTGAGTTGATAAAAACATCGCATCAGCATTATCTAAAACTGAGGAGCTATCAAATAAAATCACATCTGCCTGCTTTTTCAAGGAGGAAATGATTGGACGAACTTTATGCTCCATCAATAATCCGGAGGGGTTAAGTTCCGTCTTCCCAATGCTTAGTATTCTTAAATTTTCGACTTGGGTGTCCCGCAAATAATCCTCAATACTAAACTTCTCCTGAGAGATAATGTCAATTAAACCTTTCTTATTTTCAACATGAAAGAGCTCATGAACTGCTGGTCGACGCAAATTAGCATCCACAATGATTGTGGAGAGACCCGATTGAGCGAGGACTGTGCCCAGGCTGGCAGTGATCAGGCTTTTGCCCTCCGATTGATTGGGGCTGGTGACGATGAACGTCTTTTGGTTACCGACCTTGTTATATAACTGGAGATTTCCACCGATCAATCTAAATACTTCGGATGTGGATGATAGGTAATCTTGAATCACAGCTAACTTGCTCTCATTATCTAACCCACTGATCCTGGGCACAGTGCCCAAGGATTGTGAATTAAATCCATGCTGAATTTCATTGGAGGATTTAATACTATCGTCAAAATATTCGAACAGGAAAAGAATGCCCATGAGAAATTCAATACTATACCGCA
>JBJYWI010000091.1:0-2701 GCA_046259385.1 Anaerolineales bacterium
TCACATGTGATAGTCCAGTATCCAATACCTTTGATTTTTTAATTAATGATACTAAATTGTGGGCTTGCTGCAATGAGTCGTTGATATTTTCGATTAATGCCCATTCAAAAGAAATTCTCCGGTTTGTTTTTGTAACGTAATCTTCACATGCTTTCATTAATATTTTCAATGGAAATCTTTTATTAATAGGTACAAGAGAATTTCTCAGTTCATCATCTGCAGCGTGCAGAGATACCGCTAAATTTACCTGTGGAAGATCATCAGGTAACTTGTTCATACCTTGGATCAATCCGACAGTGGAAATTGTAAATCTTCTCATTCCCATATTGTATCCATTGGATGAATTTAAGATTTTTATTGAATTAATTACCGAGTTGTAGTTCTGAAATGGTTCGCCCATTCCCATGTAAACTATATTAGTAATGCGTTGATTTTGAATTCTTGA
The DNA here is from genome assembly GCA_046259385.1 of Anaerolineales bacterium. Taxonomy (GTDB): domain Bacteria; phylum Chloroflexota; class Anaerolineae; order Anaerolineales; family UBA4823; genus CAVWDI01. Next base: position 446 of record JBJYWI010000091.1, read on the forward strand.
CTCTTGAGAAAAAAAAATAACCTGTTCAATAATCTCACCTACTCTTAGATTTCTTTTGAACCCCATGTTTCCAGTAGCACAAAAAACACAACCCATCGCACAGCCAACTTGAGTGGAAACACAGATAGTGTTTCTCACTATTTTTTTATTTTTAGAAGGGTATTTCATCAACACTGTTTCAAATGAGTCGCCTTGATCAGAACGAAACAATAATTTTTCGGTAAGTCCGTCCGAAGATAATAATGTTTTCTCTAGTTGGATTGTCCTGAAATTCAATTTTTCTAAATATTTTTTCCGAAATTCTTTGGATAATGTGGAAAATTGGGCTGGCTCCGACCAAAATTTTGAATATATTCCCCGCCATATTTGATCTGCGCGGTAATCTGGTTCATTCCAATCTTGAACCAATCGTTTCAAATGAGAAAGATCGATATCGTAAATTGAATTCATAAAGTGGAAAACATCTAAACAATATCAAGGATTTCGGAGATGTTGTTCAGAATAAAATCAATTTTCGGCTTCCAGTTATATGCATCATTTTCACTTGCTACTCCAGTTAAGACAGCGCAGGTTGCACATCCAATATTCTGGCCGCCAGCTATGTCGGTTTCCAACCGATCACCAATTACAAGAGTCTCTTTTGGTTTTGTATTAAGCCTGCTTAGTGCTAGATTATATAATTCTGGTTCTGGTTTGCCGATGCACTTTGGTCCAAGACCCGATGCTGCTTCTAATGCAGCCAGCATTGTACCCGTACCGGGAATCAAACCTTCTGGTGTTGGGAGTGAGGGATCTGGATTCGTGCCGATAAATGGAACTCCTGATTGAATTGCGAAAGAAGCTTGTTTTAATTTTTCGTAAGTAACTTTGCGATCTAATCCCACCACAACAGCGAGAACATCTTTTTGCTGGTGGTAAAAATTAAACTCGCGCATTGTAGCAATTAGCCCCTCTTCACCAAGGATATGAACCGGCCCACCATCCGGAAATAGTCTTTGAAGATAGATCGCGGTGGCTAAGGATGAATTGATCACCTGCCAGTTTTCGAGTATTACACCGAATTTATTCAGTTTTTTATGAAAATTATCGATCGACAAAGTTGTATTATTTGTGGCTAAAATTATCCGATATCCGCGATTGTGCAATTTGGAAAATATGTTTGGGAGATCTGCCAACGGCTGGTTTCCTTTCCAAATAACTCCATCCATGTCGAAAATCAGCCCTTTAATATTCATCTTAGTCTTAGGACTCATTGTTGTAATTTCCTATTCAGGTGTCGCTTCAATAAATTCCGAGTGATTATAAGCGAAAAAAAACCGGGTTTTTCTAATAACCCGGTAATTAATTTACTAGCAATTTGATTTTCTCAGTTTATTTATTGTTTGAATTATTTTTTGATTTCTTTGTTTCCGGTATATCCATTACCTGGTCAACCAATCCGTACTCCACAGCACCTTTTGCATCTAAATAAAAGTCCCTATTCGTATCGCGCTCAATGGTTTCGATATCCTGTCCAGTATGGTTCGACAAAATTCCATTAAGGTGGTCTTTTAACCTCAGTATTTCGCGAGCTTGGATTTCGATATCTGAAGCCTGTCCTTGAGCACCTCCAAGTGGTTGGTGAAGATGGATCGTGGCATTTGGCAGTGCATACCTTTGATTTTTCGAACCAGCAGTTAATAATACTGTGCCAAAGGATGCTGTCATTCCTACAGCCAGAGTGCTGATTGGATTTGAGATCATTTGCATTGTGTCATAAATCGCCAGACCGGCATAAACTTGACCGCCAGGTGAATTTATGTACATTTGTATCTGTGCTTCCGGGTCTTCACTGCTGAGATACAGTAATTGGGCAACAATAAGATTGGCTACCTGATCCGTTATAGGGGTTCCCAGAAATATAATCCGGTTTTTAAGGAGAAGAGAATAGATGTCAAACGCACGTTCGCCACGTCCGGTTTCTTCGATAACCATTGGAATAAGGGATTTGGTATTGTTTTTATTCATTTTGCTCCTTTATGATTTTTGATTGTATGCAAATTAATGATTATTTTCTGGAGAATTTTCTAATTTTTCACTATCTAATTCACTAATTGCCTGTACAGCTATATCGTTGCTTGCATTATCACTTTCCTCAAGCATATCGTTATCATCTACATCTTTGTCCAGTCCGGCAGGTTGTTCTTCTTCTCGGATAGCTTTATCCTTGTCTATTTTTCCACTGCAAATATCCCGAAAATGTTCCATTGCAGATTT
>JBJYWI010000092.1:0-8765 GCA_046259385.1 Anaerolineales bacterium
GGATCAATCACATTGCCGGCGGTTTTGCTCATTTTGCGCCCGTCAGCATCCCGGATCAACCCGTGCAGGTAAACTGTGTCAAAAGGCACCTGACCGGTAAACTCCAGCCCGGACATAATCATCCTGGCTACCCAGAAAAAGAGGATATCATACCCGGTCTCCATCATGGTAGTCGGGTAAAAATACTTAAAATCGGGTGTCTCATCCGGCCAGCCCAGGGTTGAAAAAGGCCATAAACCGGATGAAAACCAGGTATCCAGCACATCCGGGTCCTGTTCCAGTTTCAAACTCCCACAGTGTGCGCATTCGGTCGGGTCCTGACGCGCAACGGTCATTTCTTTACAATCGCTGCAGTACCAGACCGGGATGCGGTGTCCCCACCACAACTGCCTTGAAATACACCAATCCTGGATGTTTTCGAGCCAGTTATAGTAAGTTTTTTCAAAATATTCCGGTACGATGTGGATCGCGCCGTCCTGTACCGCTTTGATGGCGGGTTCTGCAAGCGGTTTCATTTCCACGAACCACTGAATGGAAACCATCGGTTCGACGATCTCGCCGCCTCGCTGCGCCCGCGGGATGTTAAGCATGTACGGTTCCTCTTTGATTACCAGTCCGGCTTCAGCCATGTCTTTCCAGAGTTTCTGGCGGGCCTCAAAGCGATCCAGGCCCTGGTAGGGACCTCCGTTTTCGTTAACCTTTGCTTCTTCGTCCAGGACGGATATCACATCCAGCCCATGATGGATTCCAATTTCGTAATCGTTGGGGTCGTGCCCCGGCGTTATTTTTAAGGCGCCTGTGCCGAACTCCATATCCACATATTCATCGGCAATGACCGGAACTCGCCTGCCGAGTATTGGGACAACAACCTGAGCCCCGATATAGTCTGTATAGCGGCTGTCCCGGGGGTGGACCGCCACTGCGGTGTCTCCCAGGATGGTTTCCGGGCGCGTGGTGGCTACCGGGATATAATTCTCTTCCTGACCGACCAACATGTATTTGAAATAATACATGATCCCAGGTTCCTGGGAATACTCGACTTCCAGATCGGATACAGCTGTTTTTAACCCGGGAGACCAGTTGATCAACCTGGGGCCACGGTAAATCAAGCCTTTTTCATATAGTCTGACGAACGCTTCACGCACAGCTTTTGATAGCCCCTCATCCATTGTGAAGCGCTCGCGGCTCCAATCGCACGAGGCTCCCAGGCGGCGAATCTGGCGGGTGATGATCCCGCCGTATTTCTGGCGCCACTCCCAGCAGCGCTCTAAAAATGCCTGCCTGCCGATATCCTCACGGGATAAACCCTCCTCGAAGAGCATCTTTTCAACCTGGAGCTGAGTGGCGATGCTGGCATGATCAGTCCCCGGCACCCAAAGGGTCGGTATTCCTCTCATCCTGTTATAGCGGGTCATAAGATCTTCCATTGATACAAACATCGCATGACCAAGATGGAGCTCACCGGTTATGTTTGGGGGCGGAATGGTTAGCACCCAGGGTTTTTTCTTTGAATCGAAACCGGGTTTCTTCGGGTCGTTGGATGGTTCAAAATAACCCTGTTTCTGCCACCATTGATAAATCCGTTCTTCGGTATTCTTGAAGTTATACGTTTTTGATAAACTGTGATCTTTCATCGTCCCTCGAATCATTGTTTAGAGTATAAATCTAAAGGGTAAATTCACCTTTTAGGATTAAGACCGCTTCACCGCCCACTTTGACTGTCTCGATATTTTCCGGAGGTCCGACCACTTCAACTTCCGCCTGTCCCGGCCGGTCTAACCAGTGTCCTTGCTGGGCTGTAAAACGAGGATTTTCAATCAATCCATACTTCCAGAGATAGGCACCCATCCCTCCTGTTGCAGACCCAGTGAAAGGATCCTCGTATATATCGGGCGGTGGAGACAGGTGGCGGGCATAAGTATCGCCTTCGGGAGTAGCACCCTGAATGCAGAATAAATGAGGGCTGGAGAAGTCCGTCTCCCGGACAAACCGGTTGTATGCGTTAAATTCCATTTGAGCACGGGCAAGGGATTCCAGCGAGCGCAGCGGGATCATCAGCTGGGGAGTTCCTGTGCTGACTGTCTGGATGGGAACATCCGGGATTTTGTCATTCCTTGTTAATCCGAAAATAGGCAGCACAATATCCGCATCGTAGCTTGAGAGAAAATCCGGTTTTAACTGGCTCATTACAATCCGGTTGACATTATTATTTATTGAACGGATTTCAACCGGGATAACACCAGCTTTTAGCTCTAAGGTTATTTCAGTGATTTCGCCAGTGAGTCTCACTCTTCCTGATTCCACAAGAGCCAGAACCGTTGCGATGGTTGGATGCCCAGCAAGCGGGATTTCTGAAGCAGGTGTGAAATAGCGGGCGCCAAAATCAGCGATATCCGAGGCGCGTACGAAAGAGGTCTCTGAGAGATTCATCTCGCGTGCGATCGCGAGCATTTTGTCGTCTCCCATATTTTCTGTGTCGAACAAAACCGCGCAGGGATTCCCGCCCAGCGGGGCGTTGGTGAAAGCATCAACCTGCATAAATTGATATTTGCCCATAAGATGTATCCATATTTTTATTGTAAAAACTGAAAACCCTTCCGTCATTATGAGGACGAAAGGGTTGAATTCGCGGTACCACCTCAATTCGGCGGAAATTTTTTCCGCCGCTCTCATTTCCCGGGTTTATGGTAAAAAATTTCCGGTCCGGGATGGTCTATAACGGGTTCCTGCGTGCTGTTCTACTCGGACCGCAAGGACGGTCGTTTCTTCAGCATACCTGCCGGACGACATTCGGAAATATGTCTCTGGGGCGGCTTCCAGCTTACCAGCCCGCCTTCTCTGTTCAGGGTTTAATTTCCTACTCCTTCCGGTTAGTGCTATTCTTATGTAAGGGGTAATTATGCCATAGTTTGTATATAACGCAAGCTTTCCCGGAGTGCCAGTGTATTCCGTACAAAAAGATTTGAGAAATATTAATATTTCTTGATTTTGGGCATGGATTGTGCTATCCTAAATCAGTGAGCTGGATGCCTACTAGAGAAGATTCACAGGTAGAACTTGATCTGATTCTTAGTGGGGGTATCGTAAAAAATTGACTCCCAGAAAATTGATTAATAAATTATGAATTCTGGAGTTTTTATACCAACTTCAGCAAACCGGATGTCACTATGATTCAACGAGAACGAATTGCTGATAATGTCTATTCTTTCCAGAGCGATGTCTATGCTCAGGTTATGGCGGGAGCGGTTATCGGTACCGAATGGGCGGTAGTAATCGATACGCTTGCTCTTCCGGAAGAGACCCGGGCGATTCGTGATTTTATCGAGCAGGATATAAACCTGCCAATCCGTTATGTAATCAATACACACAGCCACGCAGACCATGCCTGGGGGAATTACTTTTTCCCTGATGCGTTCATCCTGGCGCATACTCTCTGCAGGGAATTTCTGGATACCCGCGGCAGGCAGTCTCTCGAACAGATCCGTTCCAGCAACCGAGCATTTAGAAACGCAAGGATTGTACTCCCCAATCTGACATTCGATAAAGGTGAACTCCAACTGCTGGTCGGGAAAAAATCACTCAGAATTATCTTATTGCCCGGACCCTGCCCGGATAATATTGGAGTATTGGTTGAAGATGACCGGATATTATTTGCAGGTGATGCGGTCATGCCGCTTCCTTATATAGTGGACGGGGATTTTGACCAGACGATAGAAACATTGAAATTAATCAGCAGGATGGGGTTGGAAAATGTCGTTCAGGGACACGGCGATATTGTCCTGCGCGGGGAGATTGAACTTTTCGCCAGGGAGAATATTAATTATCTGACTAACATCCGCAAAGTAGTTCGAAGGTCATCTCGGCGTAAATTTCCGAGGGAGATTCTGGACTATTCCAACGTGGAAGACTGTGGTAAGAGTAGGGTGTTAATTGGCGGGCTTGCCCAGGAACTGCACCACAACAATTTAATTGCTTTGTACGAGCAGATATATGGGGAAGAACCCCAAGCCCCTGAAGAAGATGATTATTATGAAATCTAATCAGGAGCTTGCTCACCAATAAGCAGATTGATCATTCTGACCTGTCTTTGGTTAATAAAAAATCCCCGGCAAACCCATTTGCTGGTTGATTCATTCATTCCCGATTTCTTTTCCAATTCTGAAAACCAGATCAATTGCACCGCGTCAGGGTAGTAGGCGCGTGAGACATCCAGTGGGGAAGGATACCCTGGTCCTGCAGGGTGGGAGTGGTAAATCGCTACCAGTTCGAGTCCACTTTTTTCGATTTGGTTAAATGCCTGCAGTTGGTCAACCGGGTCGATCTGGTATTGATTGGGGCTCGAAAGCTGGTTTCGGGCGGCATATAACCTTTCTACCTGCAAAGTTTTCCCTGATCTCCTTCCACCCAGCATCCCACAAGCCTCCAGGGGCGCTTCTTTCGCAACCTGTAATTCCATTTTTTTATAAATGGAAAGTGGAATATACAGCTCATTGACAACACCTTCTGCAGCGTTCATGCTAGCGTAACCAGATGGCAATCCCCCAGATAATCAGCAACACCAGGGCAGGCTCGGTCAAAGCCTGACGCGGGGTTTGCCCTTCAGCTATGTTTGCCAAATAATTAGTAAGACTATAAGCCGGGGCTAAAAGTGTCAACCCGTATGCCACCGGTGAAATCGGCCAGTAATGAAGCGCAGCAGCAAGCTGGGTGATTATCAAAGCGATAACCAGAGCGCTTGTGTACTGCCATTCAGCATGTATGCGTAGGTGCAGTGTCCTAAGGCTGACCAGACCGGAGGCCAGGAACACCACTGGCAGTATCATCAATAACCTAGTTGCGGTAATGCGCAGCATGATTACCAGGGTCAGGAAAAGCGCAAACGAAAGGGCAAATAATCCGATTGCCGCAGATGTGTAGAGAAGATCATTCTGGTCAAGGGTGATATATTCCGCAACCACGACCAGGATCAACAATCCGCCTCCCAGGAGATATCCAAACCACCAAATAAGACCTGGGGATAACTGGTACAGGGGCAGCCCGATGACCAGGGAAGTCAGTGCTGGGAGCAGCCAATGTCCTACAGTGTGTTCATTTCCCAAATTCGGGTGTCCTCGCAGAATCTGGCGGGTGCCTGCGGCGGTCATTCCGGTGACCAACCCGGCGATGACCACCCGGAAGTTCAATTCGAAGGATAGATACACGCCAGGAAGCTGAAACCCAAATTCACGACCGGGAATATCGATAAAGCTGGCGAGCGCGTATGACAGTAAAATCATCGCTGCCAGTAAACTAATTTGATCTGATCGCGGCAGGTTCCGCTCTCGAGCCGTTTCCTGCATGTTCGCATTGTACCTGCCGTTCATAAAACTAACAAGCTGAGGAAAAATTGATGGCAAAAATGGCTTCTTGACGGAACGACCTCCAGGGCTTAGGATAGTTCCTATGCGTATCGGAATGATGGCTGACCTGTATAAACCGCATGTCAGCGGGGTGACCAATTACCTCTCTTTGAACAAAGATTACCTGGAAAAAGCCGGTGAAAATATATTTATCTTTACCTTTGGCGACCCCAATTATGACAACGGCGAGCGGAATATTGTCCGTTCACCCGGGTTACCGATAACCGGGACTGGCTTTCACTTTAATTTGCGCTACTCCAGAGAAGCACGTTCCCTGCTTAATACGATGGATGTGCTGCATGTACAGCATCCATTTATAAGCGGATCGCTGGCAGTTCGTTATTCAAGAGAGAAAAGCATTCCGATTATTTTCACCAACCATACTCGCTATGATCTGTATGCCAAAACTTACCTTCCTGTTGCAGGGGATGTGATCGGAGAGCCGGCCTTGCGGGCATACCTGCCTTCATTCTGCCGGTCGTGTGATCTGGTTATATCGCCCTCCGGCGGAATGAAGGAGGTTCTTACGGGTATGGGGGTTGATGCTCCAATTGAGGTTATCCCAAACGGGGTCGATATTTCACCATATCTGCAGGAACCAGATCCGCTGTTTCGAGGGAGCCTTGGATTTGATCCCCAGGATACTGTCCTGATATATACCGGGCGGTTGGGTCCAGAGAAGAATATACCGTTTCTGCTGCGCGCGTTTAATGGTACCCTGCAAGCATACGATAATGTGAAGTTGTTGCTTGTTGGAGATGGACCCGAGAAGGATAACCTGGAGGAGAGGGTGAAATTAATGGGAATCCAGGAAAGCGTCCGTTTTACCGGTCTGGTTCCGTACGGGCAAATAAGGCGTTATTTGTTCATGGCAGATGCTTTTGTGACAGCATCTGTCACTGAAGTGCATCCATTATCCGTAATTGAAGCAATGGCTGCTGGATTGCCGGTTCTTGGTATCGCCTCTCCAGGTATTTCTGATACCATCCTAGATGGGGAAACCGGATATATCGTACCCAATGAAGACCTGGCGGGTTTTACGGCAAAAATGGTACGAATGGTGGCTGATGTAGAAGCGCGCTCGATGATGGGAGCGAAGGCTATAGAAGCGGCAAAAAATTACGCGATTGAAAATACCAGCAGGAAGCTCCTGGTTGCTTACCAGAAGGTCGTAAAAAATTCAAAAAAACGCCCGCAGGGATTCGGGCGCAGAGTGGTCAGCTTATTTAGGGTCGGGAAAAAATGAAAGGTACACGGGTTGAAGTTGGCAGGTGGGGGGAAGCAGCGGCAGAGAGTTACCTTTCTGAAAAAGGTTACAGAATCATTGGCAGAAATGTGCGCACACCTTACGGGGAAATCGATCTGGTTGCCTTGCAAGAAACCGCCCTCCAGCCTGGCGGAAGGAGAGACCCCAATTTTGAACCGGTTTTGGTGTTTGTTGAGGTAAAGACGCGAACAGGAAAACTGTTCGGACCGCCGGAAGTCGCGGTAAACAGGCGCAAACAGGAGCATATGCTCGCCTCTGCTCAAGCTTACCTGCAGTCTCAACCCGAACAGGACCTGGACTGGCGTGTGGATGTAATCGCCGTTCAGGTGGAAAGGGGTCGGGTTAAACCTGTCATCACCCATTTTGAAAATGCGCTCAGCGGAATTGAACCGGACTGAAAGTACGGCGAGTGAGGGCGGTTCTGGAATCCCGCTGGTTCTGATCGTCGGTCCGACTGCAGTTGGGAAAACAGATATTTCCATTCAGATAGCTGAACAGCTGGGTGCGGAAATCGTCTGCGCAGACTCGCGCACCCTGTATAAAGGGATGGATATTGGGACCGCCAAACCTACCCCTACCCAGCGCAGAAGGGTTGAACATCACCTGCTCGATGTAGCTCTGCCGGACCAAATCTGGAGCCTGGCGAAATTTCAACGAGAAGCCGGCATCCAAATAAATGAGATAAATCGAAAGGGAAAGCTTCCAATAATGGTAGGAGGCACCGGCCAGTATATCAGGGCAGTGGTTGAGGGTTGGGAGGTGCCATCCATCAAAGGACAGGATGAATTGCGTTCTGCGCTTGAAAAATGGGCAAGAGAAATCGACAGAAGAGGTATGCACAGGCGGCTTGAGGTTATTGACCCGGAAGCCGCTGCCAGGATCGAACCCAATAATCTCAGAAGAACGATTCGAGCCCTGGAGGTTATCTTCAATACCGGCAGGCTTTTCTCTGAACAATACAGGCGGAGTGACTCCATTTACCGGTTTCTGATCCTGGGGCTGTATATGCCGCGCCCGGAATTATATAAACGGGTCGATCAGCGGATCGAAGCCATGTTTGAAACTGGTTTTGTCGGTGAAGTGCGTTCGCTTCTGGAGGCCGGGTACTCGCCTGAATTGCCTTCTATGTCTGCCATCGGCTATAAGCAGGTTATCCAGCATCTTCAGGGTAAAATCTCTATCGAAGAGGCTAAAAAGGAGATGCGCCGGGCGAACCGTGTTTTTATACGCCGCCAGGCAAACTGGTTCAAGCGCTCTGATCCCAACATCCGCTGGTACACTGTTGGTGAGAGAACAGCAGCAGAGTTAGTTGCGGACATCCGGTTTTGGATGAAAAAACCTGATTGAGCGCGTTATCATTACAATTTGAATTGTAAAATGTGGGGGGAATTATTAATAAAGATTGACTTTGCTTCCGGAATTTTCTATACTATTTATGAACTATTAAAGGGTACAATTTCAGACGAATGTAATGTTGGGAGGCGGAAATGGACCAGAAGCCCTGGCTTCAGAATTATGATGATGGCGTACCGCAAACCTTAGATTACCCGGAAATCCCCCTTTTTCACCTGTTAGAAGAATCTGCAAGAAAATACCCCGATTCAACCTGCACAATTTTTAAAGGCGCTAGAATCAGCTACCGGGAGATGAATGCGATTTCTGACCGCCTGGCTGCCGGGTTGGCGGAGATTGGTGTTAAAAAAGGCGACCGGGTTGGAATATATATGCTTAACTCGCCCCAGTTTATTATGGCGTATTTCGCGGTCCTCAAGCTGGGCGGGGTTGTTGTTGCGATCAACCCACTCTATTCGGCACGTGAGGTGAGCCACCAGTTAAATGACGCCGGGATTGAGGCAGTGATTGTATTGAGTAACTACTACAGTACGGTAAAAAAAGTCCAGCCGAAAACGAGTATCAAAAAAGTGATCGTTACAAATATCAAAGAGACTCTTCCGCCTATCCTCGCGTTCTTATTTGGCTTGTTGAAAGAGAAGAAGGAAGGCTTCCGGGTTGAACTTGCAGAGGGCGATTACTGGATGAAGGAACTGATTGAAACCCATAAACCGGAAGAAAGACCGCAAGTCGAAGTGGGTCCGGAG
>JBJYWI010000093.1:0-2266 GCA_046259385.1 Anaerolineales bacterium
GTAGAAGTCACTACAAATGGACACTAAAAATAGTAACTACCTGCTTCAAGTAAAAAATCTTGGGGTTTCCTTTCAAACCGATGAAGGGATTGTGCGCGGTGTCAATAATGTCTCTTTCGCAGTGAAACCAGGCAGAACCTTGGGCATTGTTGGCGAAAGTGGTTCCGGGAAATCTATGACCACTCATGCAATCATGCGTTTACTGCCAAAAAATGGTTACATCGACGAAGATAGTGAGATCACACTATATCAGAACGATTCTCCACTCGAAATTACCACTTTTAGACCAAACAGCCAAAAAATGCGCGCCATCCGTGGAGGTATCATTTCCATGGTTTTTCAAGAGCCAATGGCTTCTTTTTCTCCGGTGTATACCATCGGAAATCAAATAATGGAATCGGTCAGCTTGCACAGGCGGGTAGGCAAAAATGAATCACGCCAAATCACACTTGATATGCTGGCCCGGGTTGGGATGTCTAACCCCAGTGTGAGAATTAATCAGTATCCATTTGAACTCTCGGGAGGTATGCGCCAACGGGCTATGATTGCTCTGGCATTGTCAACAGAGCCGTCTCTGCTTATTGCCGATGAACCTACTACCGCCCTAGATGTGACTATTCAAGCCCAGATCCTGGAATTGATGCGCGACTTACAAGCCGAGTTCGGGATGGCCATTATTTTCATAACGCATGATCTAGGTGTTATTTCTCAAATAGCTGATGAAGTCGTGGTTATGTACTTGGGCCAGGTGATGGAAAGAGGAACTATCAGGGAGATTATTAAAATACCCCAGCATCCCTATACCATTAGTCTTCTTAATGTCTTACCCGGATTAGATACTCACAAGGGCCGGCTGATACCGGTTGGGGGAGATATTCCAAGTCCGCTGTTAAGACCTGCTGGATGTCCATTCCATACCCGCTGTCCAGAATGTATCTCAAATTTATGTAATATCCAAGAACCCACTGAAACCAGATTATCCACAACGCATTGGGTCAGTTGTTTCCTATTTGAACAGTAGAACATATATGATGAAAAATAATCAGTTACTGAACGTTAAGAATTTGAAGGTATTTTTCCCAATAACTTCTTTAAGCCTTCTTCGGCGAAAAATAGGTTTTGTTCGAGCTGTAGATGATGTTAGTTTCACTATCAGACGCGGCGAAACACTGGGTCTGGTTGGTGAAACTGGCTCTGGTAAAACAACTGTCGGAAGATCAATTTTACGAGCTGTGAAAATCACGGAGGGAACCATAACTTTTTCAATTAATGGCGAAGAGGTTGAACTTTCGAGCTTGAAAGGGAAAGACCTTCGTAATTTTCGCCATCATATGCAGCTTATCTTTCAAGATCCATACTCATCACTTAATCCTCGCATGACGGCGAGAGATATAATCGCTGAACCGCTTATTGCTAATAAATTAGTCGACAAAAATAAAGTCGATGAAATTGTGCAGGAAACTGCCTTAAACTGTAAATTAAATATTGAACATCTGCGTCGTTTCCCACACGCTTTTAGTGCGGGTCAACGCCAGCGTATCTGCATTGCGAGAGCTCTGGTTTCGAAACCTGAATTTGTAGTTTGTGATGAATCGGTTGCAGCACTTGATGTATCCATCCAGGCAGAAATATTAAATTTGCTTATGGATTTGCAGGATGAATTTCAACTCACTTACTTATTCATCGCCCATGATTTAAGTGTGGTAGCCCACATTTCCAACCGGGTGGCAGTTATGTATGTGGGACAGATGGTTGAATTGGCATTTACAAATGAACTGTTCAATTCTCCTAGACATCCTTATACAGAGTCGTTGCTTTCTGCAATACCAGAGGTTGACCCTGATATCGAAACGAAACCAGTCAGTATTAAGGGTGAGATACCTAATCCAGCCAATCCCCCATCTGGTTGCCGCTTCCATACGCGCTGTCCCTATGCACAAGGTAAATGCCGTTCAGAAGAACCAGAATGGCGCGAGATTGAAGAAAAACATTTTGCAGCATGCCATTTCTCCGATGAATTGGACCTGGTAGGCGTATCAAAAAGAATCAATTTACCGAAACATGAATCGTGAGAATAAACAAATTCTTGTTTGCCCAAAAGCCGGGAGAGATTATTCAAATTTATCTAAATATATACAATCTATCGCTCCATTGTCAGCGGGGAATTTCTCAAAGAAAATAATAAATTAATGTAATGGCTCCATGCTTTGAATGTTAACAATAGAGAATTGAAATTAGCATTGCTGAGACCATAATTATTCAAGAA
>JBJYWI010000094.1:0-2150 GCA_046259385.1 Anaerolineales bacterium
ACGCAACAGGGAAATTGTTGTTTAGTATATCTAAACAAAAATATACTTTTCCCATTCCGCCAGATTTTGTTTCAATCACTTCATATCGATCAGCAATATATACTTTAGACATAAAATAATCTTCTATATAATCATAATTATGTTGTTTTTAAAAAAGAAATTTGTAGGTGTATCATTCTTTCTGTAAAATCTATTTGAGGAGGTAGGTCTGGTGTATCCTTTCGGAAGTCACTACACAAACGAAAGGAGCAACACCATGACCTACCAAGAAAATTGTACCTTACCAACCGAGTTAACTGATCTTCTCATTGAGCAAGGCTTTGACTATCTTCCAGAGTTGATCCGCATCCTCGTCAATGCAGCGATGCAAGTAGAAAGGCAGAAGCATCTTGGTGTTGATCCCTACGAGCGCTCTCCAGAGCGACAGGGATATGCCAACGGGTTCAAGCCGAAGACGCTGAAGACCCGGCTGGGAGAGATCACCTTCGATGTACCCCAGGTTCGGGACGGCAGCTTCTACCCGGATGCACTAGAGAAAGGGCTGCGCAGTGAACGAGCTTTGACGCTGGCCTTAGCGGAGATGTATGTGCAAGGCGTTTCGACACGTCGTGTGAAGACCATTGTCGAGCAGCTATGTGGCACATCGATCTCTTCTTCCCGGGTTAGCCGAGCAGCAGCGCAGCTGGATGAGACGCTAGAAGCATGGCGTAATCGTCCATTGGACATGATCCACTATCTTTATCTGGATGCTCGTTATGAAAAGGTGCGCATGGATGGTCAAATCCGTGATGCCGCTATTTTGATCGCCAGCGGGGTGGTTCCTGATGGAAAACGGCAGATTTTAGGCGTGTCCATCTCCCTTGGCGAGCAAGAAGTGCACTGGCGCACCTTTCTGCAGAACCTGGTGAAGCGAGGATTGTGCGGAGTACAGTTGATCATCAGCGATGCCCACGTAGGCCTGAAAGCCGCCAGACAGGCCGTTTTTGGCGGCATCCCCTGGCAACGCTGCCAATATCATTTGCAGCAGAATGTCCAGGCTTATGTGCCTCGCAAAGCCATGCAGCGAGAAGTGGCTCAGGATTTGCGCAATATCTTCCACGCACCCGACCTGGTCACTGCACAAACCTGGCTCAACGAGATGGTGAAGAAGTATCAATCCCAAACCCCTCGACTGGCTGATTGGCTGGAGAACAATGTTCCAGAAGGATTGATTGTTTTCTCTTTCCCACTCAGCCATCGGCGTCGCATTCGAACTGTCAACATGCTCGAACGCATCAGCCAGGAAGTCAAACGCCGCACTCGTGTGGTCAGGATCTTCCCAAACGAAGCTTCTTGTCTGCGGTTGATCAGTGCTATCTTGATGGAGATCAGCGAAGTCTGGCAAACTGGAAGAGTATATTTGTCTTTTGAAGGTATAAAGGGACTATCGGAGTAGTCGTCGTAGAGGATGTGGGAATGTGGGCAAGAGCGTAGCGGTGTCCACATTTCCACATCCCAAAATCAAATTCCGAGGATCATCGGACCGATTTTACAGAAAAAGTGTTGCATAATCTGGCATTCTGGAAACTCGTAGAAATTGAAACTGAGGATTTACCATTACCATTAAATTTGGTCTAATTAAGTAATATTAACCAAATGATTCATCTTATTAGAACCAATTAATTCATCCTGAATAATAGGAAACCTGAAAGGTGACACATTAGCGTTTTATGGCATATGAATAATTGGTTTTGTCTGTTGCTTACATCGTCAATATTTGGAGGTAGCCAGTCTATTCATTCACATATATAAAGGGTCAAGATGTAAATATAGTCCATTATTTACATTTTCCATTATCTTGGTTTCACCAGGTTGCACCAGAACCGCACCAACATTCGATGCCCCAAGCTCAACACCCCCCACATCTGGGTTAACAAAAAGAAAAATCCCCACAGGTGGGGGTATATCAGGTGGACCTGAGGGGATTCGAACCCCTGACCTCCTCAGTGCGATCGACTAATTGGATTTGTCCATTATGTCCATTGCCTATATATGGGGATACTTAGTCCATCTAATCCCATATATGGGGGGTAAAAACGTCCATTAAGTCCATTATTTCCATGTCTTGTTACCCTGGTTGCACCAGGTTGCACCAGAATTGCACCAGACAT
>JBJYWI010000095.1:0-22441 GCA_046259385.1 Anaerolineales bacterium
CACTTGAAGAAGGCGGTAGATCACCAGATTCAAAATATTTCGCCGTTCTTTGACTGGATAAATGGTGAGACCCACCACCAGAAACGGTATAAAAAATATCCGGATTTCCTTGCAGTAGGATGGATGGAAAACGCTGACCCGCATGCTGAACAGGTGTTCAAGCATCTTATCTGGCGAAATTCACTAAATTTTTTTGCTAAAAAAGTCGCTGCCGGGATTATTTATAGAAGCCAATCAGATTGCGAAATCCAGTCTGTGATAGAAAGTTTGCTGGATGATCTGGCGAACGGCATCCCATTCCAGGCTGCGGAACTGCCCACAAAACGAAGTTTCAGCTTACAAGCAATAAAGATCCAGCGTGCGCTTTTGCTGGTGGGAAGCCCGCGAACTCGCAAGAGCACTTCCAACTCATTGGGTGAGCACCTTTTGGAAAGGCTGAGATTTCAAAATATTGAGACTGAAAGCATATACATTCATACTTCGCTGCGCAACCCGGAGCGGATGCAAAACCTGTTGGGGGCTATGAACACAGCCGATCTGGTGGTGCTGGCTTTCCCGCTTTATGTAGATTCTCTGCCTGCACCGGTTATTGAGGCGCTGGAGCGGTTTACAATTTATCGCAATGGAAATTCAACCCGCCAGCGGTTTGCGGCAATCGCCAACTGCGGCTTCCCTGAGGCTGGTCATAACGCGACAGCTCTGGCAATCTGCGCAATCTTTGCACATCAGGCAGGATTTGAATGGGCAGGTTCGCTGGCTCTTGGAGCAGGCCAGGGGATGGTTCACGGTATTCCATTGAATGAAATGGATGGGCGCGCGGAACCGCTGAAAGACGCTCTCGAGCTTGCAGCGGGTGCGCTAGGAAAAGGTCTGGAAATCCCTACAGAAGCCCAGGCTTATTGGGAGAAACCCTTTATCCCGCCCTGGCTGTATCGGGCAATGGGAAGGCATGGCTGGAAGCGACAGGCAAAACAATATGGGGTGCAAAATCAATTGAACAGGCAACCTTATAGTTAACCAGCCGGACAGGATGATAGGCGATGCATCATATGACAGCTGTCAGCAGGAAGCCCCGGATGTGTCCAGCAGGGATGAGGTACATGCTGAAATGCCAGAAAAGGACAGTCTGACTAAGTTAATAAATCCATATCCTTCTCATCTGGCGGGGACTTTGCTCCGCTGCTCAATTCTTAGACAGGCTGAGGATATTCCTCACTATATTGGAACGTTATAAATGTTAACAAATCATAACCCTCTCACTGAGATATGTTGAATGAGGAAAAATTATTCATAGTTAGAAATTAGAAGGAGTGATATATGTCTGATTTGCATGTTGTTTTTGGAACCGGCGCGGTAGGCTGAGCTATCATGGGTGAGCTCGTCAAGCAGGGAAAGAGAGTCCGGATAGTCAACCTGTCTGGAGAACTGGCTGAGATCCCGGAAGGGGTTGAGATTATTGGCAGCAATCTTTATGATCCAGCAAGAGTGCGGCAGGCGGCGGAAGAGGCGCAGGTTGTTTACCAAGCTGCCCAGCCGGCTTATTTTGAATGGCCGGAAAAATTCCCGCGGCTGCAGGGTGCCATCGTAAGTGCTCTGGCGGGAAGTGGGGCAAAACTGGTAATTGTTGAAAATTTTTACATGCTCGGCGAGACAAACGGTAAGCCTATGACCGAAGAAATGCCCCATAACCCTCACACACGCAAAGGAAAAACAAGGGGTGAAATGAACAAATCCGCCCTCGCCGCCCATCAGGATGGGAAAGTGGTAATCGCAATTGGGCGCGGTTCGGATTTCTACGGTCCCTGGGGTCTGGAGATGTAAACGAATATGGGCAGCCGCCAGTTGTATCCTCTAAAAATGGGAAGTGAAGAAATGGAAATTGAAATTGCGATTTCGAATCTATCTTTTGAGATGGATAAATTTTTTGAAGAGGTATTGAATAAGAAAGCAAGGGCTAAGGCTACCGATGAATGGATAGTCCAAGAGGTCCTAGCGCATCTAACATTCTGGCACATGAACTACACTGCAAATTACCAGGCGAGGGTAAAAAAATCCAAGCCGCTGCTGAAATGTGCTGGTTACAAAATTAACCAGGAAGGTGTTGCTTCGCTAAAATGTTATTCAAGAGATAAATTAATAAGAATATCTGAAAGAGTCTCATAAAGTCCTTGAAAATCGCATCCTGGTCCATAAGATCCCCCGGATGAAATACCGTGAACAGGGTCAGACCTACTCAACTTTGAAATTCTTGAACCTGGTCAGCGCTCACTTCCGAACCCATACTAAACATGTGAGCCAGGTGCAGGGATAAGACTGGCTTTTTTGTAATATGTTGACATCCCAAAAAATCTGTACTATCCTTTAAGGATAAGCAGGATAAACTGCAATCTTTTTAGAATTCTTTGATAAGTAGAGATCATAAACCAATTTAGAAGGAACCTTAAGAAACTGTTGTAACTGAACATCCAGGAGAAAACGGTCACCATAAACAGGGACTTTCCCGGCAATGCTAAAAGTGTATATCATCGGAGCTTACATGGAAATTATGCCGGATAGAAATCAGCAGATTATTACCTTTGTGAAAAGCTGGAATTGATATGCGCCACGGTCGAAAGAACGTGGCGTATTTTTATTAATTAATCTGAAAAACGGGTTGAATATGGATATGGCCATTTGTAGTTACGATAAGAGGAGGTGATGAAAGAAGATCGAATTCAAAAGGAAGGCGGTAAGTCGATTAATAATTACAATTTTATCCGGATCTGGTACTTATGCGAGGAGACAGGAAAATGAAGACAGATAATCTATTAAAGGTATTCAGCCTGCTGTTTATCGCGGCGATGTTTGTAGCTGCCTGCCAGCCAGCCGCAGCCGAGACAATAAAAATCGGGATCAATGCGCCAATGACAGGCGACATTCCAAAGGTGGGCGAAGGTACGAAATACGCATCTGAGATGTGGCTGGAGGATATCAATGCAGCCGGTGGCTTGGAAGTTGGCGGAAAGAAGTACCCCGTAGAACTTATCCTGGAGGACAACGAATCGAAAGCGGAGTCGGCTACAAAAGCCAACACCAAACTGATCACACAGGATGAGGTGCTGGTGATTGTCGGTCCCCAGGCTTCGAAGCAAGCTGTGCCGGCGGGCGGTGTGGCGAACGATAACGAGACTCCGATGGTCAGCCCCTGGTCAACCAATCCAAACACAACCCTTGACCGGCCGTGGGTGTTCCGGACGCCGTTCCTGGACCCGTTCCAGGGACCGGTTGTTGCCAACTTTGTCACGGAGGAGTTTGGCTTCACGAAAGCCGCTGTGCTGTACGACGTGGCAAGTGATTACCCCAAGGGACTGGCAGAATACTTTAAATCCGCCTGGGAGGGTTTACACGGTCCTGGTTCGGTTGTCGCTTATGAGAGTTTCACAACCAAGGACACTGATTTCAGCGCCCAGCTGACCAAGATCATAGAATCGGGTGCCGAAATTCTCTTCACCCCCCAGTATTACAACGAAGTGGCTTTAATCGCCCAACAGGCGCACGAACTTGGCTGGGACGGCCCGATTGTGGGCAGCGACAGCTGGGGATCAGCGGAGTTAATGAACCTGTGCGGCGACGATTGTAAAGGTCAGTTCTTCAGCACCCACTACGCAGCGGCTGGTGCCACCGGGGCGACAAAAGAGTTCATCGACCGCTATAACGAGAAATACGGTTACGTTCCGGATGATGTTGGCGCGCTGACCTGGGATACAATGTTGATCGTACAGAAGGCAATCCAGGACTGCGGGCAGATAACCGGGGATATAAAAGTTGACCGGAAATGCGTCCGGGACGCGCTGGCTCAGATCAAGGACTTTGACGGCATCACCGGTAAAATGACTTTCACTGAGCAGGGTGATCCAATCAAGTGCGCAGTGATCGTCAAGATCAGCGATGCGGGCGAATTCGAGTTTTACAAGCAGGTTTGCCCAGAATAAAAACCTGATTTCACAGCAGAGAGGTTAATTTGTTTCTAAATGAGGGCGGGCTGGATAAATAACGCCAGACCCGCCCTCAGGAAAGTAAGAGGAGCAGCCCTATGGATCTGCAGTTCATCCTCCAGAATATCATCAATGCGCTCCAGTGGGGCAGTTTTTATGCACTAATTGCCCTGGGTTACTCGATGGTTTACGGTGTGCTGTTGTTGTTCAATTTTGCTCACGGTGACATCTTTATGGTGGGAGCGTACATCGGGTTTTTTGTGGCGACGCTGTTGCTAACAGTGTTCTCTTATATCGGCGCGATCGCCCTTCCTGGCTGGCTTGTCCTGGTGATCACCATTCTGCTGGCGATGTTTTTGACCTCCTTTGTTGGGATGGCGGTCGAGAGGATCGGCTACCGCCCGCTGCGCAACGCGCCGCGCGCTTCAGCGGCTATAACCGGTCTTATGATCGGGATTATCCTGGAGACCGGCAACCTGGCTCTGCTGGGTGCAAGCCGGCGGAGTTTCCCGGAACTTATTGAGACCGTCACTTACGAAGTGGCGGGAGTAAATATCACCAACAAGAAAATTATGATTGTGCTGGTGTCCCTGCTGCTGATGTTTATCCTGCACCAGTTTGTCCAGCGCACAAAATGGGGGATGGCAATGCGGGCGATGGCTTACGATTTTGTGGTCGTGCCGTTGATGGGCGTGCCTTTAAATGTAATTGCAGCGGTTACCTTTGGGATCGGATCTGCGCTGGCGGCTGCGGCTGGGATTTTATTCGGGATAGCCTACCCGGTACTCGATCCATATATGGGGATTACATTTGGCTGGAAGGCGTTTGTGGCTGCGATCCTGGGCGGCAGAGGCTCGATCCTTGGAGCGGCGCTGGCAGGTTTTCTGCTAGGTTTTATTGAAATTTTTGTCGCAATTATCTTCCCATCCACTCTGAGGGATCTGATCGCATACTCGATCATTCTCTTAATCCTGGTGTTCCGACCGCATGGCTTTTTCGGCGAGCAATATACCGCTCAGTTGAGGTTGTGACCCATGATCAAATACTACCTGAAGCAAGCATGGTGCAGAAATGGCAGTTAAACCTGAATCGATTCCCTCCCGGCAAAGCACTTTCAAAGCTGTTCTGTTAAGGCTCTGGGAGCCATACCGCCAGGTGCCTCTTCTAGGATGGTTGTTTGGGGGATTTACAGCGGTTATCCTTGAGATTCTGGTTGGTCTGCCCCTAGCGCGTGCTCTCGGCATGCCAAAAGTGCCGGCACTCTTTGGGGTGGTGTTTATCCTGAAAACGCCGGCATCAATCCCGAGCGCGATCCTGTATGTTCTGGCTATTTACATCCTGCCGGTCGCGGTTGTTGCCAGGGTAACCAAGTCGTTTGCCAACCGGCTGGCGGAATGGATGCAGTCTTTGCCATTGTGGCTTGCCGAGATTACCCACCTTGCCCTAATGTACGCGGTGCTGCACCTGTGGGCAGGCGTGAGCGATTACCGGCTCCTGGTAGTGCGCTTGATCCTGGTGGCGATCATGTTCACATTGAGTTTGAATGTGATCAACGGTTACATGGGGGAATTCTCCTGTTCGCACCCCGGGTTTATCGCCCTAGGTGCATATGCCGCATCTGCATTTACGGTTGTCCTGTTTGTGGATGACAACCTGTTCGGGGCAGCCTTACTCCCGGCGGCAATGGGTCGTTTCCTTTTCCCGATCGGGTTGATTCTGGGCGGCGTCGTCGCAGCCTTGGGCGCGATACTGGTTGCAGTCCCTTCCTTCCGCACCCGCGGCGACTACCTTGCCATCATCTCCCTGGCGTTCATGTTCATAATCAAGAGCCTGCTTGAGAACCTGGAAGTTGTTGGCGGTCCGCGCGGCATGGGCGGCCAGCCGGATTGGGCGGACCTTCCAACCGTGTTCCTTTGGACAGTTTTGTGCATTTGGATTATTAACAACTTTGTAAGCTCTACGCTCGGAAAAGCGCTCAATGCGGTGCGTGACGGCGAACTGGCAGCCAGCGCGATGACGGTCAATACCCGCCGGACAAAAATGACCGCCTTTTTATTTGGCGCATTCTGGGCGGGAGTGGCTGGCGGGCTTTTCGCGCACGTTATCCGTTATGTCAATCCGGGGACATTTGGCATAACGATGCTTGCTGAAGTGCTGGCGATGGTCTATTTCGGGGGGCTGAACTCAGTGCAGGGGTCCATATTTGGGGCGGTCGGGATCCAGTTGTTGAGTGAAGCGCTGCGCCCGCTGGAGATATACAAGTGGATCATCATCCCGGTACTGCTGATATTCATTATGATCTACCAGCCCAGGGGGGTGTTAGCATTCAGGGAGTTCAACTTCAAGAAAATGATCCAGCCTAAAAGCAGTCCGGAAGAGGAGGTGGAAGATGCCGTTGCTTGAAGTAGACAGCATGACCCACTTCTTTGGCGGACTGCGGGCAGTTCATAATTACAATCTAGCGATTGATAAAGGGGTTGTGCGCGGTTTGATTGGACCGAACGGCGCCGGAAAGACGACCATATTCAACCTGATCACCGGGATTTACAGACCAACCTCTGGAAAGATACTTTTTAGGAATGAAGACCTGATCGGGCGGCAGCCGTATGAAATTGCTTCACTGGGACTGGCGCGGACTTTCCAAAACCTGCGCCTGTGGCGGCATATGACTGTGCTCGAACATGTAAAATTGGCTCGCTATTCAAAAATCTCATATGGACTTATCGGCGCCTTCTTTGGAACCGCAAAGCGTGAGCGGGAAGAGGCTGAGAACGAGAGATTGGCGATGGAACTGCTGAATCTGGTTGGGGTGGCGGTCTATGCTGACCAGATCGTCACCAATCTGCCTTACGGCGTGCAAAGAAGGGTAGAACTGGCGCGCGCATTGTCAATTGAGCCTAAAATCCTGTTCCTGGATGAGCCCACAGCCGGGATGAATCCGGAGGAATTGATCCACATGATGGATATTATCCGGCGGGTGCACAAAGAATTTGATATGGCGATTTTCCTGATCGAACACCGTATGCGGGTGGTGATGGAACTATGTGAAATCATCCAGACGCTCGTCTTTGGAGAGGTGATCGCTGAGGGTACTCCGGATGAGATACGCAATAACCCGGCGGTGATTGACGCATATCTTGGCCGGGAGGTGGAGACCTGATGCTGCTTATTGTCGAGAACCTGCAGGTATCTTATGACCGTATTAAAGCCCTGCATGGGATCAGTTTTGAGGTGGATGAAGGGGAAATTGTGTGCATCATCGGTGCAAACGGAGCCGGCAAAAGCACCACTCTGCGGGCAATATCGCGCCTGATCGCGATCGAACCCGTATCAAAAATGACCTTTATGGGAAATGATCTCATGAAATACCCGGCTGATAAAGTGGTCAGCGAACTGGGCATAACGCATGTCCCGGAAGGGCGCCGCCTGTTTGGCAACCTAACTGTTTCGGAGAACCTGAAACTGGCTACATTTGCGCGCAAGAACGGTCATGACATCGAGCGCGATTTTGAAGAAGTATACGCGATCTTCCCGCGCCTGAAAGAGAGGGTTAACCAGAAGGCGGGGACATTGAGCGGCGGTGAGCAGCAGATGCTGGCGGTTGGCAGGGCGATGATGAGCGGCAGGAAAATGATGCTGCTGGATGAGCCATCGATGGGTCTCGCGCCGCTATTAATGAAAGACCTGTTTGAAACCCTGAGGGAGATCAACCGGAGAGGAACCACCATCCTGCTTGTCGAGCAGAACGCACGCATGGCGCTCCAGTTCGCCCAGCGCGGGTATGTGCTCGAGAGTGGGAACCTCGTCCTGGAGGGCCCCTCTCACGAACTGCTTGAAAACCCGGAGGTTAAGAAGGCATATCTGGGCGGCTGATGCTCTTTGACCAGTCTTGGGCCCGCTCCAGTTCACCTTCTACTAACGGTCCCTCAGTGCCCGTAACATAAAATCCTTCCGGCGGTACCACCAGCGTACCGCCTTTCTTTTTTAACTCTTTCGCAATCGGGTCAGCTGCAAAACCGAAAATCCCCACAAAGAATTTGAAGATACGCACTTTTTCGATTTCCTCGTCAGTCAAGCGGGTGTCGAAGGCAGCGACGCTGATGTTTCTTAACCCGTTTGCCGGGATGTTTTTGATCCATTCGCTGGTCGCTTCGGTTGGGCGCAGGCGCTGGGTTGGCGAACCGGCGATCAGCAGGTCGAACCCGGACAGGGTCCCAGGATCAACTTCAGGGATTCTCTTAATTTCAACCTCGTTTGGAGGTGTAAATGCCTCCGCAATCGCCCGGGCGATTTTCTCCGTGTTTCCATATTGTGAATCAAACGCAACCAGCACTTTCATATTCTTTCCTCTGTCTTTTGTTGAAAATTTGCAGGGATTCTACCTTGTGTGGCGGCAAAGCTGCGGTCTGGCATTGTATCTCTCAGGCGGTTGAGTTTTCTCTTACCCAGGCCTGCTCAGCCTGGAGAGCGCGCACCGCCGCGGGCACAATCTTGCGGTAGACCTCTGCTGGCCTGGCGGAAACGCCATCCACCTCAAGCAGCCTGCTGACCGGGATGCCAAACAGAGCCTCGTTTTCCTGCAGATATGGTTCGATCAGCTCCCAGTCGCGCAGTTCCATCGGGGAGAATTCGCCCCCATTCAACTGATCGCTGGTTAGAACCCGGCGCGGGTCTCGGATGTATATCGCCCCGCCGGATGCCAGCGAAAACAGATTTCCACCCGGGTAAGGCGAGGGGCGGCTTTCTATCCTCCCGTCATCGAGAACCCGGATGCCGTTAATAATGACAAACCCGCCCCCATTAAAAGGGTTGCCAGCCATGAAGGATTCCGCCATGTAATCGAGACAGATTCCATTGATCACCACCCGTGGACCGCCGACTGCATTGATCATGGGGCGACCGGCTGCATCTCCCAGAATATAGGTTTCACCGCCTTTGGCGGCGTAACCAAATGTTTGCCCAACATCGCCGTGCACCACAAGTTTGCCGGACTTCATTATCTGGGCAAGCTGGTCCTGCCCGGAAGCGTGGACGTGAATCTGCATCCCGTCTATCCCAGAGCCCAGGTAGTCACCGGGCGAGCCGTATACATCCAGCCGTAATCCGCTGGTATCCGCTCCCAGTCCGGAACCGATAAACCGGTGCCCAGCTGTTTTAAAAATAACAAGATGGAGGGCGCCGAGATTGTGCAGCCTGTTTATCTCACTGGCAATCGAGCCCTTTCCCTGTACGGGGAATCCGCTCGCGTCAACCAGGACGATTTCACCCGGAATCACCGCCTCCTCCAGCTGGAATTTGGCGGAGGAGAATTTGAATCCAGGTGGGAGGTTATTGTAAGCAGCCGCGAGCACGCTTGTGATTCGTTCATCCAGCCTTGACAGCAGGTAGCTGCGGCGCAGTTTGCCGGTGGGATAACGGCGATCGATAAGCTGCGTGTAGCTGTCCAGAGCTTCCTGTAACCCGACCGGACTATCCACCCGACTCAACATGCCCACCAGGAATTCCTCAAAATCAGTGTAATCCCAGCCAGGCAGCTTTTTCAACATCCAGTTCAAACCTTCAGCGGGAGGCAACTCTATTCTTGTGGATATCTTTCCAGGGAGAATGGATGCTGGAACAGTGGAGCCGGCGCCGTTTTCGTCAATCCGGCGACCGAATTTATCAGTGCATACCATCCTGGCAGAGCCGTTCCCATCCGGGGTCACTGTAAACATAAAAGCGCCGCCGTCGGTGTGACTGCCGCCGCGGGCATTCCAGTACCGGTCCGGGCGGGACCAGAAGCGCCCGTCCTCGGCTGATAAGGAAAGCAGGGCGGCATCGATAGCCTGCTTTTCAGAAGCTGCTAGACCGATTGAAATACCATTGGATGGGTTTTCCTGGAGGGCGAAAACCTGCGGACGCAGCATGGAGGTGTCCGTTATGCCGGTCAGGCGGTAGCGCGGATTCCCACCGAAGCGTTCAGATTGGGCGATCAAGAAGAACCAGGGTCCATCCGGCGAGCAGTGTATATGGGAGCTCTGGATCAAACGGTATACTTTCTTCTTATCCTCTGGTAGCATAGCGAAATCGCGCTCGGTTGTCGGAGCGAGCGCCTCGATCACGTATTCAAGGGGGTAACCGTAAACGCGGTGGAGCAGGTCAAATACCAGCACAGAGACTTCTGTGTCAGTCAGGAACATGGGTTTGATATCCCGCTGGGCGAGGTATTCGCAGATCGAAGCGTAGTTGGCAAAATCGCCGTTGTGCACCAGGGCTTCATTCAAACCTGCGAACGGGTGCGCACCGCCCGGGTGCCACACATGTCCTTTGGTTGGATAGCGGTGGTGTCCGATCCAGACATGGGCGCGCATGTCCTCCAGCTGGTAATAACGGATGACATCGTCTCCATATCCGACCATTTTGAGCACCAGCAGATTTTTGCCGTGCGAAAGTACAAAAGCCTTTTTCTGACCGGTCGCGGCGTAAAAAGCGCTGTTTAGCCGGTACGAATTCTGGAAAACGATTTCATCTTCCATTGCACCTGGCTCCATGTCCAGGTTATTTTTACGCTTGAAGTCATCCAGGAAATTCTTTTTGACTCTCACAAAATACTGGTAAACCTCAGGGGGTTTTACATCCAATCCATCCAATCGGGAGTACTCCTCCAGGCTGGGCGCTTTCCGGACGTGATCGAGATGGAAATATGGCAGGATGTGGTCAAGCTCGACTTGAAAACGGCAGGAAGGCTCAAGGTAAGCGACAGCCAGCAGATAATCGTTTTCCAGAATCTGGTCAGAGACACCAAACTGCGCCGGGTCAAGCCCAACCGCGGCGATGCCACCGCCCTTGCCGTTGCCGCGGTTGCGCATCCCTTCGAGCGATTTCAACAGGTGCCGGGCGGGGAGAGGCAGGCTGCAGGCAAAGCCAATTACCCCACAGCCGCCCTCAGCGGCTTCCTTGCGGCTTGTTTGGATTTCCATTGCGGCTGCCGGGAGAAGGGAGGCGCGCGATTTCAGAAGCCGTTTTATATTTTCTGACTTGCTCATTTTGCCTCCGCCCCCCCGTTGTACACCAGCAGGTCTTTTCTGCCGCGTAATTCCCTGATATCCCGCAGACCCAGTTTACGCAGGATGTTTTCAAGTTGAATTTTGAGTGATCGGTAATAATTTCCCAGCCGGTTTGCTCCCCATTCCGGGTCTACCAGCAGGGAGAGCTCCGGGTCGGTTGTCGTTAACCCAAAAGGGCAGCCCCTGCCGCGTTCGCAGTTTGAACAGCGCGTACAGCCCATGGCAACCAGTTCTGCGGTGCCCAGCACACACCCGTCCGCCCCCAGGGCAACTGCCTTAGCGATGTCATCTGCAGTCCGGATTCCGCCTGAGGCGATCAAAACCACTTCATCGCGTACCGATTCGCTTGAAAGATAATTATGCACCCTCGATATGGCGAATTCAATTGGCATGGCGATGTTCTTCTTGGAGATCTCGGGCGCTGCCCCGGTTCCGCCGTAGGAACCATCCAGGTGAATAATATGCGCGCCAGCATAATAACTGCCGACCGCGACCATATCCACATCTATGGGCGTGGACACCTTGACCGAGACCAGGGCAGAGGGGTTGACAGTGTTGATCCAGTCAACATGCTTGCGGTGGTCTTCAACGGAGTACACCGAGTGGAAAGGGAAGGGTGAAAACAGGCTGACCCAGGGAACGCTTTCGCGCATTTTCGAAACGGAAAGGGTGGCTTTGTCTCCCAACAAGTGGCCTCCCAGACCCGGTTTAGCCCCCTGCGCGTATTTAAATTCGACGATAGGAGCGACCTGGATGGTCTCCTCGCGTACGCCGAACATCCCGGTGGCGACCTGGGTGATTATGCTGCCTTTGTATTCAAACAGAGAGGGGGGATAGCCTCCTTCACCCGTGCAGGTAAAAGTGCCCCACTCTCTAGCAGCCATAGCCCGGGCGAGCATAACCTGTTCGCTGACTGAGCCGTAGGACATCCCACCGCCGTAAAAAGGCACAGATATTAGAATCTCCCTTCCAGAACCGCGCCTGTTCAGGGGTATGGCTAAATTGACCGGTTCATCCTGCGGCAGCTGCCTGTCGGGTGGAAGGGATTTGAAATCCAACTGGTCAAAGCCTCCGCCAGACCTGCCCCTGCGGTACTCGAAGCCGTTTTCTGGAGGGGTACCGTGGGCAGCCATGAACCAGGTTGAGAGAATCAATTCATCTGTCCAGCGCCAGTCTCCAAGCGCAGGCGGCGTCCCATGCTCGCCGGATGACCAGTAATCAAATCCATCCCGGATGGAACCCTTGTGTTTCTTTACCGCTTTTAAATTGATCTGCAAATTTTTATCCATGGTATCCCTCAATTCCGGCGAACGCCTCTCTTTCAAGTTCCACCTGCATCATCATCCTGCCGGTCTCGCCGCGCAAGCGGCGGACCTCGCGCAGACCCATCGCGCCGAGCACCTCCAGCAGCTGGTCGCGCCAGGATGCGGAGAGGTTCAGAATCCGTTGGAGCGCCCAATCAAGCGGCGGGTCAAGGGGAAAGATCCAGTTTTCAGTTGATCCGTCTGCAGGATCGTCTGGAGGCCTGCCCTGGAGGGCGGCCAGCAGGGCTGTATCGATCCCAACCGCATCCAATCCGGCAATTATCGCTTTAGGGACATGTTCGGCGGCGCAAATCCCACCGCTGCCGAGCAAAGTGACCTGATCGCGCTGGCGCATCTCGACAAAGTGATGGTGGACGGATTGAATCAAATCAAATGGGTTCTGGTCTCCATGGCCGGAACGGAGAGGATCAAGGCTAAAATGGTAGACGTTAATGCTGTCAGACGGGATGGGCTTGGTTTCCTGGCTGTTCGGGAAAGGGATGCGCAGGCAGAGTAAACAATCCGGTAAAACTTCCTGAACCCGGTTTACCTGAGCCTGATCCAATCCGTATATTTCAACCATTCTTGCATCCGGGGGAATTTTGTTGAGGGAATGAAGGTTATCCTTCGTTATTATGGGGACAATCCAATAGCCGTTCAACCCCAGGTTAGCCGCAGTTTCAAGCGGGATCACAAGCAGTGTATCAAGTTCTTTGGCGGCTTTGGAAATTGCCCTTGTCAATCCATCCGGTAGCGGGATTTTTTTACCCAGGTCGAAGAAGAAAGGCACCTGGATGCTGAAGAAATTAAAATCCTTTTCCAGCGGTCGACCGGTATGATCAAAACGGAGGAAAGCGGGTTTTGCACCGATATCAACGCGGGTGGAGATGTATTCCCTCCCGTGGATGCCGTCGCGGGTAGGTCGGACGATTTCGGACATATCCGTCCAGATCCCATCCCAGCCATTGCCTCCGAACCTGCCGCGGTACCCGGCACCCCGGACGGGTATACGGCCGGTCTCCGCCTCGTAGAGAATGGTCTCGTGCTGTTGCGCGGTGAAAAAACCATTCCCCCATGCGTTCCGCTCGGGATTGGGCAGGATTTGGACAAAACCGGGGTATTCAGTGGTGCAGCGCAGGCAGCCGACGCATAAAGCCGGGCGCGGCGAAAATCCCCCGACGGGTCCGGAATATACCCCGTAAATGCAGGGTCGGCTGGTGACCACCTTCAGGTTGATGCGGTTTTTGATCAGACTCTTAAAAAGGTGCAGCGCCAACCCTATTTTGCCAACCCTGACAATAAACCGGCTGGGTCTCTGCACCAGATCTGTAGCTGGACTGGTGTTGATGCGGTAGCGTTTATGTCTGCTCTCAGTTTCTTCTGTTACTGATTCCATCAAGGATTTCTCTTTAAGCAGGTTTCTAGAGTGATTAAATAAAAAAGCACGCTTTTGCGTGCCTTTCAAGTTATCACCAAACCTCCAACCTTTCGCGCAACTTAAGCAGGCACGCAAATACCTCCGTTCTGCTGGCTCTGCTGCTGCTGTTGATTGTTGTCGGGTCGGAAGATCATTATTTGATTTTTCCCGAAATTTCGGATTTGTAAAATTAAATTTTACTACCGGATGGGGAAATCCGTCAAGCATTTTTTATCCGTAAATAGGTGGATGTCCAATGGTGGAAACTGCAGATGGGAAATTGATCCCTGTTTAGGGATCTCTCTGCTTCGCCCGAGATTGATGCAGTTCTCAATTTTGGGTAGGTTTGAAAACCCAGCATATGTGGTATACTCGACGAACGTACTCATTAAGTGAGTAGTGGTTCTTATTATGCGTGCCAGTGACATCTCCCCGGAATACCCGCTGCTAGGATTTCTAGCCCAGTCTCCTGCCCATGGTTATGAACTGCATAAACGCCTGGATGAAGATTTAACAGGCATCTGGAACCTGAGCCAAAGCCAGGTTTATAACATCCTCAAACGGTTGGAGAACCAGGGTGATATCAACTCTGAGATAAAACCCGGGAAGTCAGCCCCAGACAAATACCTTCTGAGCATAACGAAGATCGGGGCACAGCGCTTCAGACGCTGGCTGGATGAACCAACTCCGGGGAGTGTCCGGGCTGTGCGGGTTGAATTTCTGACGCGCCTGTTTTTTGCCAGGCGGATGCAAAAGGAATATGCCTTGGGATTGATAAAAAACCAACAGAGAGCCCTCAAAAAGGATATAAACCGCCTTCAGAAGGATTTTAACAATATCCCGCAATCGTTAACCCTGAACCGGCTCTCATTCCAACTCCGTCTGAGGCAGCTTCAATCTTGCATAGACTGGATAGAGGACATCCGGAACCAATTGGAATAATTTTCAATAAATCAAGGAGATCAACAATGAAGACACCAAACCTTATCCTTTTGATTTTTGTTATCCTTCTCTTAATCGCTGGTGCCTGTTCGCCTGCCGGAACAGGGTCAGAACCAGGGGTTGAAGAGACCTCCCCTCCTGCGGAGATGGAGGAGCCCGAATCTGAACCAGCGGAAATGGGACAGGAAGCCGGAAACCCTAAAATCGAACTGACGGACGCAAGCGGGAACAGCCTGAGTTTTGAGGCGAAACCGGAAAGAATCGCAGTCGCCGGCAAAGCGGGACAGCTTATTCTTCATTCAGCTTACCTTTTCCCGGAAGCAACCGATCAGATTGCTGCCATGGAACAGCGTCTACAAAAGGACATTTCGATGCTACCGCTGGTTGACCCGAATGTGGATGAAAAAATCCAGCTTGAAAAGGGTGCAGCGGCGGAGCAGATCGCGCCTGCCAAACCGGATGCAGTCCTGATGAAGACGTATATGGCTGAAGACCTCGGCGAACCCCTGGAGCAGCTCGGAATCCCGGTAGTTTACTTCGACCTTGAGACTCCCGAGCAGTTCACACGCGATATAAAGGTTCTCGGAGTTTTATTTGATGACCCTGAAAGAGCCGATCAGATTCTAACTTTCTACCAGGGTAAATTGGATGAGGTTGAAGCCGGCATGGAAGGGTTGCAGATACAGGACAGACATCCTGTATTGTTAATCCAGTATGACAATAAAGGCGGCGAGGTGGCGTTTAAAGTTCCTCCCACAGACTGGCTGCAGACGTTGATGGTTGAGCTGGCTGGCGGGGAACCAGTATGGGCGGAAGCGTCGGAAGCGGGGGGCTGGACGGTGGTCAATTTTGAACAGATCGCAGCCTGGAACCCTGAGATTATTATCCTTGTAAATTACTTTGGCGATCCGGGAGAGGTTGTGGATGAACTTAACCAGGACCCGAATTGGCAGGCTCTACAAGCCGTCCAGGGAGATAAGCTTTTCGCTTTCCCGGGCGACTTTTTGAGCTGGGACCAGCCCGACCCGCGCTGGATTCTGGGGTTGGAATGGCTTGCAAAGACCATCTATCCGGAGCGATTCGTGTCCCTGGATATGACAGAAGAAATTAAGAATTTTTACAGCGAGATGTATGGATTGGATGCGGAGAAGGTTGAGAATGAGGTACTTCCGCTGGTTACAGGAGATATCGGTAATTAGCTTGAAATATGGATCACCAGCTTAATCCTGCCAGGCAGCGCAAGCTGCGGACTGTGGGGTGGCTTGTCCTGATAGCAGGACTGCTGCTGGTATTCGGTCTTTCAATTTTCATCGGGCGCTACCCCCAGCCGTACTGGATGCCGCTCGAATTACTGGGGCAGGATGAGCTTGCCCTCCGGCTTGTGACCGCGCTGCGGCTTCCAAGGCTTCTGGCAGCCTTGATGCTGGGCGCCAGCCTGGGTGCGGCTGGCAATGTGCTCCAGATGGTATTCCGCAACCCGCTTGTGAGTCCGGGGATCCTGGGCGTCTCCCAGGGTGCCGGATTTGGGGCAGCCCTGGCAATCCTGACTTTGAGTTCCGGGGCCCTGGCAATTGAGTTTTCGGCATTTGTATTCGCCTGCTTGGGCCTGGCGCTTTCCTACCTGGTTGCCCGCCAATTGCGCTACGGCGGTTGGGTGCTACGCCTAATCCTGTCCGGGATCGCGGTCTCGGCGCTGTTTTCAGCTGGGATCGGGCTGATCAAGTACCTGGCTGACCCGCTGACCCAGCTGCCTGAAATAACCTTCTGGCTTCTGGGCGGGCTGTGGGGCGTGACTTGGCGGGATGTTCTCCTGATGACCCCGTTTGTCGTGATTGGGCTGCTGGTTGTGTTCCTGATGCGCTGGCGGTTGAACCTGCTTGCCCTGAGCGAAGAGACCGCATTTTCGCTGGGTTCCCGGATTGGGCGCGAGCGGACGCTGCTGCTGGTTAGTTCTGTGGCGGCAATCGCGGCGGTGACCGCAGTTGCCGGGGTGATAGGCTGGGTTGGGTTGATTATCCCCCACATCGCCCGGCGCTTATTCGGGGCGAGCGCCCAGGGCACCATACCTGCTTCGATCCTGATC
Source organism: Anaerolineales bacterium (assembly GCA_046259385.1). GTDB lineage: Bacteria > Chloroflexota > Anaerolineae > Anaerolineales > UBA4823 > CAVWDI01. The sequence goes on from JBJYWI010000095.1 coordinate 16,767, forward strand.
GGCGGTGCATTTGTCATATTTTGCGACACGGTTGCGCGCTCACTACTGGCAGGAGAAATACCGCTCGGCATTATCACCTCCCTGCTGGGGGCCTTGATTTTCATCCTGCTGATGGTTTCGGTCGGCGCCAGGTGGAAGCCATGAAAGAAGCGCTGATTTCGATCCGGGACCTGGAATTTTCTTACAACGGCGACCACCGAAAGGTTCTCCACGGGATGACCCTGGACCTGCCGGCGGGATCGATCACAGCCATCCTGGGCCCGAACGGTGCTGGAAAGTCAACCCTAGTGCATATCCTGCTGGGGATACTCAGACCGGCAGGGGGACGGGTTTCGATCCACGGGAAGGACATCCAGGATTACACCCGGCGTGAGTTGAGCCACCTGATCGCGTTTGTCCCACAAAGCGAGTACACTGCCTTTGATTTCAGCGTGCTTGACTACGTGATGATGGGACGCGCCCCTCATATCGGGTTTCTACAAATGCCGACAAGTGAGGATGCCGAGATCACACTGCAGCACCTTGAAAACCTGGGACTGACTCACCTGGCGCGGCGCTCCGTGCTGGAACTGAGTGGAGGCGAGCACCAGCTGGTTCTAATTGCACGCGCACTGGCGCAGGAACCGGAGATGCTGCTCCTGGACGAGCCCACAACCCACCTTGACCTGAGCAACCAGGGAAGGATCCTCAATACCCTGACCAAGCTGGCAGAAGAGGGTACAACTGTGGTGTATACAACCCACAGCCCGGATTCAGCTGCCAGGACCGCAGAGTACCTTGTGATGATGAAAGAAGGCCAGGTACTTTCAAGCGGTGATGTGAATTCTGTGCTCAGTGCAGAGAACCTGACCAGGACGTACGGGGTGCCTGTGCGGGTGGTGCAGGTTGATGGGTATCCGGTTGTGCTGTTGGAATCCCGGGAATCATGAAGGGGGAAGGTAAGATTTTTCTAGTAAGTGGGGAGGTTGAAAGCGGAAAATCCAGATTCTGCCGCCAGGCTGCGGCTGCTTTAAAGGAGAGAGGTTGGGGTACAGCCGGTCTGCTTTCCCCGGCGGTCTTTGAGGGGAAACGCAAAGTTGCAATTGACGCTCTCGACCTGCGCAACGAGGTTAGGCGCCGGCTGGCGGAATTAACCGAGCCTGAATCTCCAAGGGAGGGGATACAAACAAACCGCTGGCGATTTTCTCCTGGCACTATAATCTGGTGCAACCAGGTTCTAGAGGCAGCCGTGCCCTGCGACTTGCTGGTGGTAGATGAACTCGGACCGCTCGAGTTTGAGCGAAATGAAGGCTTGCTTTCGGGTTTTGATGCAGTAGATTCTAGATTGTACCGGGTATCTTTGACCGTGGTGCGCCCTTCTCTGCTGGAAAATGCAATCGAGCGCTGGCCTGCGGCGGAGACATTGACAATTAAGCGACTATCCGATACCTCAAAAATCGTTCGCGATTGGGTGGAAAGAATTTGAATGCGGACAAAATATAATCACGATTGTTAGACTCCAATTTACCAGTTTGGAGAGAGGCTATGACCCGAAAACAAAAGATCTTGATTTTATCGTCCCCATTTGTTCTAGGGAGCATGTATCCCGTCTTTCAAATCCTGGCAGCAGTGGTTGGTGAAACGCTGGGATGGTACCTCGGTCTGGTAATTTACTGGATCCTGTGGGGTGGGCTGTTCTCCTTGTGGATGGTCGATAAGGAAAAAATAATTAACCTGATAAAACCTCAAAAATTAAACAGGCAGGTGCTGTTTCTGGTCGTGATCCCATTAATTCTGGCTGGCTTATTCAGATTCCTTACAGGCACAGTCTACGAAAAGCACAGCTTTTGGGTATTATTAATGCTTTTGTCGACCAGCCTGGGCAATGGTTTTTTTGAAGAGGTATTATGGCGGGGCGTCTTTTTGGTCCAGTTTCCGGAAAAGCTGTTCTTTAGAATCGTCTGGTCGAGTATCTGGTTTGGACTCTGGCATATTGCACCCGGTTCAGTGTCATTAAACAACAATCCAACCGGTCTTGTGATCGGAGCCCTCTTTTTTGGTTTTTACTTGAGCTACCTGGCGAACAAGACCGGGACAATCTGGTGGTCGATGGTAGCGCATGTCCTGGGAGGGCTAGTCATAGTTCTTTAACCAGATAAATTTCTGAACTGCTGGATTTGAAATTTGATTTTAGATTGGTTTTTTGGGTTGTTTTACAGCCCGGTTGTGGGATAATACACCCCGAAATGGACATACTAAACCAATTTGCATACACGATCGATATAAAAGAAAGCGGTGTAATTGACCATGTACGCGAATACATGGAATGGCAGGCTGGGGGAGAGAACGCTTTTATACCCGGCGTTGATGATGATGTCCACCTGCGGACGTACCTGCTGGAGCTTAACCATCAGGGGTTAAGCCCGGTATCCCAACGACAGCGTCTCAATTCGATTTTAAAATTTTACCGCTGGGCGAAAGAGGCAGGGCTGATTGAAAACACCCCTGATTATTATTTCAGCATTGAACGACCTTCATTAACTCCTGAACAAATCCGGCGAAGGGATGAAATTTTTGATGGAAGCGAAGAACAGCGCGAGATCGCCAGGTTGAATGTTCTGAACAAACTGGCGGTGGAACTTAACCATGCTAACGATATCCAGAAGACGCTGGATATCAGCCTGGAAGCAATTGTCTCAACCCTTGGGCTGGAAACCGCCTGGTTTTTTTTGCTGCCGGAGGCGGGCTCCAAATTTTATTCCGAGACGAACCCTCCGCCGCATGATTTTGCCTTGGCAGCAAAGCTTGGTTTACCGCCCGGACTGGAACGGGATGACTGCATGTACCTGACACAACCTGGAGACTGCCACTGCCAGGCGATCATGCGGGCAGGGCAGATGCGCCGGGCGGTTAATATTGTCGAGTGCACCAGACTGGAGGAGTCAGCCGAAGCGGAAGGCGACAACCAAGGTCTTCTGTTCCACGCAAGTGTCCCTATTATTGCCGGCGACCAGACACTAGGAATGATCAATGTGGCGACTGAGGAGTGGCAGTTCCTCACTGCTTCTGATCTGCAGCTGCTATCCACTATTGGCGCCCAGGTCGCTGTGGCGCTTGAACGAAGCCGTTTATTCGAGGAGAGCAACCGCCAGCGCGAACGCCTTGAACGCGAGCTCCAGCTGGCTCATATTGTCCAGACCAGCCTGCTCCCGCAAACCCTTCCGGAGATACCTGGTTACAGCCTGGCGGCGGACTGGTGTGCAGCGCGGGAGATGGCGGGCGATTTTTACGATGTTTTTAAACTGCCGGGCGACCGCTGGGGGATTATCGTGGCGGACGTGAGCGATAAAGGCGCCCCGGCTGCCATGTATATGGCAATGACCCGCAGTTTAATCCGGGCTCAGATTGAAATCAATCCGAACCCGGCTGACACGCTCAAGGAGGTCAACCGCCATCTTAACGCCTATTCGAACTCTGGCATGTTTGTAAGCCTGTTCTATACAGTCCTGGACGTAAAGAGAAGCATGCTGATTTATTCAAGCGCCGGGCACAACCCGCCGTTGTTACGCCGCACATCCGGGGATGTGGAAGAAATACTCCCGACCGGTCCGGTGCTCGGTGTTCTGGATGAGATCGAAATTTTATACGAATCGATTTCACTACACCCGGGAGATACCCTGTTCATTTACACAGATGGCGTGACGGATGCATTAAACCGGCAGGGTGAAGAATTTGGGCTCGAACGGCTGCTGGGGATGATAAAAAATTTGCCGGTATCAAGCGCAAAAACCCAGATGAATATTTTAAAGGAAGAACGGACCGCTTTTATCGGCGATGCGCCTTCCTTTGACGATATCACCTGTTTTGTCCTCACCCGAGAATAAAATATTCTTGCTGTAAATAAAAATTTGTGAGTCTTTAGTTCTAACGCTTGGAGCAATACCAGACAGACTGGTTATCAGCTGCGAAACCGAATCCGTACATCATAAGCAGTCCAAATGATCAATTCTTGAATCTTGATCCCGATTGGTTTCCATTAATAAAAACCATTTAGCTTATTGAAAGAAACCAACTTCTGTAGAAGTTGAGATCCTGGATTGAATTCTACTTCAGGCTTACTTTTTGGATTAATTAAAAATTACCAATAGGTATTCTCATTTAGGTCCCCAATCATTTTTATAATCATCTCGCAGAATAAGGAAATCTGCATGTAGACCGCGCGCCTTAATCCAACCAGAAACAACAATTAGCAGCAAACTGAAAGAAATTATTGTCAGCAAAAAGTTGTCGGTAAGTACAATACCTGCCCATGTACTGTTTAGTAGCAATAGAAAAATGTAATCATGCCGCTCGTTAGATTCACGTAAAAGACAAATTAATCCTGAAATTATGCTGAGAAGACAAGTGAAAATTGAGCCAATGCCTACAAACGCGCAAGTTTCTTTGCCAGTCAGATAAATGCATTCATATTGCCTGTTTAATAGAAACCTGAACAATACTGCTGATAAAACCAAAAAGAAAGTAATGGCGGTCGCTTGACGCTGAATTTTCTTAAAAACTTTCCCCCAATAACGTATCAACAAAGCCAAGATGATGGGTAAAGTAATCGCTATTAGGGTCAAAGAATTTTCAAAACTCATTTTCGTGTAAAATTACGGGCAAATCCATAAAAAGTTTAAAATTTTCGCTGGACCAATACATTTCATGAGGAATAAAGATTGCGGAAGTTCAACAAACAAATAGTGATATGGCTGACCGCCTACGACGAAGGATTTTTGGCATGTATGTTGATTATCAGCAATTCTATTTGAATAAGAATTTATTTAAAGGTATTATATTCCGTTCAGGGCGTTTGCAGCATATGCCTTCTGCGCGCCTATGTGACAATTGGCTACAGTGCCTTGGCTTAAAGGCATACCCAGCTATTCGTAAATGTTATACCTGGATAAATACCCGCAAAAAGCATTTCTGAATAACGGGCTGGCATAGTCAAACCTGACCGGTGTGATAGCTGCGATCCTGGCTGTCAATTTTTTAGCGCCGTTTTTTCTAGAAGTTCTGATAATCATCTGCAATACAGTGCTGGGTTCAACCTGTCAATTACTGCCCCAGGTCTGTTTGTAAACCTGCAAGCTTGGTCTGTTTAGGTAGAGAAAGACTCAGATGCTTCAGAGAATAGCCGCCAGGTTAAAGCCAGCATCCGAGGAACCCTTTGAAAATTCAGGAGGACAAAGTCTCATGAAAACAGAGAACATATCAAATAAACAAATAAAAGAAATCAGTCAAAGGAAGAAAGTCCACCCTTTATATCGGGCGTTATTCTTGGATGTGCTCTTCAACAAACGCACACGGTCGATATTCGTGTACGCTGTATTCATGATTGTGATTGGTACTGCTTTGTATCACTGGCTTGAAGGCTGGGGTTGGCTGGATGCGCTTTATTTCGTGGTTATTACCCTAACAACCATCGGTTACGGTGATTTCACACCAACCCAGCCGGTCACGAAACTGATAACCATCTTTTACGGTTTGAACGGGATCATCCTGCTGTTGATGCTCTTCGATGTAGTCCGGACCCTGCGCGGCTGGGATCTAAAACAAAAAACTAGTAATGAGCAAAGTTGAAAACAATTTTACCTGGTTTACATAGCCTGATAGGTTTAGGAAAATTCTATTTCAACTGAGCAGAGTATAAT
>JBJYWI010000096.1:0-6045 GCA_046259385.1 Anaerolineales bacterium
AAGATCATGGGCGTGGTCACGTTCTCGAGCGCGGTCAGCACCGGCATGATGTTGATGCCGGTCTAATTATTTATATCCCCGAGCGAATCGGGTTGATTAAAAAGGAGATGATTTTATGCAAACACCTTGGGAACATCGTTATGCCCAAAGGACGCAGCGGATGGGAAGTTCTGCCATCCGAGAGTTGTTGAAGCTGTTAAAAGGCAGTCTGAAAAGCTATTACACGGACAAGTTAATATTATCCTGCATGAGCCTATTCTGGCCTTGATTGGGGAGCTTAGAGGGATTCTAAACCCCAAATTTGACAGGTTTTTTTTTCAGCAATTCGGGAGCGGAGGCTGTAGAAGGCGCTTTTAAATTGGCACGGCATGCAACAAGAAAAACAAATATAATCGTCTTCCAGGGAAGCTTTCATGGCAGAACCGTCGGGACGATGTCATTGACAACTTCCAAAACAATTTATCGGGCGGGATATCAACCTTTAATGCCGGGTGTATTTGTTGCGCCATACCCTTATTCATTTCGATACGGTTGGGAAGATGACTACACCACAAATTGGTGTTTAAATGAGCTGGAATTTCTTTTGAAAACACAAACTTCGCCTGAGGAAACTGCAGCCATAATTGTTGAGCCTGTTTTAGGTGAAGGAGGTTACGTTGTCCCGCCAAAAAATTTTCTAACGGGTGTGCGTGAGATTTGCGATGAGTATCAAATCCTTCTGGTGATTGATGAAATCCAATCTGGATTTGGCAGAACAGGACGCTGGTTTGCTTATGAGCATTTTAATGTCGATCCAGATATCATCATTATAGCCAAGGGCTTGGCATCCGGCCTTCCAATTTCTGGTGTTATAAGCACAAAGGAATTGATGGATAAATGGATCGTTGGCTCGCATGGGGGAACATATGGCGGAAATGCTCTAGCATCCGCTGCTGCAATTGCAACCATTCAAACAATTCGCGATGAAGGTTTACTCAAAAACTCAATTGAGCGTGGAATGCAATTAATTTCTGGGTTGAGTGACCTTCAAAAATCTTATAAGCAAATTGCTGATATCAGGGGACTTGGTTTAATGGTGGGATGTGAATTTCGAGATGGAGAGAATAATCCTGATAAGGCTTTTGCAAAGCGGGTCTTGAATGAATGCCTCAAAAGGCGATTGCTAGTGCTGACATGCGGACCATGGGATAATACCATCCGGTTTATTCCCCCTTTAATTGTAACTGAGCAACAAATTGCGGATAGTCTTCAGATTTTCCGGGCATCTTTATCAGATATTGAGCAGTAGTTGAAAAATTGGAGGTTAGATGGATCACGCTAAAAAACTAAACTCCGATCTTTTTGGTTTCATATGGAGAATAAATCTAGCAGATAAAGAATTACTGATCGAACCTGTCCCTGGACGCTGGGCTCGCCTAGGTGGAAGAGCCCTCACTGCGAGGATTTTACTTGATGAGGTCCCTCCACAATGTGAACCGCTGGGACAATTTAACAAGCTTATTTTTGCTCCAGGTTTACTAGTTGGTCACCGGCTTTCAAGCTGTGATCGGATCTCTATCGGTTCGAAGAGTCCACTAACATGTGGTGTTAAAGAATCTAACGCTGGCGGAAAAACCGGACTTCATATGGCAAGATTGGGGATTAAAGCTTTAATTCTGGAAGGGAGCGTTTCGAAAAACGATCTCAGTATTATTTACCTAAATAAAGATGGAATTCAATTTAAACAAGCAGAATATTTAAAGGGTCTCGGCGTCTATGAAAGTGCTTTAAGGTTAATAGACGAGTTCGGTAAAAAAGTAGCAATATCATTGATTGGTCCGGCTGGGGAAATGAAACTTAAAGCTGCTGGTATTCAAAATCTTGATAGGGATCAGGTTCCCTCCAGGATCGCTGCGCGGGGTGGATTAGGTGCTGTAATGGGTTCAAAAGGGGTAAAGGCGATTGTTTTTGATGATAGTGGATGCAGTGACCCACCAATGGTAAATGTTGAGGGTTTTAAGACTGCTAGAAAAGCTTATAACAAAGCATTGAACGATCACCCACAAACAAAAGTATATTTTGACTATGGCACTGCAGCGATGACTCAGATGTGCAATGGTTTTGGCGGATTGCCGACAAGAAATTTTTCATCCGGAGTTTTTGAGGATGCGGATAAAATTAGCGGTGAATACTTACAAGAGGTTTTGCTCAAGAGGGGAGGCGAATCAAAAACATCACATGCTTGTATGGTCGGTTGTGCGATCCAGTGTTCCAATGTGTTTGGGGATTCCGATGGTGAAGCAATTGTTTCTCCTATTGAATACGAAACAATCGGGTTAATGGGATCAAACCTAGGAATTGGGGATTTGGATACAATTGCGAAGTTAAATTATGAGGTAAATGACATGGGTTTGGATTCAATAGAGATTGGAGCTGCATTAGGTGTGTCTACGGAAGCGGGTCTACTTGAATTTGGCGACGGCACCAGAACTTTGGAATTGGTGAAAGAGATTCGTGTTGGAACCCCGCTCGGCAGGATCATCGGAAATGGTGTTCATTGCACTGGAAGTGTATTTGGCATTGAAAGGGTGCCAGCTATTAAGAAACAGGCGATTTCTGCGTACGATCCCAGAGCAATAAAAGGAACTGGTGTTACTTATGCTACTTCCCCCCAAGGAGCTGACCATACAAGTGGATTGACTATCAGAGCAAACATAGATCACCTTGACCCAGATGGACAGGTGGAGGTTTCCAGATCTGCTCAATATAAGAGTGCTGGATACGACTCGCTGGGAGTATGCGCTTTTGCAGGATTTGGGTTCTCACTGGCTCCAGAGCTGATATCAAAATTCCTGAACACCCGTTATGGTTGGGATGTATCAGAGAATATATTGCTTGAATTAGGAAAGGAATGTATTAACCTAGAAATCGAATTCAACAAACGCGCCGGGCTTACACAGGCTGATGACCGCATTCCCGAATGGATGACACTAGAACAATTACCGCCTCATAATTCCGTATTTGATGTACCGGATACTGAATTAGATAAAATATTCAGCTAAATTAGTTTTTATTCCAGGTTTGACTCTTCACCTAGAAATTTAGGAAACCATTCGGAAATTAGAAAATATGCAGGTTTTCCATGGATAGATGGTGAGTTGTCCTGCAATACCGCAGGAGGGTAGAAACCTGCGGATACGATACCGTCGATCCAATCACGCTCATTTATTGAATTCAGGACTATCTGGTATATAAATTCTTGAGAATACAAATCCGGAACAGCTGGAATGGAAACTGATAGGATGACACTGCTTCCTTCTTGTTCAACGATTGGGTCCACCTTATTGTCAAGCCAGTCTGTGAGTTCAATTTGGAACTTCTCTGTAAAATTTTTATCAATTCTAATTTCTTCTTCCGGCAATGCTACCTGAAGATATAGGTGATCAAACTGATCGATAAAAACCGGAAGCGAATCTAAATGGTTTGCAGGATGAGCCCATAAAAGTTCGCCATCGAAGCGGGCTTTTACCTCTTTTATTAACTCCCGCCATCTGTTATCTGAATCCGCTGGCACTCCAGTGTTTGAGCCATCAGCGAATTTTGCGTCAGGAAGAGCGGGAGATATCCAATCACCCCCTAAAATAAATGCTCCTGCACCAGCCTGTTGGGCTAAATCTGCGTGGTGTAGAACAAATTCTTTGTATTGATCAAACCAGATCAACCACCAGCTGTAATCCCGAACAGCATTATGCCACCACTCATCCTGATCCTGCTGGAAATGGGCAACAGGAAAATGCGCTACCTCCATTCCAATTTCATCGGCAATCATTGAAGCATCTAAAATGTCATACCAAAGCGCATTACTTTCCGGCAACTGATGAAATATTGGGGGATTATTTCCCGGGACGTCTGAACCAAAAGTCCAGGATGGAGATAGTACAACCCAATTAGCACCTGACTGGCTAATAGTATTGAATGCATCCGGCAATTTTGACATCCACGAGGGGTGGTGCTTTTGATCTATCTCAATCCCTGCCCAAAATCCATCCCCACGTTCATTTACGGTAACTGTGACAGGAGAAGACAATTCAATTTCAGAACTGTAATTTGTCCAGCCAATAATCTGATCATTAATGGATTGGGAATTGACCTGGTTTTCAAACACTAATTCGCGACCTTCGTGATTGGAGCCCTGCGTTGCAATATCATCTGCAGTTCCGCATTGGCTATTCCGGCAATACCTGTAATGAAAATTACCTGGAAGGTTCAATGGGCTGTAAAGAATATATGCCCAACGATTTTCCCCTATTTCCCACATCGGGATTGGTTCCGTCCAGCCAAATAATGGGCGGAATTGAATTGACACGTAATCTTCTTCAAGGGTTGAGTCAGGAATTACTGGATCGAAAATCACCGGATGGGTTCCACCAGAATGCCAGGTCTCAATTTGATCCTCAACTTTAATATCTTTTCCCGGGACGATAAATTGTCGGAGCATAAATTCACCGTTTATATCATGTTCCGCATTCCAGAAACCATCCCCCAATGTATATTTATAGCGGATATCAGCCCCTGTAGGCAAGCTCAATGTAATTTGAAAAAGAATGTCTGTTTCTTTGGTCAAAACAGGCATCCTGACAGCGAGGGTGTTTACACCTCCAGATAAATCAGAAAAAGTATTTCCTAATTGAAATAAATTACCTGCAAGCCGTACAGGAACAACAGGGGGAGTGTTTTCTGGCACAGAAACAGAAAATGTAACATCCACAAATTTTGAAGGTGTTAAAAATAATGGCGTAGGTGTGGTTGCCTCTGGGGCAATTCTTGCCCCTTGCTGGAAAGTTGTGAACGAGCCGTCAATTGCATAAGCTACAAGATTGTGTGTTCCAGGGGGAAGACCTTCAATAACAAAAGAACCGTTTGAATTTGATAAGGTTTGAGCGCCACCGACTGTTATAAGCAGATTTGGAATCGGAGATCCTGTTTCTGAATCTTTGGCTTCGCCGATAATTCGACCGGTTTTACCAGTATATTCTGAATCTGCCCAGGTGCTGCTTATATCCTCGACTTTCCCAGATGCTCGCACATGCAGAAGCCTGTACCGTACTGGAGTGCCATCAGAATAATGTTCTGCCACCCTGACATTTTCCGTTCCTCTCTCATACCTATATTTAACAACAGACCCAATTTTCAATGGCAAATTTATCGAATAATACCTTGAGTTATCGCTGCTATTTTGAAGTCCAGTGACAGGGAGCTCTTCCATCCGGTAGTATTTAGCATTTAGTGCAAGTCCAGTTACCTCATCCAAGATACAAAGAAATATTGGATCATTTAGCGGGGTGTTCTCCGGAACCTGTACCTGAAACGTAACAACCATTTCAACATTGTCTGGTTTGGTATTGACTACAAGATTTGAAGGATTTTCAAATCTATAAAGCTGGATAAAATTCGCTAAATCAGTGATTAAACCAGTCGTATAGAAATTGATCTCCTCTCGAATTAACTCGAATTTCTCAAGATTAAATACTTGAGAAATCTCTGAATAGTCCTGAGCGCCAAGCTGACAACCAGCAAGGAATAACGTTAAGGCAATTAATAACCAAACAAGAGATTTCAGCTGTAGATTACTCATCATGTTTATTTTCCATAGGAAAGATCATATGAACTAATTACCGGAAAAGATAACGCTCATTTTCACCAAAAACCCATTCAATTTTTGATGCAAGAAGTATTCCTATGATTTCTTGTTTCTAGTTGATGTTATTGCTTTTTTCCCCCAGGAATTGAACTTATCCTAAAGATTTTTCTACTAGAGAGAACTTTCCCCAGTTTCAGGCAAATGCTTTCTCCTACGACCAGCAATTTTCGCAAGAATAATGCTAAAAAAATACAATAGAACCAGTGGTCCCATCACCAGCGCCATATTTACAGGATCAACGGTTGGGGTAATCAGTGCTGCAGCAACTGCGATAATCACTACTGCTAAACGCCAATGGTGAGATAACATTTTGGAAGTCACAATTCCCAAGCTGGCAAGGATAAAAATCACAATTGGAAATTCGA
>JBJYWI010000097.1:0-6123 GCA_046259385.1 Anaerolineales bacterium
AATCCTTTGAATATGATATTACCTCTGGAGTAAAGGCTGGCCAGGGAGTATATTTTGAAGAATGTTTACCGATTAAGGTTATAGCTGAACGAGATGATAGAGCATTGTCATTTGGGCCAATGCGTCCTGCAGGGATTATCAATCCAAAAACAGGCAATAAGCCGCATGCTGTCGTTCAATTGCGTAGAGATAACCTGGCTGGAAGTTAATACAATATAGTAGGATTTCAAACAAATTTGAGATATTCTGAACAGGATCGAATTTTCAGGTTGATTACCGGGCTTGAAGCAGCAGTATTCGTTCGATATGGTCATATGCATAGAAATATGTATATTTCCTCTCCAAAACTTCTCGAGCCAATCTTAAGATTTACTCAAAATAAAAAGCTTTTTTTTGCCGGCCAAATAACAGGGGTTGAGGGCTATGCTGCGAACATCGGAACTGGATTGCTAGCCGGTCTAAATGGGGCAAAAACTCTCATTAACGAACCATTGGAATTTTTACCAAGAACGACAATGCTGGGTGCATTATGCCATTGCATTGCAAATGCTGACACTAAGAGTTTTCAACCAATGAAAACAAATTTTGGCATTCTACCGCCGCTTGAGGGTAAAAATAAATGGAATAGAAACCAGCGTGCGGACGAGTATAAAAAGAGGTCTTTGGACGATTTAAGGGAACATATTGATAAACGAAAGATCCTTAAAAATAAAAACTGCGTATAGCCATTTACACCCAACAACCACAATTCTATGCTTTCAAAATTTACTTTTCCCATAACAAATAAACTAATCATTTTTTTCTTTTTATTTTCCCCACTGTTATCTTGTACCAACACCAATTTGCAAAACACGTTACCTGACTTTGACGAGAATAATGCTTTCAACCACATCAAAAAGCAATTATCGTTCGGACCCAGAATCCCAGATTCCAATGGACATAATAAAACACGCAAATATATTATTCAACAACTTGAACAAAATAAATGGGAGACAGAAATTAAAGAAATAAATAAAGAACACAGAATCCTAAATATTATTGGTAAATTCGGGAGTGGGGAACCTCTAGTGTTGATAGGTGCTCATTATGACACAAGACTTATTTCGGATCGTGATCCTAATAATGAAAAAATTTCCACTCCAGTACCCGGTGCGAATGATGGTGCATCTGGGGTTGCTGTCCTCTTAGAATTAGCGCGAATTTTGCCCGAAACAGTTAATAATCATCAGGAATTTGGAAACAGCAATATAAAACAGGTGTGGCTAGTTTTTTTTGATGTGGAAGATAATGGTAGTATACCCGGATGGGAATGGATTCTTGGCTCTAGAGCATTTGCGGAATCATTGGACATATTTCCAGCTGCCGTTATTGTCCTAGACATGATTGGCGACGAAAATCTAAAAATTTATCAGGAAAAGAACTCTGACCCTGAATTAACCAAGGAGATTTGGGATACTGCAGATATACTCGGTTACAATGAGGCTTTTATTCCGCAGAGTAAATATCGGATTTTAGATGATCATGTCCCATTTCTTGAGAAGGGCATCAAAGCAGTGGATATAATTGATTTTGAGTATCATTACTGGCATACCACGGAGGACACAATTGATAAAATCTCTCCAGAAAGTCTTAAGATTGTAGGAGATACTGTCTACATCTGGCTCATTAATAAACAATTTGTGCAATAAGAATCTATTGATAACGTATTTATCTTAAAATGTCAAAAAAAATCACCGAACCGACAGAAAGACCACAAGAAAAGGCATTTTTGGTTGGAGTAGAAATTTATAACCAGGAAAGATTGCTGTCAGTGGAAGACTCAATCACTGAACTATCGCTGCTTGCTGAAACAGCAGGTTTAATTGTTGTTGGACAGGCGACTCAAAAACTCTCTGCACCCAACCCTAAAACCTTCATTGGTGCTGGAAAAATTCAGGAAATCCATAGCATGCTCAGTGAACTTCAAACAGATATTCTTATCTTTGATGATGAATTATCTCCCAGGCACCTCAGGGAGCTTGAAAAAATATTCGAATATAATATCAGAATTATTGATAGGACAGCACTTATTCTAGATATCTTTGCTCAACATGCCAACACTGCAGAGGGATCCTTACAGGTTGAACTTGCCCAATACGAATACCGCTTGCCGCGCTTGACCCGCGCCTGGACCCATCTTGCCAGACAGGCAGGTGGGGGAGGCGGCCGTGCAGGGAGTGTAGGTGGCGTTGGTTTGCGGGGCCCTGGAGAAACCCAATTAGAAGTTGACCGGAGGGATATTCGAAGAAGAATCTCTTTCTTAAAAGATCGCCTTGAAAAAGTTCGAGTGCACCGCAAACAACACAGATCGCAAAGGAAAAAATCAAATATCCCTGTTGTTGCTTTAGTTGGTTATACAAATGCTGGTAAATCAACATTATTAAATTACTTGTCAAAATCTAATGTATACGTTGCCGATAAATTATTCGCCACTCTAGATCCGACGGTTAGGCGGATCAATCTGCCAAATGGGAATATCTCACTTTTCTCAGATACAGTTGGTTTTATTCAGAAATTACCAACCACACTAGTAGCTGCATTCAGGGCAACGCTGGAGGAAATAACGGAATCGGACCTATTATTGCACATCATAGACGTAACGCATCCAAATGCTTTGTCGCAATCGGAAGCAGTATTCCAAACCCTGGAAGGAATAAATGCTGACAATATCCCGACAATTTCAGTATTAAATAAAATTGATTTGCTAGATAACCCAAATAACGCCCTTGACATTACGAATAGATTTGAAAATGCTTCAGCAATTTCAGCCTTGAAAGGTGACGGAGTTAAGGAACTCCTAAGCCAGGTGGAAGGAATTCTCTTTTCCAAAAATAAACCGATCTCAGTTAATATTCCCTATAATGAAGGATCACTGATATCGCAATTTCATCAATATGGAATAATCAAAAAGATTGAACATTCTCCAGACGGAATATATATTCAAGGCTTGGTTCCAGTCCGGATATTAGATCAGTATCTTCCATATGAAATAAAAACAATTTCTGCTCTTGGAGAGTAAAAGAAAATTTTACTCATTCGATAAAAGAAGAGCCGTACAATTTATCCCTTATCCGGCTCTTTTTAAATCTTAGAGTTTCATTTGAGCTGAGGTCCTGATGAAATAATTTCCGATGGACTTTTATCTTTAAATTTTTTGAAATTATCGATAAACCTTGAGGCAAGATCATGATATCTCTTCATGTAGGCATTCTCGCTTGGCCATGACGATGCTGGGTCGAGAACTGAGCTGGGAATACCAGGGCATGATTGAGGAACAAGGTAATGGAAAATCGGATCTTCTTTATATTCAACATCATCAAGCTCACCACTTAGAGCGGCATCAAGCAGAGTTCTGGTATATTGGATGCTAATCCGCTTACCGATACCATAAGGTCCACCAACCCATCCAGTGTTGAGTAACCAGCATTTTGAGTTATATCGTAAAATTTTAGCTTTGAGTAACTCGGCATATTTGACAGAATGGTGAACCATAAAAGGCCCGCCAAAGCAGGTGCTGAATGTAATTTCAGGTTCCTCACCTAATCCTATTTCAGTGCCTCCAACCTTAGCTGTATAGCCTGAGATAAAATGATAAAGCGCTTGATCCGGGGTTAGCTTCGCAATTGGGGGCATTACTCCGGAGGCGTCACAAGTCAACATAATTATATTCTTGGGATGTCCGCCTTTCCTCTCTGTCACCGCATTGTCGATAAATTCCAACGGATATGACGCACGTGTGTTTTCAGTATTTTGATCATTATCAAGATCAATAATCCTAGTAACAGGATCGAAAATTACATTTTCAAGTATTGTCCCAAATTTCTTCGTACAAGCGTAAATTTGAGGTTCTGCACTCGGGGATAATGCGATCACTTTTGCATAACATCCACCCTCAAAATTGAACACTCCTTCATCGCTCCATCCATGCTCATCATCACCAATCAGGCTTCTTTTAGGATCTGCTGAAAGCGAAGTCTTCCCGGTTCCGGAGAGACCAAAAAATAATGCCACATCCCCCTCATCTCCCATATTTGCAGAACAATGCATTGGCATTACATTTTCATTTGGAAGAAGATAATTCATGATTGTGAATATCGATTTCTTAATTTCACCCCCATAACTTGTATCTCCGATAATGCATAATTTCTGTTCGAAGTTTATTGCAATAACCGTTTTACCCGCAGTATCATCGATTTGAGGAAATGCCTTAAATGAAGGAACAGCAATTATTGTAAAATCTGGAACATGCCGTCTGTATTCCTCGTTCGTTTTTGGCAGTAAAAACATATTTCGTGCAAAAATACTATGCCAAGCATACTCGGTAATAATCCTTACAGATAAGCGATAATTTGGATCAGATCCTGCATAACAATCTTGAATAAAAACATCTCTTCCCTGAAGAAAGCCCTGAACACGGATGAATAAATCATTAAATTTTTCAGGGTTATATGGCCTGTTGTATTCACCCCACCATATTTTTGAAGCAGTCGAGGCCTCCTTCACAATATACTTAGCATTCGCAGCACGGGCAGTGTGTTTCCCTGTATTTACAACAATCGGACCTGAAAGTGAAATTCTTCCTTCGTTTCTGAAAATAGCCTCTTCATAGAGTGCTTCGGTGGGGAGGTTCCAATATTCAACATTCAAATTAGTCAGACCATGATTCTCCAGACCATAATCACTTTTCAGACAGGCTGCTTGTTTCTGAGCCGGGCTTTTAATATCAATAATATTGTTCATAACCAATCCCTTATATATTTTCTATCCCCTATATAGATTTCGTTAGGGGAATTCGGGTCAACTGCCCATTTTATTCTTTTGATTGCAGAAATGATATCCTTTACACTTCCTGCAAAACTTAATCTGAGATGCCCTTCCATTCCAAAATCAACACCGGGAATCGTTACGACCAAGGCTTTTTTCAAGATATGATTGGCAAGTTCTACAGAGTCATTGGAATACGCTCGAAAATCGGGAAGGCAATAAAAAGCGCCTTCAGGTTTTATCACCTTGATATCATTGAATGTCCGCAGTTCTTGCAAGATAACGTTTCGATTATTTTCAAAAGTCAGCCGTAAACTTTCCACAAGGCTTTGCATTCCAGTTAACGCACCTTCAGCGCCTGCCTGTAATAGTATTGATGTGCCGGATGTCATCTGTGATTGGATGTTACTCATCACTTCTACGAGTTTTCGATTTGCAATTACCCATCCAATTCTGAAACCAGTCATCCCGTAAAGTTTTGAAACACCATTCACTACAATGACATGAGTAGATTCAATATCCTTACTGGTAAATTGATAAGCAGGATATGCTTTAACTTCGTCGAAAACAAGTTTGTGATAAATATCATCTGATACAAGGTAAATATTTTTCTTTTCACAGAATTCGACAATACTCGCAATGAATTCTTTTGAATAAACAACACCAGAAGGATTGTTGGGACTGTTAATTACAATCGCTTTTGTATATGAACTTACAGCTCGTTCAATCTCCTCCATCCGAGGAGTGAAGGATCCATCCTCTGGTGTAACCACAACCGGAATGCCATATGCAAGTTTGACAATTTCAGGATAACTGACCCAGTAAGGTGCAAGCAAAACAACCTCATCCTGCGGATTCAAAATGCTCACCATAATGTTATACAAGGCTTGTTTAGCACCTGTTGAAACAATAACATTTTCCGGTTCAATACAGCGGTCATAATTATCCTCTGTATAACAAATGATAGCTTTTTTTAAGGATGGGGTGCCATCAGGTGGGGTATATTTAACATTTCCCTCACTTAACTTTGCAGCAGAGCTTAACAGGGCGGTAATTGGTGTTTTATTTTTTGGTTCTCCTATTCCCAGGCTGATTACCGGTTCACCTCGCTCACGCAAAATTCTTGCCTCTTCATTTAGCGCAAGAGTGGAAGAAGCAGCGATAGAACGTCCGATCTGGCTAATTTTCATAATTCACTTTCTCTCCAGAAATAAAATATGGCCTAATTAAATAAATCCTAACAATAAAACAAATTTAATAAAATGAAATTTTAACACAACATTAAATATTTACATACATTTATTTTGGCGGGAAATTCAA
>JBJYWI010000098.1:0-8840 GCA_046259385.1 Anaerolineales bacterium
TGATCAAACCAAGGCACTTCCTTATTAGATTCAGCTCAAGACCATTTACAGGAGCAGTACAAGCAGCCCGCTGATGAAGCTTGCCCACAGCGCGGTTTGCCAGCCCAGCGCTTGCATCATCCTAGTTCTGACATTTGTGTTCATGGATCTCTCTCAGATTGATATTGAATAAGAGTGGCAGAGAATTATTTTAACTGATTAAAGTGCCCGGCACTTCTCGGCTGCCCATTGCCGGTTTTAGTCCCAATTTGTTGGGCGAGATGAATTCGGGAGTATGCAATGTGCCGGGCACTTCTATAAAGAAAGCCAACCTACAGGTGATTATGTGTGATTTTCAAGTAGGACAGGTTTCCAAATCTGCCGAAAGAAAGGATGCTTAAATTCCAGACTTGTTTATCACCAACCCCGGAAAGCCGCCCTGTAAGCGGTTTTGTAAGCTTTTAATGTAGGGCAGGTTTCCAAATCTGCTAAAAGAAAGGATGATTAAATTACAAACTTATTTATGACCAGCCCTGGAAAGCCGCCTTGCAAGCATTTTTTATACTCATAATGCAGGGCAGGTTTGCGTACAATTCAAAATTCAGTTCGCCTGCACAGTCCTTCAACAGTTCAGCCAGCAGCAGAATGGTAACTATCCCGGCCGTCTCCTCCAGCGCGCCGGTGATGCCCCGCTTGGTGTCGATATGGGCGCAGAACCCCCGACCCGGCGGACTTCGATTTTTCACAAAGAGCCCCCAGATATTTCCACTCTTTCTGCGCTAGTAAGTCCTGTCTAACGTATAAATTGGTCATATTTGACTGCTGTATTCTCTCCCGATGCGGGTTACCTCCTTCACCAGGATGTCAAAATCTGCCCGAACACTGCGGTGGTTCGTAATCGCGGCATGCAGGGCGTATTTTCCTCTCACAATTGTCCCTGATACCACCGCGATGCCGCGCTCCTGCAGCTCTACTTCGATATGTTTATTCAATTCGTCGAGTCCCGATTCGCCAATTCCTTTTCCAATATATCGGAAGCAGACCACATTGAGCGGCACGGGGGCAGTTAGTTCCAGCTCAGGCGCTGTCCGGACCAGTTCCGCAAGGTAGCCAGCCTGGTCAATATTCTGCTGCACAAGGCGCCCGAATTTTTCCAGCCCGTGTTCCCTCATCAGCATCCATGCTTTTAAAGCTCTGAACCCGCGCGAAAGCTGAAAGCCGTAATCGTGCAGCCAGGCGATATCCAAACCGGTCATGCCGCGCTCCCCGGCGCCATGCGCCAGGTAATCCGGCGTGTACGAAAATGTATCCCGGTGCGCTTGTTCGTTCTGTACCAGCACGCATGCGATCTCGTAGGGCATATACATCCATTTGTGCAGGTCGAAGGCCAGTGAATCAGCCCGGTCTAAACCCCTCACGATGTCTTTGGATCTGGGGGCGATGACTGCCCAGGCGCCAAAAGCCCCGTCCACATGCAGCCATATATCCTCTGCGAGGCAGATATCCGCCAGCGCCTCCAGGTCATCTACTGCGCCGGTGTTGGTGGTGCCGGCCGCGCCAATGATGCATATTGGCAGCGCATCGTTCTGGCGGTCCTCCCGGATGGCTGCCTGCAGGGCATCCAGGTCAATCTGGAATTCAGAATTTACCGGGATGATGTGCAGCCCGCCGCAGCCCAGCCCCAGCAGTTCCACGGCTTTATGGATCGAGCTGTGCGCCTGTTCTGAGGCGTAAACCACAAGCCTTTTCGCCCCAGCCTGCAGTCCGTGTTCGTGCAGGTCAAAACCCGCTTTTGCATTCCGAGCCACAGCCAGCCCGATTAAATTGGCAGCTGAACAGCCGCTTGCGAGCAATCCGCTGGCTGAACCGGGGAACCCCATAATCTGCTTGAACCAGTCGATTACCTGGTGTTCGACATAATTGGCGCTGTGATAGGCGAGCCCGCCGCTGGCGCCGACGTTCATCGTGGTCGCCAGCATTTCCGCCAGGCTGCCGGTTATCGTCCCGGTGCCCAACACCCAGCCCCAGAAGCGCGGGTGGATATTCCCGCTTGGGTAGGGTAAAACATTTTCCAAAAAGTCCTGGTATATCTCATCCAGAGGCTGGGGTTTCTGCGGAACTGGTTGGTTGAACTGCGCTTTTACATTTTCAGGGGCGTGCCTCCAGGGTGGGCGGTCGCGCACGGTCTGCAGGTAGTCGATCATGTCGTCCAGCATGCGGTGGCCTGTCTCCCGCACCGCTTCCCAGTCCTGCGGGTCGAGGCTTTCTTCGATGGAGTTTTGGTTGGTTTTATCGGGCATGTGGAACACCTTTTTTCGTGGGTTATGTTTAATTTCTTCCTTGTAGATTCGAAAGGATTTACAGTCCGCAGTGGAACATTCCTAGGTAATAAAAATCTATTCTAGTTGAATAATCTCTGGATGAAAATTAGAATTTGGAGTTGTGTGGCATTTAGAAGCCTTAATGCGGCTCAATAATGACGTCTTTCCAGAACCACCATTTCAACGGGGAAGTTGGGAAACGCCTTACCCAAGGTTTGACGAATAATTTAAAGCGGCCGTAACATAAAGGCAGCAGTGGCGCTTCCTCAACAAGTAAACGGTCCGCTTTTTGGTACATGCCTATTCTTTTATTCTGGTCTGAAGCCCTCCTGGCGTTTTCTACCAGCCGGATATATTCCTGGTTTTTCCAACCGGGGGATGTCCACCACTGCACCCGTAGAATATCATCCGGGTCTGGGTAATCTGCCCACCAGCCTGTCATCCACATGTGGGGTTTTTCCTGGTTCATTTTGCCGGCAAACTGTTCCCAGAGTGTGACTTCGTGTTTAATCTGAATGCCCAGGATTTCCAGCCACTGTGCTTCCAGGTATTCCCAAATCAGGTCATGACCGGGATCATCCCGAACCAAGCAGGTGATTTCTGGAAAATCTTTATTGTCCTGGTACCCGGCTGCTTTCAGCAGGTGCCGTGCCTCATCAGGGTTATATGGCAGACTGATTGATGGCGAGTGACCTGGCATTGCCGGAGGTACCATTCCTCCAGTCGCGGGAAAAACATAACCCTGCATCGTCACATCTGCCAGCATTTCTTTATCGGCTGCCATACAGAATGCCTGGCGAACCCGAGAGTCATCAAAAGGTGGGCGGCTCATATCAAAACCGATGAAATCAAGCGACAACCATGGACCTGAAATATATTCCTCGGCGTGTCTGTGGCGGGCATGCGACCACTCATCTGGCGACAGACAGGTGCAAATATCAAGCTCATCATGCTCATAATCCTCTAAAAAACTACTGGCGCGGTAACCGGGCATAATACATTCAACCCGGTGGATATTTCCAGAAAACCGTCCGTGGTATTTTGGGTTGCGTTCCAAAACCATGATCTCGGATTGTTTGGATTTAACCAGCTTGTATGGTCCGTTTGTAACGATTTTGTCTAGCCAGAATTCCCCGTGCGGTTCTAAACTATGCCTGGGGATTGGGAAGAAACACGAGAATGCCAGCAGGTAGAGGAAGTAAGTGGTCGGTCCCTCAAGATCAACAATGAGTGTAAAATCATCAGGGACGTGAATACCCAGTATATCCGGATCATCGATTTCGCCGGTGCTGTATGCATGCGCACCTTTGATATCGTGCAAGAGTTTCACCGCGCCGTAGTGCCTGTTGGGATCGAGGGCGCGCTTCCAGGCAAATTCGTAGTCATGTGCAGTAACCTGCTTCCCATCGCTCCAGTAGACATCATTTCTTAAATAAAAGATGTACTTACAGCCGTTATTCAGAACCTCCCAGCTCTTTGCAGCATCCGGCAAAATACTCATATCCGGTGTGACTTCAACAAGCCCGCTGAAAAGCTGGTCGTGGATTATGGCTGAAGGATGGTGCATAGCCGATCCTGGACTTAATACTCCTGGATCCAGGGTTGATATCCTAAGGGTCTGAGGAGCGGGTAGATCAATCGGTTCAAATTTCGCGGCTTGCTGCCAGAAAACAAAGCCTTCCTGGTAGGCTTGGCGTGCTGATGGGTAATCGAATGCATTATGGTAAGCCAGCCCGAGTTTCATCTGGGTGCGGGCAGCGCGTTCAAGGTCGCCTCTTTTTTTCAGTATTTGCATGGCGTGTTTGTAGCTTTCGATTGCCTCTTGGCTGGCATATAAACTGCGCGCCCGGTCTCCAGCTTTCAGAAGGTAATCGGCAGCTTTGTTTGCTTCCCCAGCGCGCTGGAAATGCAAAGCCAGGGCTTCGTAATCCTCCGGATTATTTTCCTCTACAGCCATTCCTGCAGCAAGGTGCAGCTTGCGTCGTTTGGAGGCCGGCATTGATTCAACCAGTGTGGTCGGGATCAGTGCATGCGCAAACGAAAAGCTCTCATCACCATTCCAGCTGGTTTGTTCGATCAGTTGGGCGTTTATACAAAACCTTAAATTCTCCGACAGGATATCTTCATCGATACTGCAAGCCTTCATTAAGGTGGAGAAGTTAAATTCGCGCCCGATCACGGCCGCAATTTGTAGAATCTCCTGCGATTCCGTTGGAAGCACCCGCACGCGCCTCTGGATTACCGTTCTTACGCTCTGTGGTATCTCCAGTGCATCCAAACCCGTCCGGTGCCAGCGGCCATCCTGGTAGTAGAGCTTCCCGCTTTCGACCAAGGCTTTACAAACCTCCTCGATATAGAAAGGATTGCCTTCCGTTTCGTCGTAAATTGCATCCAGCGATTCGCTCGTAATATCTTCTGCAAAAAGTATTTCCAGCATTTCCTCAGTCTGATCGCGGTCCAAGCGGGCCAGCTTCTGGTGCGCAGCAAGTCGTTCCCGTTTCAGATCGAGCAGCATTGCGTGGAATACCTCGGCTTCCACAGGCACTACATCCCGGAACGTGGTCAGGATCATAATTTTTTGGTTGCGAGTGAAACGTGCTAGGTGCCTCAGAAGCTGCAGTGTACCGCTGTCCGCCCAGTGGATATCTTCGACAACCAGCATGAGGGGATTTTCTTCGCTGATATTGTTAAAGGTGATCAGTATAGATTCAAATAAACGGTGCCGTTCCACGGATGGGTCGTCGTTCTGGGTTGAAATTGGTATTTCCGGGGAAAGCGATAACAATTCTGGCAGCAGGGTGAAAAGCTCAGCCAGCGATGTATTGGGGAGATTGATATCTTCGATTTTGTAGTGGTCGAAGGCGCTGCGTAGGATCTGGGTGAAAGGTGCGTAAGGAACCCCTCCTTCAGCATAGCAGGCGCCGTTGAATACGCGGCCGCCGGATACCTGGACCTGGGTGGTAATTTCACGCACCAGGCGGGTTTTACCGATGCCGGGTTCTCCGCTGATGAGCAGCGTCTGACCCTGTCCGCTGAGCGTCCAACCCCATAGGTTGCGCGCTTCTGCAAGCTCGCTTTCGCGGCCGACCAGGCTTCCCCTTTCAATCCGTTTCAGCACTGAAAGTTCCTCTTGGGGCTGTATTTCAGCGTTTAATATGTCCGGCGCAGCGAGAATCCGCTGTACTTCCGCTGCGCTTGCCGGACGCTCAGCCGGGTTCTTGTTGAGCAGCCGCAGGATCAGGTTCTCTAGGGCGGGCGGGATATTTTCATTGCGGGCACGCGGCGGAACTAAAGGGGCATGAATATGCTGGGTGATCACCGCCAGCGGGTCTTCTGCAGAAAAAGGCAGGCGTCCGGTGGTGAGCTCGTAGAGCATCACCCCAAGGGCGTAGAGGTCAGCCCGCCCGTCGTATTTCTCGCCAAGCGCCACCTCCGGGGCAATGTAAAATACCGTCCCGGAAATTTGACCGGTGCTGGTCACCCTCGATGCCACCGGGCGCGCCAGTCCAAAGTCAGTCAACTTGACCGATCCGGACTCTGATAAAATCACGTTTTCGGGTTTCAGGTCGCGGTGCACGATTCCCTGCCCGTGCGCATATTCGAGCGCATTGCAGATCTGCCGGGAAATGACGCATATTTCTTCGAGCGAATCCGGTTTATATTCGTGCAGCGATTTTCCAAGCCCGCGTTCCATGACGATATATGAGATCCCGTTGGATTCACCGGCGTCGAAAACCGCCACGATATTCGGGTGGTTCAATTTTGCGGCAGCCTGGGCTTCCTCCAGCAGGCGTATCCCTTCTTCGATGCCCAGTTTATCCATTTCGACGACCTTTACCGCTACTTCACGGTCAAGCAGGATATCATGGGCGTGGTAAACCACCCCTAAGCCTCCCCGGCCGATCTCGTCTCCCAGATTGTAGCGGTCATCCAGCAGGTCAGGGCTGGTATCCCTGGGAAGTGCCAGCGCTTCTACTTCTGCAGCCGGCGGTGTTGGGCTGCGTTCTGTTTTAATCGATTCATACAGCCCGGTTGTCTCTGTTTCCGGCTTGACCCCCAGCTCCTCTTTCAGAATGTGTTCACACTGCTTATACTGGCGCAGGGCTGCCGCACGCTGGTTGGCGATTGCGTACAATTCCATAAGCTTCCGGTGAACTCTTTCGTTTAATCTGTCCAGCAGGAGCCAGCGGCTGGCATATTGGATAGCCTGGTTGAAATCACCCTGGGACTGGAATCCTGAAACAAGCCGCTCAAGTACCAGCCCGAATTCCCGGCGAAGGCTGTCTGCTTGAAAAAACTGCCAGTCGTCAAACGCCGGGGTGTCAGGCAGGCCGAATCCTTCCATAAAATCTCCCCTGTAAAGCTTATGTGCTTTCTGCAGAGCCTCCAGGCATTCTGTACAGGCCCCGCCTCCCGGGTGGTTGTGCTGCTCCCAGACGCATGCTAGTTCTCTGAACTGGTTGACATCCAGTTCGATGTCTCCTTCTGGGTCGATGCCGACTGTATCCCTTTCTATGACAAGGTGTTCTCCCCCGAGCGATTTTTTCAGAGTGGACAGATTGCGGCGCAAACCCGCCCGGGCATAACTGGGGTCATGATCCGGCCAAAACAACGAAATCAGCGCCTCACGGGTATGGTTTTCACGGTTGAGGGCCAGGTAAGCAAGCAAAGCGGTATTTTTCCGGATGCCGGGTTTTAATTGCTCGCCATCCAGTTCGAATTCAGGTGCGCCGAGCAGCGCTATTCTCAAGTTTGACATCTTTGCACCCCGCCGAAAAAGCTTATAAAAATGCTCTTGTTTGTAACGTTTTTGGAACGCTCATGGAACGCCTCCTTGAACGTTATACAGACGTCCGCTGGCTAGAATAACCGCAACAAAATAAATACACAGTAGCGTCAAACATATTTTATCAAAAGGGAATTACCCCGCAAAAACAAAAAGGAGTGAATAAGATGAACAGCATAAGCATTCTCGAACAATTTGTCGTCAAAGGGAAAGGCGTTTCAGAGCACGCAAAATTGATATCCACAATAGTCGTTATTATAGCGGCATTTGCGCTTGCAGGCCTGATCGCTTACCTGATTGGCAGCGTCGGCGCTCCGGCAATTGCAGGGGCGGGTGATTTCACCATTTCCCAGAACCCGGAACTGCTGGTAGCCCAGCGATACGCCGCGGATGTCGCTGCCCGCGGCGAGACCCTCTTTGAAATTCAGAACCCGGAATTGAATCTGGTTATGCGGCTGCAGGGGGCGGGGGTTTCTGAGGGCATCGTTTCTGACTATCCAAATCCGGAGGTGTTCTTTGCAAGCCGCTTTGCTCCGGATTGGGTGGAAAACCCAGAGTTGAACCTGCTCAGCTGGTATGAAAACTACTTTGAACAGGTGTCACTCTACAAAAATCCTGAGTTGATGGTCGCCGGGCGATACGCGGGTAGTGCACCAGCGGAAGCGGGGCTGACGATCGAGCAGAAATACGCCGTGATGGGCATTGAAGTCGGCGAACCCCTATCCATCTATGCCAACCCTGAATTAGGCGTCGCCAGCCGCTTCGCTGCAGCTTTCGAACCCGTGTCGTATTCTTCAAACCCCGAATTGATGGTGGCAGAGCGCTTTGCCCAGGCCAAGGAGGCGAGCGCCGGGCTGACGATTGAGCAGAAATACGCCGTGATGGGCGTGGAAATCGGCAAACCCCTATCCATCTACGCCAACCCCGAACTGGGTGTCGCCAGCCGCTTCGCTGCAGCTTTCGAACCCGTGTCGTATTCTTCAAACCCCGAATTGATGGTAGCCGAACGCTTTGCGGGGATAAGCGAGCCCGTCTCCTTATATCCGAATCCGGAATTGACGCTTGCCCAGCGATATGCTGTTGAAACAGGGGCGGGCTCGCAGGGGTGGGTGTTAAACCCGGAACTTGCCCTGGTCCAACGCTACGCAGTTGAACTTGATAACAGTGCATTTCTGGAGACCAATCCCGAGATCAAGCAGCACCTGCGATTTATACAAGGAGGTTAGCCACCCGGAATATCCATAACAAATCGACCGCCTATCAAAACCGATGAGCGGTCGATTTGGCTTTTAGGATCGCCCGCAGGCTTGAGTGGACGACACCTGAAGGATCGAAGATCCTGGGTGAATACTGGCTTCAAACCCCGGACCCCAATGTGGTTGTTGTCAGTGAAGCGGATCATATCAGCCAGATCTTGACGATGACCCAGGGCTGGGATGATGTGTTTGACATCTCTATCTATCCTGCTGTTTCAGCCCAGGAGGGGATGGAGCTTGTGAAACAAATGAGTTAGATCATGGGGCAGGTCAACCGGAGAATTGCCCACGGATTCAGACGGGTACCCCACAAACTGGAAAACCATGGATGAATTGGAAGCGGATCAGGTTTTAGCGGAAAATCTTGAAATCACCTCCGGTACGCAGCGCACTTTTCGCCTGCGTTTCTGGATACCCAAAGACGCTTATCCGCCCTGCAAAAGCGTATACATACGCGGCGGGTAAGAGATCCAGGTCAGACTTGAACTGGGATTACGG
>JBJYWI010000099.1:0-2106 GCA_046259385.1 Anaerolineales bacterium
GGCGCGAACCCAAGCAAATTGAAGAATGTGCCCAGGCGGTATTGGAGATCGCACTGGAACATGAATTTCAAGTATGGCAGGCTGTGGCTACCTGCCTGCGGGGAGCGGCGTTATCTGGTTTGGGGCGAGCTGAACAGGGTCTGATTCTGATCCGGGAGGGGATGGATATGTACCAGGGATTGAACACACCGCCCATATTCTGGCCAATGCTGGTTTATATGCACGCTGGAGTTTGCTGGCAGGTTGGCGAACCTGCTCAGGGATTATCGATTCTGGAGGAAGGGCTGCAGATCGGCGCCCTGAGCTCCGGCAGAACCCTGCTGCCTGAATTCTTGCGGCTCCACGGGGAGCTGATCTACGCGAGTCGTCCTGAGGATGCAGACCAGGCGGAAAACCAGTTTTTGCAGGCATTGGAAGCCGCACAGGATCTGGGCGCCAGGATGATGGAACTGCGTACAGCGATCAGTCTATTCCGCTTGTGGAAAAACAAGGGATTAACAGCCCGTGGTAAGCGTTTGCTTGAAACCGTATATGATAAATTCGACGAAGGTTTTGAAACAGCTGATCTGTTAGAAGCCAGTGAGCTTCTTGAAAAGGCTTAATATTGAGGTGATCATGTTTACCATTCTGGATAAAAGCAAAGGAAACTGCCTGGGATTTAAGGTCAGCGGCAAAGCTAAAAAAGAAGACTATGAGATGCTACTGCCAAAATTAGATGAAGCTATCTCTGCTTACGGGAAGATCAACCTGCTTGCCCTGCTCGAAGATTTCGAGGGCTGGGAAGACCTGGATACAGCCAGAATGGATTTTGAATTCGGCACCCAGCAGTACCGCCAGGTCGAACGCTGCGCATTTGTCAGCGACAAAAACTGGCATAAGTGGATGGTCAAAATTATGGACCCCTTTACCAGGAGAACCCAGGAAAAATTTTTTGAACCCGACCAACTCGAGGAAGCGTGGGAATGGGTTTGCGGCGGATAACCGGCAAATCAGAATCAGAGTGAAGCGAAATGCAAAAAATTGATTTTAAGAAAGAACTGAAGCAGCTTTACAAGCCGGGCAGAGATTTCGGACTTGTAGAAGTTCCGGCGATGAGTTTCCTGCAGGTTGACGGTCACGGCGACCCTAACACCTCCCAGGATTACACAGACGCGGTTGAAGCCCTGTACGGAATCGCTTATAAAATCAAGTTCAGCAGCAAAAAAGAACTGGGCCGCGATTATGTCGTCCCCCCGTTGGAGGGTTTGTGGTGGGCGCAGGATATGGAATCGTTTTCCAGCCAGCGCGATAAAAGCGCCTGGGACTGGACGATGATGATCATGCAGCCGGACTGGATATCTCCGACCGCCTTCCAGGCTGCAAGGGATGAATTAGCCGGGAAGAAAAAACATCCAGCGTTACCTAAAATCCGTATGGAGACCTATGAGGAGGGCCTCTGCGTGCAGTTTCTGCACATCGGGTCTTACGACGATGAAGGTCCAATGATCGCCCGCATGCACCAGGAGTGGATGCCGGCGAACGGGTTCCGCGAAAACGGCAAACACCACGAGATTTACTTGAGCGATCCGCGCAGGGTGCCTCCCGAGAAACTCAGGACCATTATCAGGCAGCCTATCAAGAAAGCGGCTCGCTGAATATCCGTTACAGGCGTAAACTGCGCCACTCTCGATCCGGCTGCGTCTTCATTTAATGAAGAGCCCGGTACATTTATAACCAGCAAGTTCACTGGAAGCTTCATCCGGGAAAGTTAGCACCCTCCAGGTTCGCATGTGCCGGGCACTTGGTCGGCATATTGGAAATTATTCGGACTCCAGTACCTCGTAATGCAGTACTCCCGGCTCGAGCTCAAGCAGGTACTCCCGATCCCGGGGGTAATACCTGGCCTTATCGATATCCGATCCAGCAAACGCGGCGATTGAATCCAGCGAATCCCAATACGAAATCAGCAGGAAGTGAACCAAATCCTCTTCCTTTCTGCGGTGTACTTTCACCTCCTTATTACCGGGTGTAGCGCGTAAATCCGGGACACCGGTCTGGTTGAGATACTCCACATATTCATCGGACTTATCGGAAGGCACCACCCCGTGCCAGATTCTCGCGATCATA
>JBJYWI010000100.1:0-2302 GCA_046259385.1 Anaerolineales bacterium
CTTTTAGGATCCGTACTAATTCTGATTGGTATTGGAGTTTTTCTATGGTTTGTAATCTCGATTGGGACCAATCCCGCTATCAGTTTAGCTCTTGATATTACGCAGCCGGAAACAGGCGAAGCACCTTCCTTTGTGATGGCTTTCTTGATCGAGTTTGGCATCATTCTTCCAGTATTAGCAATAATCGCAGGAGCGGTATTGATATTGCTCGGCATTAAGGTCTTTTCAGGCAATATCACTATCGCACGCTGGGCTCAACTCATCCTTTTCTGGTTAGCAATCGGAACAGTCATCATTCTTTTTTTTAATATTTTTCAAATTTTATCTGGATTGAATCAGCCTGCCGAAATGGATTCACCGCTCATTGCTCGGGGGAAAATCCTAACAATCATCAGCCTTTTCTTGCTTGCCTTGATCTTAGGGGGATTCTCAGTTTGGTTAAAACGCAACCTGGAGAGATTTTTCTATGGCAATGAAAATCTAAAAGATGAAGAGGTACGTTTTGCATGGAACCTATTGATTCCAACCATTGCCGTATTGATCTTTGTTGCTGGTCGACCTTTGGAACAGACATTCATCCGCAGCCTGACAGACAAACGTTTCGCAGGGCAGGGAGTACCGAATTTTGTCGGATTCGATAACTATAAACAACTATTAACCATCAGAGTTGATATGGTTGACTGCAGGGAGGACGAAGATACCAATGAGTGTAAGCTGAATCCTAACGGTTCCATCCAATGGGAAACGATTGATAAAGAAGCATTGGTAGAGGGCTTTCGAACTGTTTTTACCATACAACTGCCATTCTTTGACAAACCTAGGGGTTTTGCAATCAGCGGCTTGGATCGAGACTTCACAGAGAGTATCTGGACAACCCTGATATTCACCATTATATCTGTGACCTTGGAATTAATTCTTGCCATGTTTATTGCGCTAACAGTCAATTCAAGCTTTAAAGGGCGCGGTTTAATGCGCGCAGTTATGCTGGTGCCTTGGGCGATCCCAACGGCAATCACCGCTCTGCTATGGGAAAATATGCTGAAATCCACCAGCGCGGGTGTGATCAATAAAATATTAATGGACTTAAGAATTATCAGCGAACCACAAGCTTGGCTGGCGATACCAGAATTACAAGTACCATCTGCCATTATGGTAGACGTATGGAAAACTGCCCCATTTGTCGCCTTATTGCTTTTGGCTGGACTGCAGACGATTCCAGAGGATCTATACGAAGCGGCTTCAGTGGATGGTGCAAGCGGTTTCCAAAGATTCTTTTCCATCACAATGCCCTTATTGAAGCCCACTATCGCTGTTGCACTGGTTTTCAGGACTCTTGATGCTTTAAGGGTGTTTGATCTTTTCAACGTTCTTTTTTCCCGACAGCAACTCACAATGGCAACGTACAATTATGAAATGCTGATCGGCAGTCAGAAGGATGGTTATGCCTCTGCAATCAGTATTATCATTTTTATTTTTATCGCAATATTTGCAGTTTTATACGTTCGCATGCTAAAAGTGGAGGTAGAGTAATGCACAAATCTTGGATAAATATTCTCCAACGCATCTTCTTCTATATCCTTGTTGCTGGGATTGCAATTTATGCGCTTTTCCCATTCTATTGGGCATTCAATACATCATTAAAAACGGAAATGGAATTGTATGGTCAGGCGACATATTTTCCGAAAGATCCAACCCTGGAAAACTATCGTTACGTTTTTAACGATGACCGCTTCTTAACCAGCTTGAGGAATTCTGCCGTTGTCTCCAGCCTAACATCCGTTTTTTCTCTTATCATTGGATCTTTTGCGGCTTACGCTTTGGGACGATTAAAATTTCGAGGCCGAACCGTGATTTTATATATCGTCTTGTCGATGACGATGTTCCCTGCGATCTCTGTGCTCTCTGGTTTGTATACCATTATCAAATCGGCAGGATTGTTTGGATCCCCTTTTGCGCTGGTTCTGACCTATCCGATTTTCACGCTACCTTTCACAGTATGGGTGATGACCTCATTTTTCAGGGGTTTACCAAGTGAGATAGAACAAGCTGCAATTGTGGACGGGGCATCTTATTTCCAGATTTTTTGGCGTATCCTATTACCGCTCACGGCACCAGCACTGGTCACCACAGGGCTGCTTGCATTTGTTCGTTCATGGAATGAATATCTTTTTGCGCTTAATTTCACCTTGATCAATCCGGCTGCCCAAACGATCACGGTTACGGTTGCGAAATTCACCGGAGCAGAGTCATTCCAAGAGCCTATCAGGGAAATTATGGCCGCGGCTATGTTCGTCACGATCCC
>JBJYWI010000101.1:0-26001 GCA_046259385.1 Anaerolineales bacterium
AGTTTGTATTGCAAATTTATTCATTTTACCTGTTTTTGATCACTTGCTGGCAGAAATCGTAGGGTAATCGTAGGGTAATCGTAGGTTTAACGTCAAGCAAAATTAAACTCGTTTTGGTATAGTTATGTTCGAAGGGCGATTTCTCTTCTTCTCCTCCTTAGAGAGAGCCGGGCGTGGCGTACCCGGCTCTCGGTGATTTAATAATAATATCGCATTATTGGGCGTGTCTCAGAACGTCGTGCGACTTCCACAAAACCAGATTTCACAAAACTTGAATACAACCCGTGGTAGAGAAAAGCATCACGGGATTTTTTCTTTTTAGGATCAACAGGGTATGCCTCAACAATTTCTGCTCCGTTTTCCTTGGCATAAACCAGCGCACTCTCAAGCAGAGATCTTGTCATGCCTATTTTTCGATGATCCTTGTGAACAAAAAAACACACGATTGACCAGACCTGCTTTTGGTCGACCCGTTTAAGAATCCTGGACCGGTCAAGAACCGGGAAGTGCTCACGCGGGGCAACAGATATCCATCCGACTGGTTTATCAAAATTTGTATTTGATTCGCTGTTAACGTAAGCGATCAGTCCCGGAATTTCTCCCGAATCAACTATTTCTTTCATTGCCAGCCGGTTCCCTTCTCCTTCTTGAGCTTCAAATTGCGAGCGTTTCAACCGAAACCACATGCACCAGCATCCGGTTGTCACTCTTTGAGGGCTGAATAACTTTTCCAGATCCATCCACCGCTCTGGGGTTAGGGGAAACACACGGATTGTTTCTTCCAACGAAAACCTTTGCCTAAATTCGTTCCACCATTTCGACAAGCCAGTAATACACAGGAGTGAGATCCCTGTAAATATTAAGGCAGTAGTCAATAATCGCGTTTGAATATAAATCAACCGGTATTTCACTCTCAATTCCGGTGTACAGGCCTTTATGCAGCAGTAATTCTGCTCCTTCAACATCAGGTTCATACCCGCGTGGAATCCGTTTATAGTGCTGCCCGCCAATTGAGTAAGGTCCGTTTTCCTGAACTTTCTGGATTGCATTACGCAGATCCTTACCGGTTTTTAGATCAACCACTGAATCACGATAAACCTTCAAATATTCTTTTGAAAACTCATACAGTCCATTTCCAAGCATCAGGTTTGGCGGTTCGAGATGAAAATAAAAGCCCGGATTTTCCATTTTTGGCTTGTCACCCTGCCAGAAAAGAGCCCCGATGTTGGTCTTGTAGGGCGATTTATCCTTGGAGAAGCGGACATCCCGGTGAATCCTAAAGATGGAATATTCGAATGGAGCGGGTTGGTGCTCTTTAGCGGACAATTCCGAGAGAGCATCCGCCATCACAACCGAAAACTGTTTTGAAGGTTCTTTGATAAACTTTTCGTAACGGCTTTTATTGGCTGTGAACCATTCCCGGTTATTGTTCGATTGCAGCTCGATTAAGAATTTTATTGTTTCTTCTGAAAATCCATTAAACGGTCTCATCTGGTTACCTTTTCTCATTTGGAGGCTTACTTTCTATACCGTCCCATTGATATTGTTTCAAATTTATTCGGCCGCGTTCGTCAAAGTTTACTCCTTCAGATTCAAGCAGTTCACGCTGGATACCGGCGCCTGAAGTGCTGCGCAGGCTGATTTTCCCCTGTGCGTTAATCACCCTGTGCCATGGCACATCTTCCGGGCAGGACGCCATCGCGGAACCCACCCAGCGCGCTCCAAAAGCTTTGTATGTTTGTTCCTTAACACCACCCGGCGGCTGGATGAGCCCAGCAATCTGACCATATGTTGCGACCTGCCCGTGCGGAATTTTACGAACAGTATCCCACACAAGGTTGTTAAATATCAACTTATCCGGTCTGGTTACGAATTTTGAAGACATCGCAGCGGGGAGTACTATACCCGAATGTTTTATCTGGTGTCAAGAAATTTCACCTCGGATATAATCATGAATTGTGAATTTCGGAAGCACCACCTCCGCCAATAAACAGATCGCCAGGGCTGCTGGGACGGTCATGCTCGCGCTTGTCTTGAGCAGCCTGACGGGCCTACTGCGCCAGATATTGGTTGCGAATACATTTGGCACCCAGGCTGATATCGACGCTTTCAATGCAGCCAACCGTGTCTCGGAGACACTTTTCACCCTGATTGCCGGTGGTGCGTTGGCGTCAGCTTTTATTCCGGTATTTACCGATCTGATTACCCGAGACAAAAGGCAGTATGCCTGGAAATTAGCTTCCTCAATTGCCAACATTTTTCTAGTTGTTCTGATATTCACCAGCCTGGCGGCTCTTGTGTTTGCCCCATGGATTGTCCGCAATCTGCTCGCGCCTGGTTTTTCCGACAATCCTGCCCAGGAAGAATTGGCGGTATCCCTGCTACGATTAATGCTGCCGTCTGCAGTTTTTTTTGGACTGAGCGGTTTGCTGATGGGAATTTTAAATTCGCACCAGATTTTTTTTATTCCAGCACTGGCGCCGTCCATGTACCAGCTTGGAATGATTTTTGGCATCCTTGTCTTGACTCCATATATGGGTATTTACGGTCTGGCATGGGGAGTGGTTCTGGGAGCTGGTCTGCACATGGGTCTTCAAATCCCCTATCTTTTCCGGTTAAATGCAAGGTATTATTCTACTTTTGGATTGGATAACCAGGATGTACATGAAGTTGTCCGGTTGTTGATTCCACGGTTGTTCGGAGTTGCGGTTGTCCAGTTAAATTTCTGGGTGAATACATATATTGCCTCCCGGCTGGAAGAAGGGAGTCTCACCGGGATCGTGTTCGCGTTTGCGCTGATGTTGATGCCCCAGGCTGCCATTGCGCAGTCAATAGCAATCGCGGCTATGCCGACTTTTTCGGCTCAGGTTGCACTGGGCAAGCTTGGTGAAATGAGATCCTCGTTGGCATCAACCCTGCGAGGGGTAATCTACCTATCCATCCCGGCTGCCCTGGGTTTGATTCTGCTCAGAAGACCGATAATTACCATCCTGTACCAGCGTGGGGCTTTTGATGAACGCTCTACGGATCTGGTCGCTTGGGCTCTGCTTTGGTTTGCGCTGGGGTTGGTGAGCCATTCTCTTGTGGAGATTCTGGCGCGGGCTTTTTATGCCCTGCACGATACCAGAACCCCGGTGATTGTCGGAGTGGGAGCGATGAGCTTGAATGTGTTATTGAGTTTCATCCTGACCGCGCTGTTCGCCAGAGCAGGGTGGATGCCGCATGGCGGGCTTGCTCTGGCAAACACGATTGCTACTACTCTGGAGATGGGAGGCTTAATAATTCTGATGCGCCGGAGACTTGGTGGGTTAGATGGGACTTATATTAGGAAGGGTTTTATAACTGCATTAATTGGCGGTGGGGTGATGGCGCTTCTGCTTGTTATTTGGATTTCTAAATCCAGCGTTGAACCAGTCTGGCTTGTTGTATTGGGAGGGATACTTATCGGAGCACTTGCTTACGGCATCCTGCTGCTGGTAATGGGAGTAAGCGAGGTGCGGACAATTATCCGGGAGCTCTCTGTTCGTCTGAGGATTACCTGAGTTTTCCGGATTGGCAGCAGAATCTAAATTGACAATCATGCGCGCTCATACTGGGCTTAGGTATCCCATCAGGCACGTTATTTCAACCACTTGATGGATAGTAGACTTTTTTGTTTTTGCTGCCTGAGAGGGCAAGAATATTTGGGGGTCTCCGATACATAGTTAGATATCAGGAGAATCAAAATCAATCACTTGCTCCCCGGTTATCTGTTGAATTCTCATTTCCGTTTTATCAAGTATATCCGTGCAATACTGGGCAAGGTTCTGTCCGCGCTCAAAGAGCGAGATTGTTTGCTCCAGCGTAAGCTCTTCAGCTTCCAGTTTCGCGACGATTTGATTCAGCTCTTCATATGCTTCTTCATAGGATAGTTCTTCAACTGGTGTGGAACTCTGTTTTGAATTTTGCGTTTCCTTTGCCATATTCTTTCCTCATATAACGTATGGAGAAATTATATAGGTCTAATTTTCAGTTGATCGGGTGTTCATGCATTGGATCGTGAGCGAACCGGGCGTTAACAATCCAGCAGTAATTTCTTTAAATTCCAATTCTGTAATATTCAACCTCGTCATTTCTTCATCAATTTGGGGCAGTATATCTTAAGAAGCGGTTTCCATTTTATTTTGTTTTATTAAGGTCTGGTTCAAACCTGTCACTAACTGTAACTCCAAATTTCCCGTCGTGGAGAAGCGCCTGCAATTCATCCCCGGTGCTTACTTGTTTGATAGTGCGGATGATTGTCTTGTCTGGAAAAGATAAAATGGCGTAACCACGTTTCAGAATTTCTTTTGGGCTGAGAGCGATCAATTGAAGCGTCCGGCTGGTTAAATTCACTCGCATTAATTTGTAATTCTGGATCAAAGCGCGAACACTTCGCCGGGTCAGCTCGTCAACACTCTGCCTCCCTGAACGCAGACGGTTCAAAGGGGATCTCATCGCCAGCAGGTTTCTTGAACCTGAAAGTTCCAAGCGGTGATCGTTAATGGTTAGTAGAACATTCCGGGAAAGGTTTTTATAGAGATCTGAAACTGATCCAAGCAGTTCCTCCCGGTTAGGAGCAGCCATTTCTGCCGCTGCGGTTGGTGTTGGGGCTCTTAAATCTGCCACAAAATCTGCAATTGTAAAATCCGTTTCATGGCCTACTCCGCAGATGACCGGCGCCTGAGACCCGGCGATAGCACGGGCGACACCTTCATCATTAAAAGCCCACAGATCTTCGATTGAGCCGCCTCCACGCGCAAGTATTATGACATCCGGTCTGACAATTTTGTTCAATGATTCCAGTGCGGAAATTATACCTGCAGGGGCTTCAGTACCCTGAACCTGGGTTGGAGAAATAACCAGCCGTGCTGATGGGAATCGCCTCTGGAGAGTATTAAAAATGTCCTGAATCGCGGCGCCCGTGGGAGAGGTTACAATCCCTATACACTCTGGAAATGGTGGAATTGCACGCTTTCTCTCCAGATCAAATAACCCCTCCTTCTCCAGTTTCGACTTCAGAGCAAGGAAATCCCGGTATAGTATGCCTTCACCAACATTGCGGATTCGATCAGCGTATAATTGGTACTGACCCTGTGATTCATAAATGTTCAAACTGCCGTGAACTTCAATTTCATCACCCTCTTTAAGCAAAACTGGCAGTTTCAACACTGCGTTTTTCCACATTACACAACGCAGAGAACAGTGGGTATCTTTTATTGTGAAATATAGGTGTCCTGATTTCGGTTGGGAAAGGTTTGAGACTTCCCCAATAACCCAGATATCCTGAAGCTCTGGGTCGCGTTCGATAAGGTCACGAAGATAACGGGTCAATTCAGTGACGGTGTAAGCAGCTTGTTCGAAAAACATCAACTGGTTCATGTCTGGGTTTAAATTGTCTAAAATTAGATCTAGATTTCGCATAGAGCTAGTGGAGGATACTCTGCTTGGATTAGGCTGTCAACTATTCCCTCCCAGGGTAATATTTGCTACAATACTGTTCAAATAATAAAGGTTATTGTGATTATTGTAACCTTAGCAAATAGATAAAATTCTGGATAGAAACATATTATTTCAAAAAAGTACAGGAAAAACTATTATTGAAACACATCTGGTCTCCCTGGCGCATGGAATACATTCAAAGTAATAAAAAAGAGGAAGGCTGCATTTTCTGTAAAGAAATCGCACTGTCGGATGGCCCCGGTAACCTAATTGTCCATCGAGGGCGGTACAATTTTGTAATCCTGAATCGTTTTCCATACACAAGCGGGCACATTATGGTTGTACCTTACCAGCACTGCTCAGTATTGGAAGACCTCAAACCTGAAACTCGTTCTGAAATGATGGAACTTGCCAACCAGGCAGTAAGTCTGCTTCAGTCCGAATACAGGGCGGAGGGATTTAATATTGGCATTAATATCGGTGAAGCTGCTGGAGCGGGTATCGCTGAACATCTGCACTTGCATATTGTCCCACGTTGGGAGGGGGACACGAATTTTATATCTGCCCTTGGGAATACGCGCGTGCTGCCTGAATTGCTGGAAGACAGCTACATCCGCATAGCTAAAGGCTGGAAGGGTGTAGAAACGGCGAAAGATAATCATTAAACAATACAAAAATTCGATAAAAATATTTTAATAATAAGATTTAATGGAGGCATTGAATGAACTTCGGAGGAAATAAATCTGAAGCTGTAATTTTAAGCGCCGCTCGCACGCCGGGCGGAGGGTTTTTAGGGAGTCTGAGCAGTATTCCAGCGCCGAAATTAGGCGCAATTGTTGTCAAAGCAGCAGTTGAAAGAGCAAACATCAATAATCCAGCGCAAATTGACGAGGTGCTGCTTGGAAATGTTGTCAGCGCAGGTCTTGGACAGGCTCCTGCAAGGCAGTCCGCAATTTTTGCTGGACTGCCGGAGACAGTTGGAGCAACAACAGTTAATAAAGTATGCGGTTCGGGTTTGAAAACGGTGATGCTGGCTGCCCAGAGCATCCGGGCTGGCGACGGTGAGCTTTTTGTGACGGGTGGGATGGAGAGTATGAGCCGGGCTCCCTATCTGGTGGATGGGAGAACCGGTGCACTGCGATTCGGCAATGCTCAACTGACGGATGCGTTATTGGTAGATGGTTTGTGGGACCCTTTTGAAAACTGGGCAATGGGTGATTCAGCCGAGTTTATCGCTGATAAATACGGTATAACCCGTCAAGCCATGGACGAATATGCATACGAAAGCCATCAGAAAGCCATTAATGCGATTGATACCGGGCGATTTAAAAATGAGATTGTGCCTGTAGAAATCCGGGATCGTAAAAAAGGCACTGTTCAATTTGATAAGGATGAAACCCCGCGCAGGGATACTTCGCTGGAGGCGCTGGCGAAATTAAAACCAGCTTTTCAAAAAGATGGCAAAGTTACTGCTGGGAACGCTCCCGGGTTGAATGACGGCGCAGCGGCTCTTGTTATCGCAAGCCGGTCGAAATCGGACAAAATGGGTACAATGCCTATAGCGAGAATAGAAGCTTATACACAGGTGGCTGTCCCGCCAAAAATGCTGTTTGATGCACCCGCAAAAGCGATTCCGGATCTGCTGTCAAAAACTGGCTGGAAATTAGAGGATGTAGATTTAATTGAACTGAATGAGGCTTTTGCCGCGCAGGTTCTTGCCAACGGTAAAGCATTATACGATTATGGATGGGATTGGAATAAAGTCAATATAAATGGAGGCAGCATCGCCTTGGGACACCCGATTGGAGCCAGCGGCGCAAGAACACTGACCACTTTGATTTATGCTCTGAAGGACAGAGGCTTGGAACGCGGAATTGTCACGCTATGTTTGGGTGGCGCTGAGGCGGTTGCCATGGCGGTGACCATCGAGTCCTGAGACTTTTTTTATCAACAAGCAGGAGTAAGAATGGATATTAATAAAATTTTTGTCCTGGGCGCCGGCACCATGGGAAGCGGAATCGCTCAGGTCGCTGCCTCTTCCGGTTATGAAGTTAAACTCATGGATATTGATCCAAGTCAACTTGACAGAGCCAAGAATTCGATTGCCAGGTCGGTGGATAAATTATTCCAGAAAGAGCTGCTTTCGAATGCCCAGAAGGAAGCCGCGCTTCAAATCGAAACCACTACCTCCATCCAGCAAGCGGCGGATTCGGATTTCATCATCGAAGCTGCCACCGAGGATTACGATCTGAAGGCTTCTCTGTTTCTTGAACTGTCCAAAATTGTTCCTCCCGGGGTGATTCTGGCAACAAATACCTCCTCTATCAGCATCACAAAAATTGCTGCGGTCACTGGCCGACCAGATTCTGTGATTGGAATGCACTTTATGAATCCGGTGCCGTTAATGAAGCTGGTTGAGCTGATTCGGGGATTGGATACCAGCGATGACACCACCCGGATCACCCTGGATGTATGCCGCAGTATGGGCAAAGAACCTATTGAAACTGCTGATTCACCGGGTTTCATCTCCAACCGGATTCTTTGCCCGATGATAAATGAAGCGGTATTTGCCCTTCAAGAAGGAGTTGGAACAGCGCAAGCGATCGATGAAGTGATGATGTTGGGCATGAACCACCCGATGGGACCTCTGGCGCTTTGCGACCTTATCGGGCTTGATGTTGTGCTGTCGGTGATGGAAGTCCTGCAGGCTGACCTTGGGGATGACAAATACCGCCCGGCGTATTTATTAAAAAAAATGGTCCAGGCTGGGCATCTGGGACGTAAAACAGGTCTCGGGTTCTATGAATATTGAAATGATGATTTACCCTTCTTTAGTTATATGTATAAGAAAGGAGTGTTGAATGGGTTCGAATGAGCTATTCCCTCTCTCTAATGAACATCGCATGATTCAGGAGGCAGCGCGCAACTTTGCCCGCAAAGAGATTATGCCAATTGCAGCCGAATTTGATGAATCCGGATCGTTCCCCCAGGAGACAATCCGGAAGATGGGTGAGATGGGTTTTATGGGTATTGAGGTCCCGGTCGAGTACGGCGGCGCTGGCATGGATACGCTTTCTTACGTGCTTGCTCTAACCGAAATCTCCAAGGCTGATGCAGCCCATGGAACGATTATGTCCGTAAATAATTCGTTATTCTGCTACGGTTTGCTTATTTTTGGTACGCAAGAACAAAAAGAACAATTTGTCATCCCGGTCGCATCAGGAGCAGCAGTCGGGGCATACTCACTAACAGAACCGATGTCAGGCTCAGATGCCAGCACGATGAAAACCAGGGCTGTCCGGGATGGAGACTCTTACGTCCTCAATGGCAGAAAATCCTGGGTATCCAGCGCGCCTGTAGCTAATTTCGTTCTTGTATTCGCTGTCTCTGACCCGGATCAAAAACACAAAGGTATATCAGCTTTTATCGTTGAAAAAGACACTCCCGGATTCTCGCGCGGGAAGACAGAACCAAAACTAGGGATTCGAGCATCAGCGACCAGTGAAATACATTTCGAAGACTGCCGAGTCCCAGTGGAGAACAGAATTGGAGATGAAGGGAGTGGATTCAAAATCGCCATGAACGTCCTGGATGCGGGAAGAATCGGGATAGCCGCACAGGCATTGGGAATCGCAGAGGCCGCTTACGAAGCCAGCGTTGAATATGCCTCAACCCGTGAA
Source organism: Anaerolineales bacterium (assembly GCA_046259385.1). Taxonomy (GTDB): domain Bacteria; phylum Chloroflexota; class Anaerolineae; order Anaerolineales; family UBA4823; genus CAVWDI01. Next base: position 9,141 of record JBJYWI010000101.1, read on the forward strand.
GCTTTTGGCAAAAAAATTGGGGAATTTCAAGGAATTGGTTTCAAACTGGCGGATATGAAAACCAGGATTGAAGCCAGCCGTTTACTTGTTTACAACGCTGCTCTTAAAAAAGAGGTTTCGAAAAAAGATCGAGCCAGGTTCACGCTCGAAGCTTCCATGGCGAAATTATTCGCTTCGGAAACAGCCATGTTTGTTGCCAACCAGGCTGTCCAGATACATGGTGGAATGGGTTACAGCAAAGAACTTCCGATCGAACGCTACTTTCGAGATGCAAAGATTACGGAGATTTATGAAGGCACCAGTGAAATACAGAGACTGGTTATCGCTCGTTTAGAAACCGGACTGAGATGAGGCAGGGAGAGGGAAAATCCACAAATGGGGGGATAAGTAGAAGTTCAAAAAGAGATAATACCAGGATAAGAAGATATGAAACCCTATCCCTGCTGTTTGGTATTTTGTTGATCGCTGCCAGCTTTTTCTTCATCCAGGGAAATTGGTTGACTCTTGAGGATCCTCTTGCTTGGATATTTTTGGTTGTCGGAATTACTATGGTGACAATCACTGTACATGCAATTGACAGGAAAAAGGAGTCCATTCTGGAACATTATTTTACATCTGCGGCTGATTTTTTAGGTGTGTGTAATTACCAGATTCTGTTATTGCTGGCAGGGGTATTCTTCGCTATCCTTGCGGTGCTTGCTTCAGGCTCCGGACCGCTGATGAAGAACGCCCCTGTTGCAGTGATATCCTGGGTGCTAGGAATCGGATTAGTTATTTCAGGGGGATGGGATTTCAACCAGAAGGGGTTAAGAATTTCTTTCAAAACCATTGGGTTATTCTTTGGATTCGCAGCTCTCGCTTTTCTCATACGGGCAATTGACACGACTCATATCCCGCCAGTTCTGTCGGGTGATGAAGCCTCTTCCGGGCTGAGCGCCTTCCTTTTCCTGGATGGTAAATCGAACAATATCTTTACGACTGGCTGGTTTTCATTCCCTTCATTGTTCTTTTACCTGCAGTCGTTGCCAATCTCTTTATTGGGGAACACAATTCCTGCTTTGCGACTGCTCTCAGCGTTAATTGGTGCCCTGACGGTAGGTGCAACATTTCTACTGGCGCGTACAATGTTCGGCGCTTGGGCAGGAATTTTTGCAGGTATTTTCCTTACCGGTTATCATTATCACAACCATTTCAGCCGGATTGGATTAAATAATATCTGGGATGGATTCTGGTATACGGCAGTCCTTGGTTCATTTTGGCTGGGCTGGCACAAAAATAAACGCGTTTACTTCCTTCTATCCGGTTTGTTTTTGGGGATCTCACAGTATTTTTATATATCCGCGCGGATCCTGGCTATACTGCTGCTGGTATGGATCGGAATCAACTTCCTGATTGATTCTGACAAGCTAAAATCCCTGTTTCCGGATATTGTGCTGCTTATCCTACTGGCTCTGGTTGCGGTACTTCCTCTGGGAATTTTCTATGTGCGTTATCCGGGTGAATTTAGTGCTCCATTAAGAAGGGTGACCATTTTCGGTTCCTGGCTGATAAACGAGACTGAAAGAACCGGGATGCCGGTATGGCGAATACTGCTGAGGCAGGTTGCGATTGGTTACCAGGGGTATGTATTTGTACCAATTAAGATGTGGTATAACCCAGGAACCCCGTTACTGCGCCCTGCAAGCGCGACCATATTAATCTTTGGAATATTGATGCTGGTTTTGCGAGCCCGAGACCAGCGTCTTCTGATGCTTTTATTGTGGATAACCCCGTTTGGGGTGATTGCCGGTTTTAGTGAAAGCACACCAGCTGCACAAAGATATACCGCAGTAGCCCCAGCCCTATCCATTGTAATCGGTTATGGACTTTTTGAGAGTGCAGAGGTCATCCAACATTTCTGGCTGCGAGCTGGTAAGTTTGTAAATATTGGACTGCTGGCACTGCTGCTGGTTGTCTCAGCAGATGAGCTGAATTTTTACTACTTCAAACATACCAGGAGTGGAGAGTTCGGTGGTGAAAATAATCTGGTTGCACAGCGCCTGGCGGATTTCCTGAAAGAAAAAGAGAGCGGTTGGAATGTATATTTCTTCGGTATGCCCCGGATGGGGTATTATTCCTATTCAACCCTTCCGTATCTCGCCTCGCAGGTCAGCGGATATGATATGAATTATCCATGGGGTTCAGACCAGAATCCGCCTGTGATTGGAGATAAAATTACTTTTGTATTCCTTCCAAACCACCGCGTGGAATTGGACGAAGCGCAGCGGGAATACCCGGGAGGTGCATTATACGAGGAAAGAAATATGGATGGCGAACTTCTGTACTGGCTGTATGAATATACAGATGAATTCCATGATTCTCTTAGGTGAAATGTCTGAATCCAAACCAATAGCGTATTGAATTGAATTAGAGATGGTTAGGAAAGTTGGAAGGCCGATAAACGTAACGTTACTGATCTTTATAGTGTTAATTATTACAGCAAGCAACCTCACCCGCCTTGCCCGGACAGCCAGCCAGTGGGATTTTGTAAGTGAACTGGTTTATATAAAACCGATCTACCTGGTTTTGAGTGGACTTGTTTGGGGATTGTTGGGAGTATGTGTGGTAAGGGGTTTGTGGAGACCGGAAAGGTGGTCAATTTCACTTGCAAAAATCGGAGCGATTGCATATACAGCCTATCTGTGGATTGATCGAATTTTTATCGGCACTTATCGGGCGAGTTCAAAAGACAACCTGTTCGCGTTTGTTTTTTCGGTTATTATTTTGATCTGGATTTTCTGGACTTTTTCAAGGCCGGATGTTAAGGATTATTTTGGAGTAACCAATGAGTGAAGATCCCAGATTTGAGAGGTTAAGGCAGTTGAAAGCCCAGAGCCGGATGGGGGGCGGTCGGGAGCGGATCGATGCCCAACATAAACGCGGGCGATTGACAGCCAGGGAAAGGATTGACCTGCTGGTTGACCGGGGTTCTTTCAGAGAGATGGATGCTTTTGCAGTTCACAGAACAAATGACTTCGGTCTGGACAAGCAGAAGTTTGTTGGTGACAGTGTAGTCACTGGCTGGGGTACCATCGAAGGGCGGCTGGTGTACATCTTTTCTCAGGATTTCACAGTATTCGGCGGCAGTCTGGGTGAAGTACATGCTGAAAAGATATGTAAAATTCTCGATATGGCACTGAAAAACGGCGCTCCTGTTATTGGCTTGAATGATTCAGGAGGTGCCCGCATCCAGGAAGGCGTTGTTTCGCTGGGCGGATATGCTGATATTTTCCTGCGAAATACACTCGCATCCGGTGTTATTCCGCAGATCAGCGCTGTGATGGGACCGTGTGCGGGTGGGGCTGTATATTCTCCTGCACTGACAGATTTTATATTCATGGTCCGGAATTCATCCTATATGTTCGTTACCGGACCAGACGTTGTAAAAGCGGTGACACACGAGGAAGTGAATTTTGAAGAACTCGGCGGAGCCGATGTGCATTCCGAAGTCTCTGGAGTCTGCCATGTCGCCTCTGATAGTGAAGAAGATACATTCTTCAAGATTCGGAAGCTGCTCTCCTATTTACCTCAAAATAATCTTGAAGACCCGCCTTTCATGCAGCCAAACGATGATCCCCTTAGGATGGCTCCCGAATTGGATTCAATCATCCCCCAGGATCCCAGCAAACCCTATGATATGAAAGACATAATCCGTTTAATCCTCGATGACGGACAATTCTATGAAATTCACGAAAATTACGCCATGAATATTGTGGTTGGTTTCGGCAGGCTGGGAGGGCACTCGGTCGGGGTTGTTGCCAACCAACCCGCGGTTCTGGCGGGAGTGCTGGATATCAATTCATCTGAAAAAGCAGCCCGTTTTATCCGCTTTTGTGATGCATTTAATATCCCGCTTGTGACATTTGAGGATGTACCTGGCTTTCTACCCGGAACAGTCCAGGAGCACGGAGGGATCATTCGTTCAGGCGCAAAACTTCTCTACGCTTATTGTGAAGCTACAGTGCCAAAACTTACAGTGATCACTCGTAAGGCCTACGGCGGGGCATATGACGTTATGAGCAGCAAACATATCCGGGGGGATCTAAATATTGCCTGGCCAACAGCCGAAATTGCTGTTATGGGGCCAGACGGGGCGGTAAATGTTATCTTCCGCAAGGAACTGGCGAAATCGGTAGATCCGGAAAAGAGGCGCGCGGAACTGATCGCTGAATACAGGGAAAAATTCGCGCATCCCTACATCGCGGCTTCGCGCGGGTATATCGATGATGTGATCGAGCCGCGTGAAACCAGACCCAGATTGATCAATGCCCTTGAGATGCTTTCAAATAAACGCGATACCAATCCGCCCAAAAAACACGGCTGTATTCCATTGTAAAATAATTATATAAAGGGATTAATTTTGTTCGATAAAGTGTTGATAGCCAACAGGGGCGAGATAGCAGTCCGCATTATCCGGGCATGCCGGGAATTGGGCATTAAAACGGTGGCGGTGTACTCGGAGGCAGACCGCCAGGCGCTGCATGTTCGCTATGCGGATGAAGCTTATCTTCTGGGACCCGCCCCAGCCAGGGATTCATATCTGCGCATAGATAAGATTGTCGATATCGCAAAAAAAACCAAATCAGGTGGAGTGCATCCGGGATATGGATTCCTTGCTGAACGAGCTCAATTTGCGGAAGCCTGCATCCAGGAAGGTCTTGCGTTTATTGGCCCTAATCCATCCTCAATCGCTGCAATGGGGGATAAAACCAAAGCCAGGAATACGATCTCCGCGGCAGGAATTCCGGTGGTGCCGGGGACCGAGGGAGAGGGTGCCTTGGAGGACTACCAGCTGCTTGCGGTGGCTCCGGAGATCGGTTTTCCGCTTCTAATAAAAGCATCCGCCGGCGGGGGCGGGAAGGGGATGCGGATTGTTGAGAATCTGGAACAGATGCCGGGGCTGCTGCATGCTGCCCGGCGCGAGGCGGAGGCTTCTTTTGGAGACGGCAACGTGTATTTGGAGAAAGTTGTCGAAGACGCCCGCCATATTGAAATCCAGATACTGGCTGATAATTTTGGCAATGTTATCTACCTGGGAGAACGTGAATGCTCGCTTCAGCGCCGGCACCAGAAACTGTTGGAGGAAGCTCCCTCGCCTTTTATCGGCGATGATGAAGATTTGCGCCAGCGTATGGGTTTGATAGCTGTAAAAGCGGCTAAAGCTGTCGATTATGCCAATGCGGGCACAATAGAGTTCCTGGTGGATAAGGACAAAAATTTCTACTTCCTGGAGATGAATACAAGACTGCAGGTTGAACATCCGGTCACCGAGCTTGCGACAGGTGTGGATATTGTGAAAGAGCAGATCCGGATCGCACGAAACCGCCAGTTAAGGTATTCGCAGGATGATATTCATTTTAATGGGTGGGCGATTGAATGCAGGATAAACGCTGAGGACCCTTTTAACAACTTTTTACCCTCCACCGGACGGATAACCCATATTCTCATGCCGACTGGTCCGGGAGTCCGGCTGGATTCCGGTATCTTTCCGGGATTTAAGGTAACCCCTTATTATGATTCTCTGATCTCAAAGCTGATTGTTTACGGGGAGACTCGCGCAGAGGCTATCCTGCGCATGCGGCGCTCCCTGGAGGAATACAAAATCGTTGGTGTGCAAACGAACATCCCATTTTATCAAAACCTGATGGACTCCACTCGCTTTATCGCAGGGCAGTACGACACCCGTTTTGTAGAGGAGCGCTTCTCCATGCATCAGGCTGCAACTGCGCGGGATGAGCAGGAAGAAATCGCGGCTATATTTGCCACACTGGTAGCCCACCGGCAGGCGCAGCAGGCGACGACAATTGTCCAGCGCGGCGAACGGGATACCAGCAACTGGAAATGGGTCAGCCGCTGGGAGAGGATGAACCGCTAGGTTAGTTAACTGGTTGGATCGGAATAACATTCATGAAATACGTAACTACTATAGGCGGTAACGAATACCAGGTGGAGATTTCAACCGAGGGCAGGGTCAGCGTGGATGGAGTTGAGTATCAGGTTGACTTCCGCCAGATTGGCGACCAGCCGGTATATTCTGTTCTTATCGATGGACTGTCCTATGAAGCATATGTCCATCCCGCTGAAGAAGCCTGGCAGGTTCTGCTGCAGGGCAATTTCTACAATTCACAGGTTGAAGATGAGCGCGAGCGCCGGCTCAGGCTGGCGTCCGGCAGTGTGGTGAGCGAACGCCAGGAGTTTTACTTAAAGGCGCCTATGCCCGGATTGATTGTGGATGTCCTGGTTGAGGAAGGTGAGCAGGTGGATAAGGGGGATGTGCTGGTAATTCTCGAATCGATGAAGATGCAGAATGAACTCCGAACTCCCCGGTCGGGCAAAATTTTTCGGATGAATATTAATATCGGGGACAGTGTAGACCAGAAACAGGTCTTAATGAGTGTTGAGTAAGGATTTTTATTCAGAATAACCGGCAGGTATTAGAGATGGACGACCAGGAACTGGAAGTAAAATATTTTGTTTCTAACCTTATAGGTGTACGGGAGAAATTGGAGCGGCTCAAGGCTGAGCCGGTTCAGGAGCGGGTGTTAGAAGTTAATTTACGTTTCGATACAGAAACAAACCAGCTTGCCAGAGGGTTTAAGGTCCTCAGGCTGCGGTACGACAAAAAAACCAGGCTGACGTTCAAAGGTCCTGCATCCGACCAGGACGGGGTCCGGCTGCGTAAGGAAATTGAATTTGAGGTCAGTGATTTTTCAGCCGCCCGTTCCTTTCTGGAGGCGCTTGGATACAGCGTGGCAATGATATATGAAAAATACAGGCAGGCATTTGTCCTCAAAGAAGTTGAAATTTCTCTCGATGAACTTCCATACGGGACATTTGTAGAACTGGAAGGTCCCGACAGCAAAAGAATCCGTGAGGTAAATAGTCTGTTGGACCTAGATTGGGGGAAACGAATCGACGAGAGTTATGCCTCCCTTTTTGACCGTCTGCGCAGAGAAGCCGGATTCAGTTTCAGGGATTTGGTTTTCGAAAATTTTGAAGGGAAACAAATTGATCTGGAAGTTTTAGGTATCCATCCTGCGGATGGTTGAGGGAATTGCTCATCCAGCGGGATCATAAATCAGCTGTCCCCTGACCCACTCTAAAGAATTAACCTTTGCGGTGCAGCCAATCAGTCCGGGTAGCAGCGCTTCCAGTTTACCAGGGTCGGCGGTAGTCCAGAACTGGTGGGCATCTACACCATCAGTCCTGAAAAAATTTGCATAGTTTCTGTCTGATTCCGTTTGGAATTGAATGGAAACACGTTTCACTTGCCTGGCGACTGCCGGTGACGGGTCAATAACGCGCACACCCTCTCCGGTAATTTCCCTGATCAGCGGGATAACAAATGGATAGTGGGTGCAGCCAAGCACAATGGTGTCAATGCCAACCTCTCTCATCGGGATAAGCACTTCTTCGAGAATACTCTTCGTTTCGGGTGATTCTAATTCTCCAGATTCGATCCGCTCGACCAACCCGGGGCAGGTGTGCTGCAGGATTCTGACATGGCTGGCAAACCGCTCAAGAACTGAGGCATACAGGGCGCCCTGAAAAGTAGCCGGGGTGGCAAGCACTCCGACAACACCGCTGCGGGTGTGCTCTGCGGCTGGTTTCAGGGCAGGCTCCATACCAACGAATGGGATTGAAGGGAACTTTCCGCGCAGGTAGTTCAGGCTGGCTGCCGAGGCTGTGTTGCATGCGACCACAACTGAACTGCAACCCAAATCGATTAGAAATTCTGTGATCCCTTCTGAATAGGCGCGCACTTGTTCCAGGGGTTTAGACCCGTATGGTATATGGATCTGGTCAGCAATGTAACAGGTGCGGGTTTGCGGGAGCGCTTTCCAGATTTCCTTCAGGACCGTAAGACCGCCGATCCCAGAATCAAAAACGCCAATTTTCATCGCCATCAAATTTATCCAGGTAATTAAAAGAAAAGACGCAGGGTTATTCTTCACCTGCGTCAAGCTGTTTCAGGTATTTTAATCAAATTTCTGCTTCAACCTGGCGCTTTTACCAGTTCGTTCGCGCATGAAGTAAAGCTGAGCGCGGCGGACTTTTGAGTGCCGGTCAACGACCACTTTTTCCAGACGCGGCGACCGCAGCAGGAAGGTTCGTTCAACCCCGATTCCATTGCTGGCGATCCTTCTAACAGTGAAATTGGCGTTATTACCGCTGCTCCTCATCCGGATAATTGTGCCCCGGAATTCCTGGGTCCTTTCATTCGTGCCTTCTTTTATCCTGATAAATACCCGGACCACATCGCCAGAACGGAGTTCCGGTATATTTGGATTAGGGGGCGCTTCAACAGATTTTAACAATTCTTCCATGATAATATCCTGCTTTTCAAATCTTCAAATAGACTATCAAAACAGCCTTATGACTGTTCTGTAGTACAAAATAAATCCGCCCGTACCGGCGCGGAAAAACATTATACCATGTTGGAACATATATGAAAAGGATAAATATACCAGCCTTCCGGTCAGGTATAATCTAGCTATGCTCAGTGAGCGGGAGAATAAACCGCTGGATTATTTAATGATCGGTCACCTCACCATTGACAGGACGCCTGGGGGAGCATCTCTGGGAGGCACCGCGCTGTATTCAGCGCTGACTGCACGCGCGATGGGAATGGACGTCGCCATACTGACTTCCTGGGGGGAGGAACTGGATTTCAGTATTTTGCACGATATTGATTTGGTAAATATCAGAACCAGTAAAAGCACCACTTTTGAAAATATCTCTACAGAATCAGGGCGTTTGCAACGAATTTTTAGAACCGCTTCAAGTATTAACCCGGATCAAATCCCACCAGAGTGGAAAACAGCGAAAATTGTCCATCTGGGTCCGGTCGCCCAGGAGATCAGTTATGGGGTAATTGATGAATTCAATTCTTCATTTATCGCGGTGACCCCACAGGGCTGGATGCGTGATTGGGACCAGGATGGATGGGTTAAAAGCGCAGGCTGGCAGCAGTTTGGAGAGGTTCTTCCCCGAGTTGAGGCGGCGGTTATCAGTATGGAGGATGTTGGCGGGGATGAAAACATCCTGGCTGAGATGGCGTCCATCTGCCCTGCTCTGGCTGTCACTGAAGGCGCTGAGGGAGTCAGGATGTACTGGAATGGGGATGTGCGCCGTTTCAAACCTCCAAATGTAGAGAGTGTCGATACGACAGGAGCAGGGGATATTTTCGCGGCTGCACTGTTCTGCCGGTTGTATGCCACCCGTGATCCATGGGGAGCAGCCCGTTTTGCGAACAATCTGGCGGCTTATTCTGTAACCCGTACCGGGACACTCTCCATCCCGACAGAATCTGAAATCAAAAAAAGCATGGTTGAGATATTGTAGGGCTGCATGGGTAGAATTTACACATTTGCCAACCAGAAAGGCGGTGTGGGTAAGACTACCACAGTGATAAATCTAGGCGCATTTCTGGCAAAGTTCGGCAGGCGAGTCCTGCTGGTTGATCTTGATCCGCAGTCTAACGCTACCTCCAGTCTGAAAATTGACAAAAATTCGGTGAACGGAGGCACCTATGATGTGCTGCTCGATTCTTCGAAAGTCGAGGACTTTGTTTTATATAATCCGCGCCTGAAATTGTCACTGCTGCCCTCTTCACCCTCCCTGGTCGGGAGCGAAGTTGAACTGGTCACAGAACTTGCCCGCGAAAACCGTCTACGGAATGCGCTGGAGCCTGTCCTGGAAAAGTATGATTACATTCTAGTGGACTGCCCCCCCTCGCTAGGGTTGTTGACCTTGAATGGACTGGTGGCTGCCAGAGACGGGGTAATTATCCCGGTTCAGTGTGAATACCTGGCGCTGGAAGGTTTGAGCCAGTTAGTCCAGACCCTCGAGCGGGTAAGATCAGTCGTTTTCCCGGGTCTTGAAATTCGGGGAGTGCTCCTGACCATGTTTGATGTGCGAACAAATCTCTCTGCAGATGTTGTTCGAGAGGTAAGACGTTATTTTCCTGAGAAGGTTTTTGAAACGATCATTCCCCGAACAGTTCGCCTGGCGGAAGCGCCGTCATACGGGCTTCCGGTATCGGTTTACTCGCCCGAATCAAGCGGCGCCAGATCTTATGCATTACTCACCCGCGAGCTTCTGGCAGGTGATGGATATGAAATTCAATTGATACAGGAGTGAAGATGGCTAAAAAAACCGGTCTAGGACGCGGTTTGGATGCGCTGATTGGCAGCGAAGAGTTCAGCACCCCTGTCGGTGTGGAAGAGATCCCGGTCAACCGCATTCAACCAAACCCGCGCCAACCCCGCAACAGGCTGCGGGAGGAACAGATGGCAGAACTGGCGGAATCCATCCGCCAGCACGGTGTTATCCAGCCGTTGATCGTTTCAAAAACCGGCACTGCAGGGGAGTATGTGCTGATCGCCGGAGAGCGCCGCCTGGAAGCAGCCCGGATGGCAGGGCTGGAAACCGTCCCGGTGATCACAAGGGAGGCAAGCGACCAGCAGCGGCTCGAGCTGGCGCTGATAGAAAACCTGCAGCGTGCAGATTTGGGTCCGCTCGAAGCTGCGGAAGCGTTCCGACAACTGGCGCAGGATTTTGATCTCTCGCACGAGGAGATCGCCGCCAGGGTAGGTAAAAGCAGGGCGACCGTGACGAACACAATGCGCTTGCTGAACCTGGAACCGGAGGTGCAGCAGGCGCTGGCGGATGGTCTAGTCAGTGAAGGACATGGGCGTGCCCTATTGGGATTGGAAAGCAGCCATTACCAGGTGGTCCTGCTGGAAAAGATCATCTCGGAGGGATTAAACGTGCGCCAGACAGAAGCGATGGTCCGCAAAATCAACCAGCCCGGTTACCACCGGGTAAAACCTGCAACACGGTCAGCGGAAATAATGGCGCTTGAGAGCCAGATCAGCCAGTCATTAAACACCCGGGTGAATCTGCTTCCCAAGAAGAAAGGCGGCAGATTGGTTATTTTTTATTACTCCGATGAGGAATTAGACGCAATACTTGACCGTATTCTCCCCGATGATTAATAAGAAAGGTTAAATTTATATTAGCTTGTAGGGGGAAAACTTAAGAATAAATCGCGGTGGTAAATTTACAGGTGCATCGATGAAAAGAATTTTGTCTAATGCCAGGATTTATACAATGGACCAGTCTAACCCAACGGCTGAGGCGATTGCGGTGGATTATGGCAGGATAATCGCATTAGGGAGAGAAGACTTTATCTTAGGGGAGTATGGGACTGGGGCGGAAAAGATTGACCTGAAAGAAAATGTTGTCATCCCCGGACTGATCGATGCCCACATCCATCTGGAGCAGTATTCCCTCGGATTGACATGGCTAAACTGTGAAACGTCCACAAAGGAAGAATGTCTGCAGCGAGTTAAAAAGAGAGCATCCCAATCGGCGCCGGGCGAGTGGATCCTGGGGCATGGCTGGAACCAGAATGATTGGGATGAAGGTTATGGTGATGTAAATGACCTTGATAGGGTTTCTCAAGGTCACCCGGTTTACCTGAGCGCAAAATCTCTCCATGCCGCCTGGGTTAACAGCGAAGCGTTGAAATTAGCCGGGATTACACACGGGACGGAAGACCCTCCTGGCGGGCGTTTTGGCAGGGATACTGGCGGTTTTCCAAACGGGCTTCTATTTGAATCTGCTGTGGCAGCTGTTGGCGACAGTATCCCTGAACCTTCAATTGAGGACACCTGCAGTGCGGTTCTGGCGGCGCAGCCGGAATTGTGGCGGATGGGGCTGACAGGCTGTCATGATTTCGACCGCCGGCGCTGTTTCCAGGCGCTCCAGATTCTGCGCGAGCGGAATGAACTTGGCCTGCGGGTATTGAAGAGCATACCGGTTGAAGATTTGGAATACGCGCTTTTGCTCGGCCTGCGCTCTGGTTTCGGGGATGATAGACTCAGGATAGGGAACATCAAGATTTTCGCGGATGGAGCTCTGGGTCCTCGCACCGCGGCGATGCTGCAGCCCTATAAAGGCGAACCAGATAACCGCGGTATTCTCCTGGTAGATTCGGAGGAATTGTACGAAACCGGACGGGAAGCGGTCAGGAACGGTTTCGGGCTGGCGGTGCACGCAATCGGCGACCGCGCCAATCATGAGGTGCTGCTCGGGCTTGAACGCCTCAGGGAATATGAAGATTCTTTATCCGCGGAAGCTCGCAAGTCCAGCAGCGGAAAGGTCCGGCACCGGATTGAGCATGTCCAGGTGCTGCATCCAGAAGATGTAAAGCGGCTGGCTGATCTGGATGTGATCGCTTCGATGCAGCCCATCCACGCCGCTTCGGACATGAAAGCCGCGGACCGTTTCTGGGGTGACCGCTCGCGATACGCATATGGCTGGAGATCACAGATCGAATCCGGATCTGTGCTTGCGTTTGGCTCGGATGCCCCGGTTGAATCGCCTGATCCGTTTTTGGGATTGTACACCGCCGTGACCCGCAGGCGGATAGACGGCAGCCCAGATGAAGATGGATGGTATCCGGAAGAGCGAATTTCAATTCAGGAAGCTTTTCACGGTTACACGCTGGGCGCGGCGTATGCCGCTGGTCTGGAGGACCGCCTCGGAAAACTGGCGCCTGGTTACCTGGCGGACCTGGTTGTGCTGGATAATGACCCGTTCACTTGCCTGCCGGAGGACCTGCTGGAGATCAAACCGCTCAGGACCATGGTGGGAGGTGAGTGGGTCTTCAACCGTTAATTCTCTTCCTGCTCTTCTCCTTCCAAACCCTCATCCACTGGCACTGGTGCCTCTTCAGCCTGCATAGGTTCGACTTCCGGAGCGGGTGCTTCCTCCAAAGGCTGCTGCTGCAGAGGTTCCTCAACCTGCTCCACAACCTCTTCCGGGGCTTCTTCTACGGGTTCGGCTGCTTCCGGCAGCTCTTCCAGTTCTTTCAACTGACCTTCGATCATTTCTAATTTGGTGGACTTCTCCTCTAATTCCTCTTCAAGCGAGGCGATCTGTTTCTTCAACCTGCCCATCTCACGCCGGTTTTTATAAAAGGTGGGCAGCGCGAAAAGCACCGCGATCAGCACCCCGATTGCTAGCGCAAGCAGAAGAACCAGCGCCAGTGACCCCTGCACCTGCCAGAAAAGGATTGAGATTGGAACTGCGGCGACATTCTGGATCGCAAATATTACTGCCAGGATCAGAATTGCCAGGATGATAATTAATAATACGATTGCCATTTTTGGCTCCTTGTTATGGGATGAACGCCCAAAAAAATTTTAGTTTGGATAGAGGTTGTAACGCTCAGTTTGTGGTTTAAAAAACAATTATAACTTGGCTTCCATATTTTCAGATGTCGAAGGCGCTATTCCGACTCGACGGAACTGATCTGGCGCCGGTTGGGTTCCGCGCTCACCAGGTCTGCGTACAATACAAGACGCTGGTCGTAAACCCGGCGGACCCTGTCCCAACCGCTGCAGGTCACCAGTGTGAGCTGGCTTTCAGGGGTAGTTTCCAGCGAGGTCAGGTCTTCAAAATGGACCGTGGAGATCTCACGCACCTGATAATGGTAAATTTTCTCTTGGGTGAATAGAGTGATATTCTCTCCTTTGCCCAATTTCTCCAGGTCGTGAAATGGTCCATCTGCCCCGTCTCTGAGGGTGACATGACCTGCCAGCCCGGTATTGCCTCCCAGACCCGGCCATGAGGTCTCGCCCAGCCAGGCGATTTCATCCTTTAAACCCGCCACCAGCCAGGTATAGCCGCCAAAAGGCACGTACCGGACTGGGGCGTCCAGACTCAGAGCCTCGATCCGCAGGCGGACCGGCGGGCTGGTATCCGGAGGCGGCTCACCGGGAAGAATTTCAATCTCGTGTATTGACAGGGTCGGCAAAGGATAATCCGGGAGCGCTTCCGGTGCCTGCGGCGTAGGTTTGGGGAGCCAGGGTTCCTGAAAATGTACCAGGTCGCCGTTCAGGGATTCTGGCATATTGAATTCCGGCAGCCGGAATTCAACCCCACTGACAGCCAGCGCCAGCGCGCCGAACCCGAAAACCAGCCCGGCTGATACAAGCAGCAGCCCGATCCCGGTAAACCAGCCCGCCCAACCCGGGTTTCTGCCTCGCGCCAGCAGACCGTAAATGAATGCCGCGATCCCGAGCAGTCCCAGGGCGGCTGATACCAGGATCGCGCCCAGCCGGAGATATGGAGGGGCCGTTTGCCTCTCATAAAATCCTGTCGGAGGCAGGGCGCTGGTTCGCAGCTGGTATGAAATTGTGTTCGAAATTTTTGACTGCAGAGGGTCTTCCGGCGCCCAGCGGGCGGTCGCCAGGCTGTTCTCTGTCCTAGTCTGGGCAGGCTGGCTGATCACTGTCCCTTCGAAGGAGATATAGACTGTCTCTCCGTTTAAGATCTCCCCTAGTGTAGCTGACACCATCCCTCCGGAGGTAACCACCGTACCGCCGGATTTGGTGGTCGTCATGTTGGAGATATTCAATTCAGGAGGGAAGGACTGGGTTTCCACACGCACGTTCTGGGCTGCGGCAGTGCCGTTGTTGGTAACCTGGATCTGAAAAGTGAGCCTTTCATTCAGCCCCGCGCCTTCTGGAGTGACGGAGTAGGCAAGATTAAACGCAGGGGCGAAATTCGTATCGACTGCGGCGTTATTGGCGGTGTTGGTCTCGCTGGTTGTGGTACTCGCCCGGACAGTATTTGCCAGGTCGAGCGGGGCTGTCAGGTTGGAGATCACTTCCGAGCTGAGGCTAAAAAAAACCTCCTCTCCGCTGAAAATCGGGTTGCTCAACCTCCAGACATGGGTGGGACCGTCTGCATTATGGGTGTGCGGCAGCCCTCCCATGTCGAAACTGAGGAAGCGGTAATTCGCCCCGAGCGTATCGGTGATAAGCACATCCGTTGCGTCCAGGTCGCCGGTGTTCTCAACCGTGATGGTGAAAGTCACAAGCTGACCTTCGTGCACGATCGAATTCGGGTCGCTTTTTGTCACGACCAGATCAGCCGAACCAATCTGGGCTAAGCTGGATGGGTAACCTTCAAGAGCATGCTTGGGTTTGCTCTCAAATTCCTGGATGAGTCCCCCCGCAGGATTTTGATTTGTTTGGGTTTTATGGATATTGAGTGCAGCCCGGGCTAATCCAAAAGGCAGCAGCGCTCCCAGCAGGAGAGGGATAAGTACCACAAGCGGGGTGCGCCTCCAGTTCATGATTTGTGTGCCCGAGATTTTATGCCCATCGGTGGTCTTCAGGACAGCCCTGAATTATGAAAGATTATAACATTCCGCCCTTCTTGTGTCATTCTGATCGCGAAGCGAAGTGCAGCATCCCTTCCGCGAAGTGTTTCTTTACGGAGCGTCCCTGAAAGGGATGGAAACGCAGTTAAAGATCTATATTTTTCAAGCCACGGAGGTTTAGAAAGCGTGATTCGTTATTAGACTCTTCGCTATCGCTCAGAGTGACAGATCTGAATATGTCATAATGAGGCATAGGCTGAAGAATCTTGTCTAGTTGGCTGGAAAGCAAAACGTGCAGTGTATTGTCGAGACTCTTCGCTTACCTTCGGCATGCTACGCAACACTCACAACGTCCCGGTTTGTAACGGGAGAGTGACAGATCTTAATGTGTCATTCTGATCACGCAGCATCCCTACCGAGAAGTGTTTCTTTACGCAGCGTCCCTGAAAGGGATGGGAACGGAAGCCGAAGAATCTGGTCATGTTGGCTGGGTGGTTTAATATTCTGCGTAAAACCAAGGCTCTTCGCTTTACCCCGGGTATGCTTTGCGAGTCTTCGGTATACTGAGAAACGCTCACAGCATCCTGGTATCTCACGGGAAATTGACATACCCACGGAAAAACCGGCGGCTTTGGTCCCTGAGCGAGGTGCTCCGGGAAAAGCCGTATTACAGGACCACTGCTCGAATTTTCTTAATTGGAATTGGTCAGCACCGCCCCGGTGCGCGGCTCGGAAGCGACCAGGTCGGCGTAGACCGCCAGGCGCTTGGTGAAAATCCGCAGGCGGTCGCTCCAACCGGCGCAGGTGATCAGGGTCAGCTGCGGGTCGTCAGTCTGGCGGATGATGGAGGTGTCCGCAGCTGGGACCTGTTCGCCCCCGCGCACCCGGTAGGTGAGCTTGCTCTCTTCGGTGTAGACGATCACCTGGTCCCCGGGCTTGAGCTTCCAGAGGTTGAAGAACGGTCCCGCGGTCCCGTCCGGCAGGTTCAGGTGACCTGCCAGCCCGGTGTTGCCGCCCAGCCCCGGGTAGGAGGTCTCGCCCATCCAGGCGATCTCCTGCCTCAATCCGGCGATCAGCCAGGTGTAGTCGCTGAACGGGACGTACTTGATTACTGTATCCACCCCGATTTTTGGGATGATAAGCCGGTTCGCCGGGCTGGGGTCAGGAGCTGGTTCACCCGGTTCAGTTTCAGGCACGGATGGCGGGGACGGGACCGGGTAATCCGGGAGGGATTCCGGTGCAGGCTCGTTTGGATCGGAGAGATAAGGCTGCTCGAACTGGACTACCGGCTCGGTCGGCTCGACCGGGGGCGCGGTGGACAGTGCAGGTGTCTCCAACCCCGAGCTAGTGGCGCGCTGGACCGCGCTGATCTCGGGGGTGGTTTCCTGGGGTTCCGGAGTGCCTGGTGATGGGAAAAGAAGGCTGCAGGCGACACCTACAAACAGGGCTCCTGGAACCAGCAGCCAGACCGCCCAGCGCGGCTTCCGGGAACCCAGCGCCATGCCCACCAGCAGCAGGACTGACCCGCCGAGGAAAGGATAAACCCCGATGAAATTACTGCCTTCCGTCTGCGAAGCGTTCATGGTAAGGGGCCTGGTGAAACCGGTTGGGGGAAGAGCCTCACCGACCAGCTCAAAGGTG
>JBJYWI010000102.1:0-11461 GCA_046259385.1 Anaerolineales bacterium
AGGATCTATCCGGGCGTTTCCGTGGCGGGCAACGAGCTCTCTGGGTTGACGTTTGACCAGGCTGCCCAGATACTTTCCCAGAAGATTATCTACCCGGTCAATGGCAGGATTGTCTTTCAGGATGGGAGCAGCAATTGGACCGCCGCGCCGCATGAACTCGGGCTTGTGTTTGATGCCCAGTCCAGCGCCAAAGCTGCATATGAAACCGGACGAAAAGGTGACCCAATTACGCGACTGTTCCACCAGGTCAGAGCATGGCGTTCAGGGGTGAATCTGGCTCCACTGATGATATATGATGAGCGAGTCGCTTATGATTATGTGGGTAATATCGCTGATCAGGTTGAGCTTCCAGTGGTTGAAGCGAAACTGGAAATCAACGGTGGGGAGGTGGTCGAAAAGCAGGGTCAGATTGGACGGCGGGTGGATATCGGCGCAACAGTCGCCGCTCTGGGAGAAACCTTGAACGCAATGACGGACGGGATTGTTCCACTGGTGGTCGAGGATATCCAGCCTGAGATCCAGGACGTAAGCGAAGAAGCCCAACTTGCCCGCCAGATTCTCAGCCAACCAATTCTATTCAACCTGCCAGATGCTGCGGAAGATGACCTGGGTCCTTGGCGGATCGAACCCGAGCAGGTTGGCAGGATGCTCCAGATCGAGCGGGTCGCTGACCTGGATGGCGCAAGGTATCAGGTTGGTTTTGACCAGAAAGCGCTTAACACATATTTAAGCGCCCTTGGGCCTGATATCGCCCAGGACCCGCAGGATGCCCGCTTCATCTTCAACGATGACACCCACCTGCTGGAGGTGATCAAACCAGCGGTCACCGGGCGGGTGCTTGATGTTCACGCTACCATTCAGGAGGTCGTAGAGCAGGTTCCCACCGGCACATTTACCATACCACTAGTGGTAAGCTACATCGACCCTGAAATTACAGACGACACGACCGGAGAACAACTCGGGATTACCGAGCTGGTGAGCTGGCATACTACATACTTCCGCGGTTCGATCACGGAAAGGTTGAACAATATTGAAGTGGCGGCGGCTAATTTTCACGGTCTGCTCGTACCGCCCGGTGAGACCTTCTCGATGGCAAGTGTAATGGGAAACGTAAGCCTGGACAGCGGGTACGAGGAAGCCTGGATTATTTTTGGTGGTCGCACGATAAAGGGCGTGGGCGGGGGTGTTTGCCAGGTTAGCACTACACTTTTCCGGACCGTATTTTTCGGCGGTTACCCGATTGTGGAAAGATACCCGCATGCATACCGGGTGGGATACTACGAGCAGACTGTGAATGGGGCCGATGAGAATCTGGCTGGTCTGGATGCGACTGTGTTTGTACCGATGGTCGATTTTAAATTTAGGAATGATACGCCTTACTATATTCTGATGGAGACCTACGTCAATCCTGGAGCCCGTTCCTTAACCTGGAAGTTTTATTCGACTTCTGATGGTCGGGAGGTTGAATGGGAGACCAGCGGACCGACCAATGTTGTTGAGCCGCCGGAACCCAAATTTGAAGAGAATCCAGAATTATCCCAGGGTGAGATCAGGCAGGTCGACTGGGCTGCGGAAGGCGCGGATGTGACCGTTACCCGCAGAGTCATACGCGACAATGTTGTTTTATATGAGGATGTATTTACAACCCATTACCAGCCCTGGCGGGATGTGTACCAGTTTGGACCCGGCACTGAAATAAAGAACTCAAAATTTTTCTGGAAGAATAAACCCGGGAGTGGATGAGGTCCATCCGTACAAGGTTTTTAGAAATCTTCCGGTCGGTCAGAATATTTTTGATTGTATAATGACTGTGAATAATTAATTGATTTCTGGGAGAGAAAAAATGGTCAGTCAGGAATTGATCGAAATTTTGCGATGTCCGAACTGCGTACGAGAAAAGGAAGGTCTGCTCGATTTTTACAAAGAAACCTGGTTTATTTGCCAGGACTGCAGCCGGAAGTACCCGGTAAAAGATGATATTCCTGTAATGCTGATTGATGAGGGAGATAAGTGGATCGAAACCCCGGTTGAGGATTTACCGATTCCGCCCCCTGATTAACTTCGCAGTAATTTGTTGGTACAGGACACAGGAAAGCCTGGATTGGGGATTATCTAGTCTGTTCTTATCCTTTTAACACCCACAGCCACCAGAATAGGATCATCACGATTCCGATGACAAACCGGACGGCGTAGGAAACGCCCCATCCGGCTGCGAGACCGCGCACTGCCAACCATGCCTGGCGCATGTTTTTCTTGCGCACGAATTCCAACAGCAGTACTGCCAGGGGGGCAGCGATCAACCCACCCAGGGGCGGAAAAAAAATGGTGCCAGCCATGAAGGCTAACAAAGCCACTGTGATAGAAAGCCAGGAGGCTCCCCCCTGGAAGGCGCCGTACCCTGCCAACAAGTTGTCCACAAGCATCCCGGCGACCAGCAGCAACGTGGTCAGGATAAACAGGACGGTTCCTAGGGTTCCAAACCCGGCGATTAAGCCGTAACCAAGCGCTGCCAGCCAGATAATTAATAAACCCGGGAAAAATGGGACAAGCGAGCCAAACAGTCCGACCAGCATTACAGCTTGGACAAGGACCAGTAGGCTTCTTTCCATCCAGACGGGAGATTCAATCACTCCGGGCGGATGACCTCAATTCCACCCATCCAATAACGCAGGACCTCTGGCACAAGCACCGAGCCGTCAGCCTGCTGGAAATTTTCCAGTACCGCAATAACCGTGCGCGGCAACCCCAAGCCGGAACCGTTCAGCGTGTGTACGAATTCTGTCCGCCCACCCCCTTCAGGTTTATACCGGATGCCGGACCGGCGAGCCTGGAAGTCCGTCACATTTGAAATCGAGGAAACTTCCAGCCATTCCCCGCAGCCAGGCGCCCATACCTCGATGTCATAGGTGATGCTGGAACCGAAACCCAGGTCTCCGGTGCACAGTATCCCTTTGCGATACCGAAGGCCAAGTTCCCGACAGGTCTGCTCAGCGTCTGAGACCATTTTCTCCAGCATGGCGTTTGACTCTTCTGGCTTGGAATAGATGTACATCTCGACTTTATCGAACTGGTGTCCGCGTTTGATACCGCGTACATCCCTGCCGGCGCTCATTTTCTCACGCCGGAAACAGGGCGTGTATGCAGTATAGTAAAGCGGCAGGCTGGCCTCATCCAGGATTTCATTCATGTGAATGCCGGTGAGAGGTACCTCCGCAGTCGGTACCATCCACAGGTCTTCTTCATGGTCTTTGTAAAGGTTATCTGCGAACTTGGGGAGCTGACCTGCTCCAAAGAGCGTTTCGCTCCGGACCATAAAAGGAGGATATTTTTCGGTATATCCCTGTCGGGTGTGCAGATCCAGCATCCAGGAGATTAAAGCCCGCTGGAGCCGGGCGCCGGCTCCACTCATGACGTAAAAGCGGGAGCCTGTCATTTTTGCCCCTTGTTCGAAATTAATGATTCCCAGTTCAAGCCCCAATTCCCAGTGCGGCTTGGGTTCGAAATCGAATCTCAATTCCTCACCTACAGGCTCTTCGAAGACGTTATCTTCTTCGCTAAGACCGAAAGGTGTGCGATCATCGGGGATGTTAGGAATTGTGGACATCACCTCGTCCAGCTCGCCCTGTACATTCCGGAGCATGTTGTCCAGCGAGCTTATGCGTTCCCCGACAGCCCGCATCGCCGCAATCTTTGCCTCTCGTTCATTTCTGTCTTTGGTTTTCGGGATCTCTTTGTTGACAATATTCCGTTCAGCTTTTAATGTTTCCGCTTCCTGAATCAATGTACGGCGCTGACCGTCAAGTTCGATCACCTTTTCGATAGGGGAAAGATCTTCACCCCGGTCCTTCAGCGCTTTCCGGACGATATCAGGTTGGTCACGGAAAAGTTTTATATCCAACATCGCTGCACCTCCAAAAAACCTTATGAGTTTTTAACCATTCAGGTTAGAAGATTAACCGGAATGGTAAAAATATGAAAATATAATAACGCCCCTCTCGCAGGACGAGGGGGCGTTCGTGGTGCCACCTGCTTTTGCCAGTGTGTTCTCTGGCCTCTTGCTCGCTTTAACGGGCTAACCCGGGCCCCTTACGCTCAGTTCAGCTCTGCGGGGTCAACTGACTTCTACAGGAAGTCGGCGGATTGGAATTCACCTTTGGTGCCTGCAGCCTTGCACCAACCAGCTGCTCTCTGCTAAGCCCATAAGGATACTGGTTTCCGCGCGGGAGTTAATTTGTGTGATTTCAGGGGATTATACCCAAGGGTGGAAAGGAGTCAAGGAGTTTCATCTGGCAGTGATCGATCATCTCTGCTTCGTAGATGGGGAAAGAGGATAACCTCGCGTATACTGGGCGTATCCGTCAGCAACATAGTGAGGCGGTCGACTCCCATCCCGAAACCGCCGTTGGGTGGCATTCCGTAGCGCATTGCATGCAGGTAGTCCTCGTCCATCGGGTGGCGTTCTTCGTCATCGGTTTCGTAATCTCGCCCCATTTCGATAAAGCGGGCTTCCTGATCGAGTGGGTCATTCAGCTCGGTGAATGCATTGCACAGTTCCATGCCCCCGATAAATCCCTCAAATCTTTCTACCACTCTGGGATTTCCTGGCAGAATTTTTGCCAAAGGGGAGATGTCACGCGGATAGTTAAATACAATGGTGGGCTGTATCAACCTCGGTTCAAGGTGGTTATTTAACAGTGAATCAACCAGCTGGCCGCGGGTCGCATCAGGATTAGGTTCTAATCCTTTTGCTTTCATGGCTTTGAACAGGCTCCCGAAATCCTGATGCTGTTCTATATCGATCTCGGTCACATCAAGGAGACCCTGTCGGAGTTCTATTCGTTTCCAGGGCGGGTCCAGGTTTATGTGATGTCCGTTGTAGGTGATGTTCTTAGTTCCCAATACCTGTTCGGCAACCGTGCTGACCATCTGTTCAGTTATTTCCATTACGTCGTAAAAATCAGCATAAGCCATATAAAACTCAATCTGGGTGAATTCCGGGTTGTGGGTGCGGTCGACACCTTCATTTCGAAAGTCGCGCCCAATTTCGTAAACCCTTTCAATACCACCCACCAGCAAGCGCTTTAGATACAATTCGAATGAGATGCGCAGAAAAAGATCCTGTTTCAACTGGTTGTGGTGAGTGACAAATGGACGCGCCGCAGCCCCTCCATAGATAGGCTGCAGAATTGGGGTTTCGACTTCAATGAATCCAAGCGAGTCCAGAAACTCACGCAGCGCACGTACTATTTTTGCTCTAGTTAAAAATAAACGTCGGATTTCCGGGTTTACAGCCAGATCAGCGTAGCGCTGCCTGTAGCGAGTTTCCGGATCAACCAGCCCTGCATGCCGGAGAAGTTCCCCATCCACAATTTCGTCTTTTGCTGCGGGCAGCGGTGTGATCGCCTTGGCGAGCATCCCGAATGATTCAACCCGCAGAGTGACCTCGCCGGCACGCGTCCGGAACATTTCACCGCTGGCCTGGATAAAATCTCCCAGATCATATTCCTGGGAAAAAAGCTTTAATTGATCCTTTCCTAAATCATTCGTGCGCAGGAACAATTGAATCCGCCCGGATCCATCTTCGATATGGGAGAAAATAATCTTACCCATTGGCCGGATTGAACGGATACGGCCGACCAGAGTGACTTTCACCGGATCTGAGCCGTCTCTGTTTTCAACCATTTCGAAAGCCTCTATCGCTTCCTTGCTGGTATGGGTTCGTTCAACCCTGTTGGGGTAAGGTTCGATACCCTGTTGACGTAACCGGTTGACTTTATCGAGTCGGGTGCGCTCCAAATCTGAAAGGTTGCTCATCATGATGCCTGCCTGTTTAATTGGACCTTACATTTAAAGATTTCTGTAAATTGTACCGGGAAATTTGATTTATGCTGAATTAAACAAAAAAGTCCCGCGCAATCTAAATTCGCGCGGGACATCAGGTTCGGCTTTAAACCTACTCGACCTTGACAATTTTTACTGTGAATGAACCGCTGGGTGCTTCGACTGTGACTTTGTCGCCGGCGCGATGGTTTAGTAAGGCGCGCCCCAGCGGGGACTCATGGGATATTTTGCCATTGCGCGGGTTTGCTTCAGCCGGACCTACTATTATATACTCTTCAGGCTTGTTTCTCCCCTCTTTGATAGTGACTTTGGCGGCGATTTGAACGGTATCATTGTTCCCGGTTTGTTCAATAATCTTGGCGTTTGCCAGTAAAATCTCCAGTTCCTGAATGCGGCCTTCAATAAAAGCTTGTTCATTCTTGGCAGCCTCGTATTCAGCGTCTTCTATCAGTTCACCGCCTTCCATCGCTTCGTGCAGCCGTTCAGCGATTTCTTTGCGTTTGGTTGTCCGCAGGTAATCAAGCTCGTCCTGCAGTTTTTGGTGACCCTCACGGGTTAGATATGAAGGTGGCATATCCAGTACCTCGTCAAATTATTCTTCGTATAAAGAAAAACACTCCGGGGGGAGCGGTCTTCAGTGTTTATCTATTATTAGAAAATTAAGGCGGCGAATTTTGGGGATTTTACACCCTTAGTGCGCCGCGGCGGTATTTTAGCACAATTTGGGGGCTAACGCAAGCTGAGCCGCGTTCATTTATCTAAGGTGTTACCAAACTGGTTTCGATCTGTCAAAAGAAAATTTTACCGGGGGAGCAATGTCCTATACATTAGAAATGAACGTAAATGAACAACGAGAGTTTTTGCATAAGATGAGGCTCAGATATTGGAAAACAAAGAGGAAGAAAGATAAAGGACAACTGCTAGATGAGATAGAGGCTGTGACAGGTTTAGACCGAAAAGCATTGATCCGATTGATCTGGGGGGATCTGACCTACAAGGGATGCCGCTGGGAACGGGGAAGAATTTGCAGACCGAAAATTGAAGATGCTGTGAGAGTGATTGCACGTAGTCTAGATTATTCATGTAATTAGCAGCTGAGACCAAACCTGGTGTTGATGATTGGAGCTAATCCACCCCACCAGGGATGGCGATTACCCTGCCAGCACCCACACCCCAGAAATCCTCCCCATATTCATCCGCAAACATTGCAATAGCTTCATCTCCCGTGCAATGGCATGGGGCTACCTTCTCTACTCCCAGGCGCCGGAAATCTTCCACGATCGCATTAACCTTGTCTTTACTTTCACTGCCAAGATGGAAACCACCCACGACAAGATATACATGTCCATCAAATAAAGTCTTGGCTTTCTCCACAATTTCTACAATCCCGGGATGGGCGCATCCTGTGACGATCACTAACCCCTGATCGGTCTGAATAACCAGAGCTTGTTCGAGTACACTGCGTCCCATTTCCCCTGTTGTATACATACCTTCAGCAATCCTTAACCCAGGCGTTACCTCAATCACTTGTGCTACTTTGCCGATCTGTTTTTTGTATGATGCGGAGAAGGAAGGGGGCAGATAAACACTGGGATATGTACCCAATGCCAATAGATCGCCCAGTCCCCCGGTGTGATCGCCATGGGTGTGAGACAGCAATATGCTTTCTATTTTGGTCGGGTCAATCCCAAGGATGCGCATGTTCTCCAATAAGGTTCGCCCATCGCCGCCCGTGTCGAAGAGCAGCGTATGATCGTGGTAATCCACCAGAGCGGAGAAACCCCAGGCTGATTTCAATCTTTCATCGTAAGTGTTGTTGTCGTAAACAATGGTGATGGTCAACAATTCTGTCGCGGATGTATTTTTACCCACTGTTGCCTCCATATTCTCTGTAATAGCAGGAGATGGTTTTTGAGGGGTTCGTTTAGGTTTCTTCTCTGGGATGATCGTGGCAGGTATTTCAGCGCTTTGCCCGGTAATGGGCGCGAGCGACACAGTTTCGGTTGGGAGGTCACTCACTGGTGGGCCAGCCCCTGAGGCACAACCAGCACTCAAAGATATGAGCAACCCAATAACGAGTAATATCCTCACTAACATGGATATGCCTATCTATACCCTAAACAATATTTTCCCTCACCGGTTATGTCTTCACATGTATCAGACCGCTTCCCTCACCAGTAACCAGCCCAACTTGTGCTGCGCTTACTACGCCGCGTTCCCACATGCGTACCAGCAATTTGTCTACTCGACTTTCCGGCAGGCTGATGAGTAACCCTCCTGACGTTTGCGCATCCGCCAGGATCAGTTGCGCAACCCGCGACACCCCCGGCTCAAAGGTTACGTAATTCTTAACATGCGCCAAGTTATTCAGCGTCCCTCCTGGAATGGCACCTGCGCCAGCCAAATCCCAGCAGCCTGGGATTGTTGGAACCGCTGGGGCTGAGATTGTCACATCCACCCCACTCCCGACTGCCATTTCGCGAAGGTGTCCCAGCAAGCCAAATCCGGTAATATCTGTGCAGGCACTTACCTCCTCTTCCAACATGGTTTCGCAGGCAGTGCGGTTGAGGCTTGTCATCACTTCGATGGCTTCGTGGGCAGCCTCGGAGCTCGCCAACCCGCTCTTGACCGCCGTGGCAATAATCCCCAGACCGATTGGCTTTGTCAAGATCAGCGCATCTCCTGGTTGGGCAGTGCTGTTGCGAATCACTTTGCTGGGGTGCACAGTACCTGTAACAGCGAGCCCATATTTCGGTTCTGTGTCTTCCACTGTATGCCCACCCAGGATGGAAATTCCTGCCTCGTCTGCCTTATCCTGTGCCCCGCGTAAAATCTCTTTCAGGACGTGCAGTGGTAGGCGCTTATCCGGAAAACCGACAATGTTCAGGGCAAACAGCGGTCGCGCCCCCATGGCGTAAATATCCGAGAGTGAATTTGCAGCTGAAATTGCGCCGAACAAATAGGGATCATCCACAATGGGGGTGAAAAAATCCACCGTTTGCACAATTGCGATCTCATCGCTGATGCGGTATACGGCGGCATCATCTGAGGTGTTACTACCAACCAATGCCGCCGGATCAATGGACAAAGGCAGGGAGGCTAGCACTTCTTCGAGCGCCTGCGGGCGCAGTTTGCAGGCGCACCCCATGCCATGCGTGTAATGCGTCAGTTTATATTCACCTTCATCTGGCAGGTCGAGTTTTAGCGAAAAAACCCCTTCAGGTTGTAAGCGCTGCACTGCCTCCACCACAATCCTTGCTGCCTGGTCAATCTCTTCGCTGGTGGTGTCTCTGCCCACCGAAAATCGTACGGTTCCCATTGCCCATTCAGTTGGTACCTGCATGGCCTGTAAAACAGCAGATACATCCACCCTATCAGCATGGCAGGCTGCACCTGCGGAGGCAGCCACACTCTCGCCAATTTCCGAAAGCAGCGTGTTGGCTTCCACGCCGCGAAAGCTCAGGTTGAGTGTGTTCGGCAGGCGTTCTTTGGGATGTCCATTCAGTCGGATTGAATCCTCGCCCAATTTATCCAGCAAAGCCTGGTGGAGCCTGTCGCGCATGGCGCGGTATTGAGTGAAATTTACCTCCAGATCGCGCTGAGCCAGTTCACAGGCTTTGCCCAAACCCACAATTTCGAGCACGTTTTCAGTACCAGGACGGCGCCCGGCTTCTTGCTCTGCCCCGTGCAGGTGTTTCACCAATTCTATACCGCTGCGCACATACAAAGCGCCGATGCCTTTGGGCGCATAAACTTTATGACCTGCTATTGAGAGCAAATCCACTCCCAGTCCATCCACATCCACCGCAATCTTGCCCACGGATTGGGCAGCGTCGGTATGCATAAGCGCCCCAGCACGATGAGCTATTTCGGCCAGCAATGGAATTGGTTGGATCGTGCCGACTTCATTGTTAGCATGCATCACACTGACCAAGGTGGTCTGCGGTGTGATGGCGCGTTCCAGATCGGCAGGGTCAACCATCCCGAAAGCATCAACTGGTAGGATCGTGAGATGGAAGCCCTGTGTTTCCAACCACCTGCAGACTTCAATGACTGCGGGATGCTCCACCGCTGAGGTGATAATGTGATTGCCCGCCCCCTTGCGAGCAATCACCGCGCCTTTGATGGCGTAATTATTGCTCTCGGTTCCACCGCTGGTAAATGCTATTTCCACAGCACGGCAGCCTAAAAGCGCCGCCACCTGTGCCCTGGCAGTTTCTACAGCGCGTTTTGCAATTACGCCATAAGGGTGACTGCTGGAGGGGTTGCCAAAATGTTCGAAGAGGAAGGGTGTCATCGTCTCAGTGACTTCCCTTGCAATCGGTGTGGTGGCGTTGTAATCGAGGTAGATCGGTTGCATATTGCTTACCTTTCTGGAAGTAGCGAATGATTTTGGATTTTATATGCGCTGTGCAGCACAGGTATCTATCCGCTCATTTATGCAGTAAGATAGCTCTTTTCAAAAAAGGGGTTGCAAGGCAAACACGTTACAAACACAAGGTGCAACCCATGAACCCCCAAGACCATATTTTGCCCCATTATTGACTGCCCGGCAAGAGGGCCGCATTCATTCATCTAAAATGTTACCGAAATGGTATCGTTCTGTCAAAAGAAAATGTTACCGAGGGAACGATGTCCGATGGATTAGAAATGAAAATAAATGAAATCCGAAAATATATGCATAAAATGAGGTTCAGGTATTGGAAAGCAAAGAATAAACAAGAAAAAGGGCAATTACTGGACGAAATGGAAGCCGTAACTGGATTACACCGCGAGTCAATAATCCGTTTGATCAATGGCGAACTTGCCCGCAGACCACGCCGGAGGCAACGGGGAAGATTTTATGGACCGGAAATCGATGATGCTGTTAGAGTGATTGCAAGAAGTCTGGATTATCCATTTGCAGAGCGGTTAAAACCAAATCTGGTGTGGTTGGCGGGACATCTGAAGAAGCACAATGAAGTGGTAATTGAGGCGGAGACACTGGAGAAACTGGAGCGGGTGAGGGTATCAACTTTACAGCGTATCTTAAAGAGAATCGGGAGAAGTTCGCCTCGCATAGCTCATAGGAAAGCGAATAGGCGCAATATAAAAGGGATTTCAATACGCCGGATCGCCTGGGATGAACCACAACCAGGGCACTTTGAAGTGGACCTGGTGCATCATTGTAGGGAGAGCACATCTGGGCAATATGTGCATACCATCCAAATGTTGGATGTGGCCACTGGTTGGAGCGAATGCAGAGCAGTCCTGGGCCGCAGTTACCATGTGATGCGAGACGGATTTGAATGCATGTTAGCTCGCTCACCCATCAGAGTTCTTGAAATTCACCCGGACAACGGCAGCGAGTTTTTCACCGGTCACCTGCTGCGCTTCTGGCAAGAAAAGGTTCAGGGAATAGAGATCACGCGCAGCCGCCCCTATCAAAAAAATGATAACCGCTTTGTCGAAGAAAACAACTACAGTCAGGTACGAGCTTACGTAGGCTACAGTCGCTTGGATACAGTTGCTCAAACGCGGATGCTCAAGCAACTGCTCGAAAAACTGTGGATTTATCATAATTTATTCCAACCAGTAATGCGATTGAATGAGAAAATCCCACAACCTGATAAACCCTTTC
>JBJYWI010000103.1:0-17745 GCA_046259385.1 Anaerolineales bacterium
ACGCACCTCAAAGGTGCGTTGCACTTTAATAATTCAGTCATAACCAGGTGCACTTGATATTTGCCCATTTTCTACGAGGCGTACCTGTCTGTTAACCAAAAACAGGACCGTATTTATACGGTCCTGTTTCGTTTGTTGAGATTCTGTCTTAGTAAATAACTACGACGTTCTCAGCCTGGGGGCCTTTCTGGCCTTCCACAACGGTGAACTCGACCCGCTGGCCTTCGTCCAGGTTGCGGAACCCATCGCCAACAATCGCAGTGTAGTGCACGAATACATCTTCGCCTTCTTCACGCTCGATGAATCCGTAACCCTTGCTGCCGTTGAACCACTTGACGGTGCCCTGTTCGTTTTCGGACATGATCTGGAACTCCTTTCAAAAATTTTACTGCTTCGTACATGGGTTCCAAATCAAGATACAGCATTTCGAATCAGAACTTCTGTCAGACAAGCACCTCAGTTTACCCTGAAATGATTGGCAGGACATTAATCTTTTATTAGATTTAACCTGATCCTAATCCTCGGTTATAAAATGGATATCAGGCGGTCCCATCACCCCGGCTTTCTCCATGGCGGCTTTCAGCTCTGGGGACTGGGCGTATTTCCTGGCATTTTCGAACGAATCCCAATCGAATATAATTGTAAGGCTTTTGGGGTCATTTACTTCGTGGAAGATCTGGTCGGACAGTTCCCCGCTTGCCTTCCGCAAGTCCTGCACAGAATCGTAAACCGCTTTCCATGCGTCGAAATCTTTTACTTTGTGGTGCACCAGCATTTTTGTCATCTTTAAATCTCCTTTAACGATTGGTTTTGTTTTGAGGTCCTATCATAGTCCGGCTTAATCCCGAGCGTTGCTATATTGTGCGCTTTATGCTATAAATACGACCTTAATTGTCTATATTATAATCCTGAAAACTCCCCTTATTGTTAGAATCACATAAGAGTGCTCATATAAATCCAATTCCACCCGCTGAAATCCGAAAGTTATGGGGCTTTATAAGAGCGAGTCGAAACTGGTGAACATGGGGTGAGCGGGGAAAAAAATGATATTCAAGCATTACAGAGGCGGAAAGCCGGTCGTAATTGAAGCCGGGTTTGGCACGAACTGCGAACCAAGAGGGGAGAATCCATTTACCCATACCATCGCAGACCTGTTCGCCAGGCTGGAGGAGGCCGGCGCGGCTCCTGAATCGGTAAAGTGGATCATTATCGAGGCCAGTTATAAAATCCGAGCGGAGCGAAACCGCCGCCGTCCGGATAGAGTGCCCGCGATTGAATTCGACCGCTTCGCTGCTGATGGCGGTGATTTGGAACCGGACCAGGAGCGCGAGCTGATTAAGAAAGGGATGGTCATTCGGCGGGTGCCAAATAACCACGATGATATCAACCGATTCCGGGCTGATATCATCGCCGCGTATAAAGAGATGCTTGGATGATCCCTAGGCGGGATTTAGATCAAATGGTCCCCTCCCAAGCCCATTGAGGGTTACAAGTTTTTTTGTATGATCCCGGCTTTTGAGGCGGTCGCCCACACCGCCAAAGCGGGTTTGCCCGGGGTTATTTGAGACCAAAGTGCCTGAACACCCGCAGGGCGCGCAGGGTATTCCAGCGGCTTGGCCCACCGGTCTTTTCCATCTCGAAATGGGACTCCCCCGGATGGCGGTTCTGGACCGGCCAGGTTCCATCCCTGCGGCGTTTGGAGCGCAGTATGTCCAGGGCGTCCTCCATCCTGGGATCGTATTTAACCCCGGCGGACTGGAAGTAGTCCAGGGCGCGCAGGATATCGTAATACCAGCGCGAAGGGAAAGAGAGCAGCAGCATGCGCCGGTCGATCACCTCGCCGGTCTTGTCGGATTTATAAAGCCTGTGCTGTAAGATGAACTCAATAGATTGTTCCGATATCCCTTCCAGCTCCGCAAGGCGGTAGGTGTAGCCGTTCTTCTTATACTCCCGCATCCCTTCCAGGACCGAAATAGTTGAATGCAGGGAACTGTGCACCGCCCCTGTACGGTTAGAAAGGCAGTTAAAACCGCCGTCTCCCATCTGGTTCTGGATCAGGTAATCGATGACCGATTCCAGGTCCTCCTGCGGCATGCCGAAATAGCAGGCGTAGGTGAGCAGCATGCCGTTAATGCAGATATCGCTCACCACAATCCGGTCAGATGGGTTAATTCCGCCGTCAGCTGATTTGCGCTCCCGGATAATTTTCTGGATTGTCTCCCTGATCTGTTCCTGGTCAGGGGCTATGTTGAGGTGTTTCAGGTCCAGCAGGGTGTAGTGGCTGGAGGTCCACTTGGGCACGTAAAAGCCGCGCCCCCAGTGCCCGTCTTTATTGCGCAAAGCCAGGAACCGCTCACCCCAGCCTTCGCTTTCAATCCTTTTCTGGAGATTGGGCTGCTTTTCATCGAGAAGGTCGCGCCGGGTCTGGTACTGGATGGCGACATCCCCACCCAGGAGCCATTCGATTGTTTGATCATCCATTGATTTTGCTTCCCTGATAAGCCCCCATTCTACACCATAATCAATGCTTGCCTGGGCTTTCTGTGTCCGCAAATCCTACCGGCTAACTGCCTGCACTCTCGATTTCCGCCAGGATCGCTCTTACAAAACTGACGGTGGAATAGGTTGGATCAGCAGTAACGAAACCTTTATCTCTCTGGACCGGCATCAGAGTGCACTCCGCACCGTAGCTTGTTTCCATTTCCTGACAGATGAGTGGATTGGTTGTCACTTTGACCCCTTGGAGTAAACCGGCATCGGCAAGGTGGTATATGCTGAATTCCTGGGCTGCCAGCACAACCTTATTTTCAACCGCCTGTGTCACAATCTGGTGGATTCGCGGTGGGCGAGCAGCGAATAATTCATTATCGCTGATAAAAATTACTGCCTGGTAATCGCCAATTTGCACATTTTCAAGTATCAAGTCTGGTTTAACAATGGGATTGGTCCCCCCTATCTGTGAAGTCAATTCAAAACCGTGCCCTGCAATTACACCTTCAACCGGTTCAGTGGTGATGGATGCGACCAGTACCCTATAGCCTGCCCTTTCCAGGGCGCTGCGTGTGCCTTCATAATGACGGTGGTCATAGCCTTCGCCGAAGATAAAAAGCACCTGTCCTGAATATGATTTTGATTCATCATCCGGCTTTATAGTATCAACAGGAGCAGTACCCTTTGGGAGAGGATTGCCGGTGGGTTTTTCAGCAGGCGCCAACGGGGTTGTTATTACGGCTGCAGCATTCACTGGTGTTTCGGATCCACCTGTATCTGTGGGGGATAGCATCTCCGCTGGAGCAATAGGAGAACTGCATGCAGCCAGCGATACGAGCGAATAAATTACCAGTAAAATAGGTCGATTAATCATCGAGCGTCCTCCGGTCTCAATTCCTTCTTTAACAGAGCTGCAATAAAAAATCGCTAAAGGGTCTACATAAATATTACACAAGTTGGCAGATGCGGGTTCACAAGAATTTGTTAAGGGACAAATCGGGGTTTGCAGACCTAGCGGTCAGGGACGTTTCCGCGATCTGTTGTTATTCATTGTGGGTGTCAACATTTCTTTGCGGATATGTCCGCATGCAGGGGGAGGACCAAGGGCTTATTATGCACAAGCTCAATCATGGGAGTACTGCTTATAGCAATTGGTATCTGGGCATCATCGAAAATAAACTGCAGGCGGTTGCACAGGGGTTGAATCTTTGACAATCACAAAGATATGAACATCTGTGATCAATGCTGCTACACTCACTTCGGTATGATCTTTCTCCAGGGTGGATTCCCCCTTAATGTAACCTTTCTTGAACGATGTTTTAACTATTCAGGTCGATTCAGTGAGCAACATCAATTAATTTATTAAAATCTTCCAGAACATGCAGGTGGAGGATATAATAAAAATAGTTCAACAGGGTAACATTTGAACAACCAAACCTAGCATCCGAATTTTATTTACTGAGCATAAACGTAAATACGAATCGGTAACAGGAGGAATTGAATGAATCCAGTCATACTCTCGCGATGGCAATTTGCTATTACCACTGTGTATCATTTTTTCTTTGTTCCATTGACACTCGGGCTGGGATGGTTCGTCGCCTTTCTGGAAACGAAGTATGTCCGCAGCGGAGAAGAAAAATATAAACAAATGGCAAAATTTTGGGGGAAACTTTTTATCATAAACTTTGTTCTGGGTGTGGTAACCGGGATTGTCCAAGAGTTCCAATTTGGAATGAACTGGTCAGAATATTCCCGCTACGTCGGTGATATCTTCGGCGTACCTCTAGCCATCGAAGGTCTTCTAGCTTTCTTCCTCGAGTCCACCTTTTTGGGAATGTGGGTTTTTGGTTGGGACCGGTTTTCTAAGGGGCTCCACGCCGCAACTATCTGGCTGGTGGCTATTGGATCGAATCTCTCAGCACTTTTCATCTTGCTGGCTAATGGCTTTATGCAGCACCCGGTCGGTTATGCGATCAACGATACGGCAGGTCGTGTAGAGCTGGTGAATTTTGCTGCTCTTATTTCTAATGCACGCGGCTGGCTACTTTTCTTACACACCATCACTGCGGGTCTTGCTACGGCGGCTTTCTTTATGCTGGGGATCAGCGCCTACCATCTCGCCCGTAAACAGCACGTTGAGTTCTTTCGCTATTCATTCCGCATCGCCGCTACCGTGGGCTTGGTCTCCGCAGTATTGGTTGGACTGGCAGGTCATGCTCAAGGCATTTATCTGCTAGAAGTTCAACCGATGGCAGCTGCCGCATCCGAAGCTAATTGGGAAACGGCAGATCCGGCTCCATTCTCCGTTATAGCAATATTTGACTCAACCGGCAAGAATGAGATCTGGAGCTTACAAATCCCGAAAGCGCTCAGCTTATTGTATTTTAGCAAGTTATCGGGCGAGGTGCCGGGTATCAACCAGATACAGTCTGAATATACAGCGAAATATGGGCCAGGTGACTACATTCCGTTGGTGGCTCTCACTTACTGGATGTTTCGTATCATGGTAGGTGTGGGCTTGTTGATGGTTGCTGTCAGTGCGTTTAGTATTTTCTTGGTCTATAAGAAGTATCCCGAGAAATTAGCTCCCTGGCTTAAATGGATCGTCTTAGCGATTGCTTTACCTTATATCGCCAACACTTCAGGCTGGATCTTAACCGAGACCGGTCGCCAACCTTGGATTGTGCACGGCTTGCTCAAAACGGAGAACGCAATATCGCCCAATTTGAGTGTGGGAATGGTGCTGTTTAGCCTGGTCGGTTTCGGTTTGATTTATGCTGTCCTTATGGTCGCTGACATTTACCTGCTGGTAAAATATGCAAAAGCTGGTCCCGAGACAACTAAACAAGAACCGCTTGACCTCAAACCATCTGTGGTTGGGGAACTCAGCTAAAAAGGAGGAATTCCAATGGCTACTGAATTTCTGCAAGTTCTGTGGTTCGTACTGATTGCGTTTCTCTGGATCATGTTTTTTTTCCTGGAAGGATTTGATTTTGGCGTGGGAATGCTGCTTCCCTTCTTCAGTAAGAAGGACGAGGAACGCCGCGCGTTAATCAACACAATCGGCCCGCATTGGGACGCTAATGAAGTTTGGTTGATCACAGCAGGCGGCGCAACCTTTGCAGCTTTCCCACACTGGTATGCGACCCTGTTCAGCGGATTCTATCTGGCCCTCTTTTTACTCCTGCTCGGTTTGATCTTGCGCGGTGTCGCTTTCGAATTCCGCTCAAAGGATACCAATCCCAGGTGGCGCAATTTGTGGGACTGGTGCATCTTCATAGGCAGTTTTGTGCCTGCCCTGCTGTTTGGGGTAGCGTTTGCCAACCTGGCAAGGGGTGTACCGATCGATGAAAACATGATGTACACCGGTAACTTGCTCAGCCTGCTCAATCCCTATGGATTGTTGAGCGGACTGGCTCTTGTATCGATTTTCCTTTTGCATGGCGCAAATTTTCTCAGCCTGAAGTTGGAAGATGAACTTTTTGACCGCGCCCGCACCTTCGCCGATAAGCTGGGTTGGGTGGCGCTTGTGATGGTATTTGCCTTTATGGTTTCCACCTATGTATATACCGATTTGTACACTCGCCTAGGCATTGCCTCGATCTTCGTTCCACTCGCGGCAGTAATCGCGATTCTGCTGTCCAGATATTTTCTGGCTCGAAATAGAGAAGGTTGGGCTTTCGCTTCGGCTGGGATAACCATCATCTTAATGCCGGTCACTTTCTTCATGGTCATGTTCCCGCGAGTGATGGTTTCCAGCACCAACCCAGCCTACAGCTTAACAATCTACAACGCATCATCCACGCCTTACACCCTTTCATTAATGACTATCGTAGCTTTAATTTTGGTCCCAATCGTGCTGGTTTATCAAATCTGGTCTTACCGGATTTTCCGCCAGCGTGTCAAAGCTGAACCAAAATCACTTACTTATTAATTCGCAGGATCCTTGGCTTAGGTTACCGTTAACTTCATTGTGGCGGTAACCTTATTCTTTATATTCATTATCATTGGAACTTATCAATTATCGGAGATCAGTATGCAAAGAAACATCAAGACATCCCTTTCGGGATACATGAAATACAGAAGCTTGGGATTGCTCCCTTTCCTCCTGCACCGGCTTGCTGGTCTTGCAACGCTCGCATTTCTCACTTTGCACATCGCAACCACTGCAACTGTTTTCTTTGCACCTCAATGGTATGGAACCTTGATCCAGATATTTCGTAATCCGATTATTATGATCATAGAGATCATTCTGGCGTTCTTTATTATCTTCCATGGTGTCAACGGATTAAGAATTGCTTATTTTGATCTCTTCCGTCCCGATCTGTGGGACAAGCAAACAACCCATGAATTTATTTACATCACCGGTCTGATTTCCTTCATACTTTGGTTACCTGCATTTGGGATTTTAGGGTATGATCTGCTTAAATATGGATTTGGATTGTTTGGAAGCGGTTAGGAGAGGAAAATGACCATTAATCAGGAGCCGCTTCGCCCATCTCGCAACATCGATGCCCTTGGATGGAAGTGGATGCGTTACAGCGCCTTTCTGCTCATCCCGCTGGTCTGGATCCACTCTATCATCCAGGCTCTGATCACCGGAGGGCACAACCTAAGCCTGGAATACGTGCAGATGCGCTGGTTATACCTGGGTTGGCGTGTTTATGATATCTTCCTGCTTGGCTTTGCCTTTTCACACGGCGTTAACGGCTTGCGTCAGGTGCTGTTGGATTACATAAAACCGGAGTGGATACGGAAAGGCCTCAATCCGCTTATGTTCTTATTGTGGATTGTTTTTACAGCGATCGGTGCAATCGCTATCATTGGTGGTGTCCGGATGCCATAGCTTCCAGGTACTCCAAACAAATCGAACACGCTTGATTATTCTTGTAGAAAGAGGAGACTATCCAATGAAAATTAATTTTGCTATGTGGAAGACTGCTTTGTGGACCCTGGTGAAAATGGATAAGAAAGAAGAATGGGATCAGCTTGACGTCATCTCCAAATGGTTGATCGCCACCCGTTCAGCAGTGACTTTGGTGACGATCTATTCCTGTATCATCGCTGGGCTTCTGACTTTGCGAGATGGTTATTTCAAATTTTTTCCCTGGTTGATTATCACGCTCGGTCTTTTCATTGCCCACGGGACCAATAACTTGCTGAACGACTATACTGATTACGTTCGTGGCGTTGATAAAGACAACTATTTCCGCACACAGTATGGAGTCCACCCACTAGTACAGGGATTTTGGACCAAGCGCCAGCAACTGCAGTGGTTTGCTGCCAGTGGATTTCTAGCAGTTCTTGCGGGAATTTACGCGCTGTTCTACTCACATTTTTCCCCCATCGTCATTGGACTTTTTGCCCTGGGCGCGCTGGTGCTGCTGCTGTATACCTGGCCGCTAAAGTACCTGGCTCTCGGCGAACTATTCATTTTCCTGATTTGGGGTCCAATCATGGTTGTTGGTGTTTATACAGTCCTGGCAAAGGGCTGGACTGAGAACGCGTGGTTGGTAGCCCTGGCAGGCGTTCCCTTTGGCCTGAGCGTTGTCAGCATCAATGTCGGTAAACACATCGATAAATTGATAGACGATAAGCAAAAGGGTGTGGGTACCATGCCGGTAAGACTTGGTGAGAAAGCTGCCCGCTATATCAATATAGCTTCTATGGTTCTTATATATGTCGTGATTGTCTATCTAATTTTTGTGCCGCGCTACTTTACTCCCATCATGCTAATCGTCTTCCTGGCCGGGAAAAAATTGCTGGTAGCTCTGGGTGTGCTCGCAAAGCCGCGTCCCGCAGAACCGCCCGAAGGTTACCCTTTATGGCCAACCTGGTTTTCGGCTTTCAACTTCTCCCACAATCGCTCGTTTGGCGGCTTGTTTATCTTGGGATTGGCAGTAGATACATTATTGCGCATCTTCTTGCCAGCCTTTTGGCCATTGAGATAAAGCGCAGTAAATGAATTTGGAAATTGACCGAGATGCTCAAAGGAGCGATATAGTAAGAAACCGACCTGTGGACCGCCGGATGGCAGGGTTGACTGCCAGACGATTGAGTCGGTGCCTGTGACGAGAGCGATCCTGCCTGCCATGTTTTTCTGCCTTTGCCGTTTTTGACCTATCCCTTAAACAGCAACAACCACTCTGCCGCGAGTATGTTCGTTTTTGTAATAGCGGAATGCATCAGCAGTTCTTTCCAGAGGGAAGGGGCTGTCCGTGACCGGCTCAAGCTTCCCTGCTACAAGCAGCGATTTAAACAACTTCTTTATCTCGGGTTTCGGTTCGATTGGGGGCATCGGGACCATTTTCTGGTCGCTTGTCAGGGATACCCATTTCCCAACCAGCAAATTGGCTGGTGAAAAAGCGGTTGTGATAAAAACCCCGCTGGGTTTTAATACCCGCCGGCAGTCTGCGAAGGAGCGGACACCAGCCACATCGAAGACCAGGTCGTAGCGGGTATTTTCCAGTTTGAAATCTTTCTGTGTGTAATCAATCACCTGATCAGCGCCAAGCGACCGCACAAGCTCGAGATTACCCGTGCTGCAAACACCGGTCACCCTTGCGCCGAAATGCCTGGCAATCTGCACTGCCAGGGTGCCCACGCCGCCTGAAGCACCGTTGATTAATACCTCCTGTCCGGATTGGATTCCTCCCAGTTCGACCAGACAAATCAGGGCGGTCATCGCCGAGAATTGAAGGGCAGCCGCTTGCTCAAAGGTCATGCTGGCAGGTTTTAACCAAAGTTCGCCTACCGGCAAGGTTGCATACTCGGCATAGCCTCCACTGTTGGGGCTCCTGCCGAATACTTCATCGCCCGGTTTGTATCCAGTGGCGTTTACCCCGACTGATTCCACTCGTCCGGAAAATTCAATGCCGGGTATTTTATTCTTGGGACTGAGCAACCCGCCCGCAATGATCCGCGCCAGGAAAGGTTCCCCGGTCATAAAATGCCAGTCGGTCGGCGTTACAGCTGCCGCATGGACTTTTAACAGCACTTCATCCTCCCCGGCTGTTGGCTTTTCGACCTCGCTGAGTTGAAGTACATCCGGAGGTCCGTATTTTTGGTAAACAATTGCTTTCATTCTCCGCTCCCCGATCAATAATTTTCCCTGCAAGGACTATCCGCAAGGCTGATCCTTTTGTTTTTTGATCCACTCTTCCAGGGTGGTTGCGGGGGCTCCAAACAGGTCATTGGTTTCACCTGGATCACCCATCTCTCTAACGTGGTCAAAATAATCGATTAACTGCAGCGCCTCCTGTAACCGTTTGCGCTTGGTAATCCATGCGAATATTTTTGCCTGCCGGAGTGTGAAGCGGATAATCTTCAGGTTGGGGTAGTTGGAAGATAGGTAAAGGTTTAAAGCCTCCGGGAGGGTGAATGCCTGAGGACCGTGGACAAATAGCTTTTTACCAAGTGCGCGTTGATCGTCATAGGAATCAGCCAGGATGCGCCCAAAATCGGATGCCGCAAAAAAGTGCAGTGGAGGAGGATTCCTGCCGGTAATCACCACCGCGCGGTCTCCGTGTACAAAGTTCTTGAGCGTTTCCATCACCCAGGTCGGACAGAAAATAACATACGGAATTCCGCACTCACGCAGGGTTGATTCGCAGCGCAGCTTGATATCAATCATATCAAACCAGCGGTTCTGTTCAAAGGCAGTTGTAGCGGATACATAGGTTACGCGCTCCAGCTCGGTCTCCGCTCCAAGTTCAAACAGGTGCTGGACGGCTTGCAGCTCGGACGCCGGGGTCAGGTTGATATGTGCCGCCTGGCAGCCGTCTAATCCAGCCTGGATATCTGCTTTATCCCGAGCATCGCCTTCAAAAACATCGACCGCATCTCCGAACAGGCGTCTGGCTTTCTCAGCTCTGCGTGTCAATACTCGCACCCGGTGACCTTTTTTCAGCAGAGCGTGGGTCGCCGGCTTGCCCAGCATCCCCGTCGCTCCCAGCACCAGAATAGCCTTTTTCATATTTATGCTTTTCTTATATATATCTAAATCACGACCCAATGATCCTGTGGGTCTGAAACAGTTTACGATATTCCCCTGGATGGACGTTCTGCCTGCTGCCCGGGCATCTCTAGGTGCCGTTCGACTGCTGCTTGTTTAGAAATCCTCCCGCATTTTGGATTTTGTATGACGCTCCTACAGGTATTATATTTCCATCCAAAAGATAGCGCTGCAAGAAATTGGCTAGTGCAATCAGCTTGTACTCTCCCTCAGCGTCCGCTCAAGAAAAGCATAGAAATCTCCTGGAGGCCGCCCGAGCAGTCCTTCCAGCACACGCGGGTTGCCGCTCAGCCCAAATTCTTCGTAATAGCGGAACATCTTGACCAGCGCCTCTACCTGGTAGCCTCCCAACCCCTTTGAGCGCGCTTCCGTTTCCCATTTCTCCAGCGGGATAAATTCGAACTCAACCTGGAAGCCTAGCAGCCGGCTCAGAATTTCGCATACCTCAAGTGGGGTCAGGTTGTCCGGACCGCACAGCTCGTACACCGCCTGGGAATGACCTGGCTCGCACAGCACGGCTGCAGCTGCCTCGGCTATATCCTCCAGGTCAACCGCGTTCAGGCGCGCCTCGCCGCTGTAGGGCAGGCGGTATTTGCGCTCATCCCGGATGGGTGCCAGGTAGGGCAGGATGTTCTGCATGTAAGGGGCTGGCTGCAGGATTGTGTAATCCAGTCCGGATTCAAACAGCATTTCCTCGACCCGCATCTTGTTCCAGTGGTGCGGCATAGCCTCAATCTGGGGGTGGATCACGGAATGGTAGACAAAGCGTTTGACACCCGCAGAGCGAGCTGCCCGTATAACGGTTTCTCCAATAGCGGTTTCGTCCGGGGAGACGTTTGGGGGGATATGGTAGACCGCGCTGGCGCCATTAACTACCCATTCCATCGCCTCAGGTGAGCGCATGTCACCGGCAACAATCTCCTCCCGACCGCAGCCCTGCAGGGACCGCATCCGTCCCCCGCGCCGGACAAGCGCCCTGATTTTAACCCCCCGTTTTCGAAGCGCAGCGATGACAGCCCGGCCGGTTTTACCCCCCGAA
The DNA here is from genome assembly GCA_046259385.1 of Anaerolineales bacterium. Classification (GTDB taxonomy): domain Bacteria; phylum Chloroflexota; class Anaerolineae; order Anaerolineales; family UBA4823; genus CAVWDI01. The sequence goes on from JBJYWI010000103.1 coordinate 11,544, forward strand.
CCAGTGACAAGAATCATTTCATCCATTTATCCCATTTTGAGATACAAATCCGGGTTGTCAAAATAGTCCTGAACAATCTGGAAGTAGCGCCCCATGTGGATGCCGTCCATCAGCGCGTGGTGAGCCTGCACACTCAGGGGGATCTTCAGGCGGTCGCCCTCCTGGAAAAATTTTCCCCAGGCGAAGCGCGGTATCGAGTCGATATTTTTGAGATCGAGCGGGTGTATCATGCTGGTAAAGGATACCCACGGGAGAGAGGTCATATACAGGTAATCGTCCCGGCCGGGCACGTTCTCTACTGCGGGATTCTCTTTAACGCTTGCATAGCGTTCAGCAGCATGCGCCGCAAATACAGAAAAATCGTCTGAGTATTCCAGTTCACAAAAGCTGAAAAGATCGCCTTCAGTCAGGACAGTGACAGAGGGATGGACGGAGTCGTGCTCGACCACTTCGTCACCGCGCATGCGGTAGCGGAACTCGGTGATCTCGTTGGCTGCCCGGCTCAGGGCGTACACAAACGCGATCGTAAATGTGCTCCCGCTGAGCTTGGCTTTGGGATAAAAAGCGCTGATATCCATGTTCGCGCACAGGCTGAAATGCGGGTAAGAAAAATCCTTCAGGAAGTTGTACTGCTGGCGTCGGGGCCAATTATCCAGGTCAACAATACGCATGCTTCATCTCCGGGTTTATGCTCGAATTTCGGTATGAGTCTAATGAATATCCAGCCAATCCATTTCGGGCAGGAGGCAGGAAATGTTGTATTTATCCATCCGGCGGCGCGATCTCAAGTGCGATCTCCGCCATGGTATTAAATCCTTTTTCACGCTGTTCAGCAGATGACGTTTCACCGGTCACAAGGCTGTCGCTGACTGTCAGTATCGAAAGTGCATCCACTTTGAACTTGGCACCCAGGGTATACAGCCCGGAGGTCTCCATTTCGCACACCAGGGCGCCGTAATCAGCCCAGATCTTCCACCAGTCAGGGTCATCGTTGTAAAAAGTATCGGAGGCGAACATGCCTCCCACGTAAACTTCCGCGCCGCGCTTTTTTGATTCCTGGTAAGCTTTCAGCAGCAGATCGAAGCTGGCGGTGGGGGCATAGTCCATCCCACTAAAACGTAGTTTATTGATATGTGAGTTGGTGGAGGAGGACATCGGCAGCACGATATCTCCGACCTTCAGAAACGGCTGCATTGCCCCGCAGGTCCCCACTCGCATCAGGGTGTCGACATTGTATTCTGTAACCATTTCATGCACGTAGATCGAGAGGGTCGGTATCCCCATCCCGGAACCCATAACCGATACCCGCTTGCCCTTGTACTCCCCGGTGTATCCCAGCATGCCGCGCACCTGGTTGAAGCAGAACGCTTTATCCAGAAAGGTCTCAGCGAAATGTTTTGCCCGCAAGGGATCGCCGGGCAGCAGTACCGTCCGGGCGATATCACCCTGTTCTGCGCCGATATGGATGCTCATGCCTCGCCTCCTTTCCATCTCTTTTTGTCGCTGGGTAGCTTATAAATTGTCAAAAAAATCCGTTCTGTTTTTTTTATTGGTAATTATAAATCTATTGCTTCCGATATAAAAAATTGTTCCGGTTTTTATTATTCCAGATTGTAGTAATTAAACCGTTTCTGTTTTAGATGCGGCTTCCCTCTTTTAAAAGCGACTCTTCTGGAAAAGATGGGGCCGTCATAGACAAATGTATGAAACTCGCCGTTCTCCCCGCATGGGTCAACCGATTGGGGCAGTTCATCCAGCAGGTCACTGCGGTATTCCCGCCCGGCGAACCGCCCGACGAGCTGGTCCGTGTCCACGCATGTTATCACCGCCCGATAACCCAGATTAATAAAATCATGGCTGAGCGCATAGGTATCTCTGCCCCACAAGGGAAAAATTGCTTTGAGCCCGATTTGTTCCAGGTTTTGCTCGCGGTAGGCTCTTATCTCATCAAGGTAAAGGTCGCCGAAGACCACTCCGGTGATACCGTGTTCCTGCCAGCCCTCCATTGCTTGCTGCATGATCGTCTGGTATTGTTCTTCAGAACAACGATCTGGAATTGTAACCACCGCAAGAGGGTAACCGAGCGATCTGGCCTGCGCTTCCAGCAGTTTCCTGGGTATCCCGTGCATGGTGACCCGGTCATCCTCTTCCGAAATAGAACTAAATAAAGCTGAGATGCTGTATCCCTCCGTTTTTTGGATTTCTTGAAGGGCGAGGGTGCAGTCCTTGCCGCCGCTCCATGCGACAATCAGGTTCTCTTTCACTTTTTCAGATAATCCGGTCCTCGATCTCCCAGGCGTGGTCAAGCGTGTGCCAGGCTGACCGGCGCAGAAAGTAACGGGCGGGCCAGATTACCCCGCCACGCGGGCCGCTCTCCGGCAGTCCTTTTGATACCGCCGATTCCAGCGCTTCCGCTACTGCCTGGCGCGAGCGAATTAATTGCTCCTCGAAGGACAAAGTTTTATCGCGCTTGAACTTCCACGCAAGGCGTCTAAGGTATGCCTGTTCAGCTTCAATCAGGTGCTTGGTAATCTTCTCTAGGTTGCGCCCGCCGCCGCGCGGTCCTTTGCGCAGATCTTTCCCCCCCGCGGAAGCGGCTGCCCAGTCGAATGCCGCCCAGCAGGCTTCCAGGATGGATATTTGCAGGTCTAATTCCTCCCGGGTGAGCGCTGCCCGGTCGGCACTGAAGATAACCCCTGGCGATCCAAAGTCGGTGGTCGCATCTCCGTCAGCCCTTTCGACTATGGTTAAGCCGGATAGATTGGTAGGTGGGGTAAAGTCAATTCCGCCAATATGCAGGACCTGCGCATAGCGTGATCCGTATTCGAGCAGAGTATCCACGGCTGAATCTGGATCGCGGTCCAACCGGCACCAGCCGGGCCAATCGAGCGCCCCGGCGGCGGTCTTCTTTTTGCCGGTTTCGAGGAAAATTCTGTAACTCACCCTTTTGTGACCTGCTCGATCGGTTCGCTGATCTCAGGAATCAATGTTTGCCACAACCCGATAGAATGAAAAATGTGGCAGTCTTCAGCGATCTTCCCGTTCTCGATCCGGTAAATCGCCAAGATGGGGTAACTGACCACTTTCCCGCTGGGAGAGATGTTAAAGAAAGGACCAGTATGCGTCCCTTTGAAAAACCATCGTCCGATCACCCGGTCACCGTCACCAAGAAGTTCTTCCTGAGTCCACTTACCGTCTGGAAAAGCCCTCCGCAGTTTCCTGAATGCCGCTTTGTACTCTTCACATCCGACATCCTTCATAAGCGGGTTCGGGTCATGCCGGATGTAGTCCGCTGCCAGGATATCATCCAACGCATCGAAATCGCCAGAATTAATTGCCTTTGCCAGCCTTCGAACGACTTCTTTATTTTCTACTGCATGCATTTTGTTTTCCTCGAAACGGCTGTATTCATCCCTGGTTCAATTATATCAACAGGCTGTTTGCGTAATTTTCGTCACTATCAATGGAAATTTTACAGATTTTATTTTGAGTTGCGAATTCAAAAGACGAGTTCGGTGCAGCGGTCAGGGTGATAGCGCAATGTGCTAGCCATAAAAAAATCTGGGAAAGAGATCAAACAGATAATCTAAGCACATGTTGAACGGATTAGATAGATAATAACTTACTGAACGCTGACATTTTTCAATATTTACCAGAGATAATATCCACGGAGGGCAGTAAATGAATGTCGAAATAAATACATTAGATAAGCCAGTCAGTACAGTCTCATGGTACGATTTCGCTGGTCAGTTGACGGATCTGATACCGCAGATGCATCCAGGCGGGGAGGAAAGCACAAGAGAGTTGCTGGAAATGTGTAAAATCGGCAGTGGCAGCAGGGTGCTTGATATCGGCTGTGGCGCCGGCGCAACTGCATGCCTGATCGGGCGGGAATTTGGTTCCAGGGTTGAAGGAATCGATATCTCTGAGGTGATGATTGCTCGCGCAAACCGGAGAGCGGAGCGCGAGGGACTGGCGAATAGCTTGGAATTCAGAATTTGTGATGTGCGTAATATCCCTTTTGAGGGGGATAGTTTTGATGTGATAATAGTTGAATCAGTGCTAACCCCCCTGCCCGGGGATAAAAATGCAGCCATGCTGGAGATGGTCCGGGTGCTCAAACCGAAGGGCATAGTTGGGATCAATGAATGTATAGTTTATCCGGACTGTCCGGATGAATTGCTGGCAGTGCTTAAGCAGCACCCGGCATTCCAGGGTTATTTCACCCCTGAGACGCTGCTTGAGCTGGTATTAAATTCCGGCCTGGAGCTGGTTGAACTGCGGCAGGTGGATACTCAAACAATCCCCGAGCCTCGTCTGGACACAGGTAATCTACTGGCTTTTCTATTCAAGGTTTATCCGAAGTTGCTAATTCGGTTAATCCGGGATCGAGACATAAGAACAGCCCGGGCGCTTGATGAGAAGCTCACCCGGATGGGGAAGGGATACATGGGTTATGCCCTGGTAGTAGCCAAAAAACCTGGGTAAAACCGGTTGGAATGACATGAAATTCGTTTACCAAGCGTGGTATGTTAATTTAATCTGATTGGTCTTTCCATAGACCGGGGGTGATTTATAATTTCCTGACACAAATTGGTCTCCAAAATACCCGGAAATTTTGTGGAGCGGTCTATGAGAATAATTTCCTTAATTCAAACAAACCTGCTGGTGGGACTCTCATTTGCGTTCCCGCGGCCCCTGTACAACCGGGCCGGCGCGCTAAACAGGGAATCGTGATGGAACTGACGGTTCTGCTGGACAATAACACCCTGATTGACCGTTATTTTCTGGGCGAGCCGGGGGTTTCCTATTACGTGCAGGCGGATGGACAAAACGTGCTTTTCGACGCCGGCTATTCGGATGCCTTTATCCGGAACGCAGTCAGGTTGGGGATAGACCTGCTTAACCTGGACTGGATTGTGCTTTCGCACGGGCACCTGGACCACACCTGGGGTCTGGAGGCGCTGGTCCGTCTCTACGCAGAGGCTGTAAATGAGGGTATTGAGCTGAAGACTCCCAGGCTGGTAGCCCACCCGCATGCCTTCTGTCCCAGAACGGATAATCATGGGGTTCAGGTTGGTTCGCTGCTGAGCGAAATTGAACTTGGCAGGTACTTCAGGTTAGATCTGACCACGGAGCCGCGCAATTTGAGCGAGAACTTGGTATTTCTGGGTGAGATCGCGCGATTATCCGATTTTGAAGCCCAAAAGCCTTTCGGAAGGATTATTGTGGAAGGGTTTGAAGAGGACGATTATGTACTGGATGATACCGCAATGGTATTCAGAGCACAGGAAGGGCTGGTGGTGGTGAGCGGCTGTTCGCATTCCGGCATCTGCAATATCATCCGCCAGGCTCAGCGGGTCTGCGGGCAGCAGAAGATCCTGGATGTGATCGGCGGACTGCACCTGATGGGACCCGAGTCCGTTCAACTGCTCAGGACTGTCGAGTTTTTTAAGGAGGTGGCGCCTGCCAGCCTGCACGCCTGCCACTGCACGGACCTGAACGCCAAAATCGCTCTCGCAGGGGCTGCTGATCTTAAAGAAGTTGGGGTCGGGCTGGGACTGGAATATCAATAGAGATGAAGTCCGGCAAAACCAACCCTCTCAATCCGGTTTTTGCAGCCTGGAGATCACTTTTTTTCCCCGGCCTGGGGTAAATGTGTGCAGGAAAAGGGGAGCGGGGGGGCGGCGATCCTGGCGTTTGTGATTGTGGTGGGCAACCTGAACGCAATCTGGCTCAGCTTGTACAATATCTCCGAACCAGGGGCTGCGAACGCGGTCTGGACCTACCAACTACCCCGCTCGCTGCAAGACCCGTTTGCGGTTTATGGAATTGTATTCTGGCTCTGGGTAGTTGTGGATGCATTTATTATCGTGAACGGACGCAAGGACAAAGAGGATATTGCACATGAATTATGAATGACCGCTATACAAATTTGTTTCGGGTCAGTAATTCCTAAACACCGCAGGCAGGTTGGTCCAGTAGGGGATCATTCGCTGGGCGAAAATGTCATGGTCTGTATCCGACCACTTCTGTCGCCAGGCGATCAGTGTGCGTCCAAAGCGCGATCCGGCTATGGTAGTTTTGTCAACTGCAGCAGAATACACGCTGCCCAGGACCTCTTTGCGCGGATTCGCGACTGTACCAGCCAGAATTCGTGAATAGATCATATACTGCGGCGTGCTGTTCCAGTCCTTATATG
>JBJYWI010000104.1:0-2788 GCA_046259385.1 Anaerolineales bacterium
TACGGTAATCATGATCGACGGGGAAAGCTCTCAAATAGGGCGAGTATTGAACAACGCCCAACTGAAGTTGATACTTGTCAGCGGGTGGGTGACCGGATGTTGATACAATAATCGGTAAAAGACATAAACAAGCCTTAGTGGCCCTGGTCGAGCGTAAATCCCGATTAGTTTTGCTACATAAAGTGGAATAGCCCGCTGCTAAAGCTGTAGAAGATGCAATAATCCATTTGCTAGAGCCCTAGATACCTGATGTACAAACCATTACAGCTGATAATGGAAAGGAATTTGCTAATCATGAGAGAATTTCCGAAAAATTGAATACAGACTTCTATTTTGCTCATCCAAATGCTGCCTGGGAAAGAGGGCCGAATGAAAACGCCATTGCTTTGGTTGGACAATATTTCCCAAAAATCTTCCTTTATCGATATCACGGATGAAGATACAATTATGGTTACGAATTTACTAAATAATCGGACACGCAACTGCCTCGATTTCTAAACACCTGTTGAAGTGTTCTTAGAACATTCTGTTGCGCTTCACAGTTGAATCCAAGTTCTTAAATAAGAATAATCTGGTGGTTTATGAGATTGTAAAATTTTAACTATTCTCCAATCTCAACATACAAATTGTTTTCATCCGCGCTTACCCGGATAACTTTCAGCTTTGTATTGGCAAGTGTCCCAGAAATTAACCCATCTATTTGTTCCTGCATTTCATTTTCTACAGCAGCAAGCGGTTGTTGGATAACCTGAGCTGGTATGTTAAATCCGGCAATATCAATGTCTAGTATATCAACCAGAATCTCTCCATTGTCCACAATTACCTCAATTGAAGCAGTCACAGGGAGCTTAATGCCAAAGAATTCAGGGTAGAGGGTTGCCAGTGCCAGATTTGGTGGTTTTAGATCCAAGTACATTTCCGAATACAGCGGATCATTTTGCATCTCTTCTGAGATCATCTGATTGATAAACGACTCCTTTATTATGAGTTGGATTTCATGGTCCTGGTTTGAGGGTAGCTCTGGGATAGTTGTACCACCATTATTAAAAAGATAATAAAACAAGGCTAACCCAACCCCCAAAAATAGACCAATCCCAAGACCTGCAAGAAACGCCGCTGTTCTTCTACGATTGTTTTTATCCATTAGGCTGCATTTTCACTGTGGAAGTTTGAGTAAGCATAATCTGCTACAGTTATTAGAAAATTAATTTTGTAATAATTACTATGAGTTACCGCTCTTTAATAATCTTGCAAACAATATATCCTGAATACGGACAGGCAACAACTCCATCAATTCTCTTCTCCGGTCAGGCATAACCGGGTATGCGATTTTCGGATTAGGGGTTGTCAGCGCTTCATGGATAACCTTTGCTAGAATAATCGGATCATTTGCCTTCTTCGATTCTTCGCTGACGATATGCTTCAGTTCGTTGAGCAAGCTGTGAAAATAAATCGATTCACCAGCCGCTTTTCCAAACTCGGATTCAAGATTTCTGGTCATCGCCGTTTGAAATGGTCCGGGTTGAATTTTGATCACATGCACATTCAAAACCATCAACTCACGGCGTAGCGAATCGCTGTACGCTTCAACGGCATGTTTGCTAATCGCATACGTTCCAGCGAAAGGAGCCCCGCTTTGGCGGCCGACTTCAGAACTGATATTTATTATCCTCCCCTTTCGCTCATTGATGAGGGGAAAGAACGTCTTATTCACCCGATACATCCCCATCACATTCACGTTGAGAACATGGTGGAGAGTATCTTCACTGATGTCAACGAGCGAACCTGGTGCAAATACACCGGCAAAATTTACAATCCCATCGAGACCATCCGTCTGCTGTGAAATAACTTGAAAGGCATTATCTATTGTCGTCTGATCGGTGACATCCATTAAAAGCGGTATCACTTTTTCGGTTCCCTTAAATTTTGACAATACCGCTTTATCGCAGTCAACCGTATAAACTTCACAACCTTTTTTAGCCAAGTATAGGGTTGCCGCACTGCCGAGTCCTCCAGAGCCTCCTGTGATGAGAATATTAATTTGTGACATAAAACCTCATTTTCTGCTCTGAGTTAAAATCACATAAACAACCCAATCTTTCTTTTTGCTATCAACTACACGTGCCAAGAAACATTTCTAAAATGGATAGCTTCACCACAAGCCCGGTATCAACGCTTTGCGCTCATCTGGATATTCAGGAAAATTATTCCGGTACCATTTATGATGAGAAAGCGCTCTGGGAATCAAATTTGCCCCGGTCCAAACAGCAAACGCCAACCCTGAAATTGACCAGGTCGCGATCGCCCATCCAGTCCACTCGACAATCTCCCCTAAATAATTCGGGCATGATACCCATCGAAATAGACCCCCTGTTGGTATTTTGTACCCGGTTTCTCCAGGCGCCCGTAAATTCCGAAGTATTCGATCTGAGAGGATATTAGTAATAAGACCCACTGCAAAAAGTGAGAATCCAAGAATAAAACGCATGTCGGAAAACCAATCATTTGGGTAACCGCCGGAAATCGTGAAGACATAACTTCCATTTATTGTGCCGTTGATAATGTTAAAAAAGAATGCCGACAGCAAAATTGCATACGGCATCCGTTTATCTTTTTCTTGCAGCGTGAATGGGTAGATAAATGATCGATAAAGGTAATGGGTTTCCCACATTACAAAGAAAAGTATTGCGGTATAGGTTTGCGTATATTTTCCAAACAGGAACCAAGCTGCAAAGACAAAAACCGCCGGCGATTCAATACCAGAGCTATATATCAGAGACGCGAGCTA
>JBJYWI010000105.1:0-30984 GCA_046259385.1 Anaerolineales bacterium
AAAGGGGGCAACCAGCTCCGAAAGCCAGCGACGAGTGGGAATGGTATCCACGTCCAGGTGGGCAATAATATCACCGGAAGCGTAAGATAACCCGCAATTGCGAGCCGGTCCCGGACCCCTTTTTTTTTCATCGAGTAGGACGACTCCAAATTGGCGAACGATCTCCCTGGTTCTATCGACCGACCCGTTATCGACAACAATTATTTCAGGGTCATTTGACAATCCTCTCTGGCTGGTAAGCGCCCGCAGCAAATCTGCGATCACTTCCTCTCCGTTCAGAACCGGTATCACAATGCTGACGGTATGAGACAACTTCACAACCTTCTTGAAAAATGTTTAACTTCTGTTCGCAACACCATCTTCCCAGATTCGCCTTTCATTTTTATCCCAGTAAGTTCGGGCAAAACCCAGCCGCTGTGCCAACTGCTGGATAAACCTCCCCCTGCAAAACAAACCGACATCCCCTCTATTGGGAATACATGCTTGCAAGGCATATAAGCTGATTTTTGCCCAAGCAGCCAATTCCCGCTGCAAATCCCAAGGGATCTGACCTTTATATAACAACAAAAACTGGGCATAGCCAACACCGTAGCCGTACTGCTGACGCCAGTATTCGCTCCAGGTGCTGCGGTGTTGGTGTAGCACAACTGCTTTAGGTTCAAAATAGAAGGGGTACTCAAACATACGAATAAGACGGTGGTGAAGATCTGGCGCTGGATAATGTCTAAACCGCTCGTCAATTCCTCCAACCGATATCAGGCAATCCCTTGCATACATAGCGTTTGTAAAAGGAGCATACGGAAAAACCGGGTGGTTAAGATGAATTTCCATTTTAAGACTCCCACTCATCTCCGTATACCGAGCTGTAGGAGAATTTGACGGGGAACCGATTATCTGACCTGCGACGCCCAGCACCGGCCCGTTTTGCCACTCCCTCTCAACCCTGATAAGCAGGTGTTCCAGCCATCTTCTGGTTGGAATGCAGTCAGCGTCCGTAAATGCGATCCATTTCGCGTTAGATTCTCTCGTGCCGAGGTTACGGGCAGCCGCTTCACCAGCATGGGCCTGTTCAAGAAGGCGCACTCCGAACGCTTTCGCAGTCGCAACAGTATCATCCACTGACCCGTCATCCACAACGATTATTTCATAGCGATCCTTCGCAAGCGCTTGTCTACTCAGGGCTTCCAGGCAGGAACCCAGCATCCTGGCACCGTTATAGACCGGCACAACTACAGAAATATCAAGTGTCAAAGGCTTTTTCTCCCTTTTATGCGGTACATGCTGAAGAAACCTCTCCAGTACCAGTAACTCCAGAAACGCAAGTAGGAAAAAAATTCCCTTTGATCGTCATGCACCAATCCGAAAAGCTGGCCAACCCGCATCACCTCTGGTTGAATTGTTCTCTTAAAAATTGCACCAGTCACTAGAAGTGAATTCTTTATACCCCAGCTTGCATCCTGCGGATAGCGCAAATACATATCAGCCAAACCCTCGCCGTAAGACCAGGCCTGCTTTTTTAACTGCTCGTCAGTTTTGCGCTCTTTATGAAAAACAACCGCGTCGGGTTGGAATACAACCTCTGCGCCATAAGCCTTTCTCATCCGGGTGCAAAAATCCATATCTTCTGCCGTGGGCATATCTTCCGCCCAACCACCGATTGACAATGCCGCCTCCCTGCGGACAGCCAGATTGCGGGATGACATGAACGGGAAAATTTTTCGCCCCAGATCGTACTCCGGCTGCAGCGGGCCAAGACAGGCGATGAAGCGTTCCGCTGGGGTTGAAGGCGGGTAGCTGATTGTTTTCCCGGACACAATCAAAACCTCCGGGTCTTCAAACAGCGTGCAAATCTCTCCGATCCAACCACGCGTTGGAACAGTATCGGCATCCAGGTATGCGACCACCTCTTTTTGGGAGTGATACAAACCCCTGTTACGGGCTGCGGATGGGCCTCGTTTTTGTTCATGCAGCAGGGCGATATTGTACTTGGCGGCAATTTCTAGGGTTCTGTCAGTGGAACCGTTATCAACAACGATCAACTCGTCAACTCCAGCAGCCCTTCTCTGGCGGGTCAATGCAGCCAGTAGATCTCCAATTGTATCTTCACCGTTCAACACCGGGATCACAACGCTGGCAGAGACATCAGCCATTTTATTTCTCTCCCAGCTTGCTGGATAAACGGCTCCGGAAAGCAATTTCATACTTTTCGGGAAAAACTTCCACCCCCCATTTTGATTTGAAATAAACGGCCGCTTTTTTCAATTTGCCAGGATCATAATGCGCCCTGGCATAATCCCTGTCAGGTCCTGATACCGGCATCCATTCGTCATCGTGGGTCAGCATCGCATCCTGTGAAGCCCAAATTTTATACCCTTCCTCCGTAATGCGCAGTGAAAAGTCCAAATCTTCAAAGTGGCTTAGTGCAGGATCAAAGCCGCCACAGTTTGTGAACGCGCTTGCTTTGTACAATCCCGCTCCTCCAGGTAAAAAATTCGTGGGAATGGACTTTCCATTGAAAAGGGAACGGACATAACCAGGCGGCAGGTCATGGAACCAGCGCGCAATTTCAAGCACCTCCCCGTTATCCGTGTAGATCAATTCCGCTGCGTGAGACCAGACATTTCCGCGCACATCCAATCTCATCGGAGCTACAAAGCTGGCTTCATGTAAGATCGCGGTGCGCATCGTCTCCTTCAGCCAGCCCGGAGAGCATAGAATATCGTTGTCCAGTGAAACCACATATTCAGTTCCTACCATCTCGAAAGCCCGGTTTCGCCCCTCCGAGGCGCCCAGGTTGGAGGGGTTGTAATACACCCGCAGGTTATCGTATTCTGCAGGCAGATTTTGTAATTCGGAAAGCACTTGCGGTCTGGAGCCATTATCAAAAACCAGCACTTGAAACGGATATTCAGTGTTTTTATAAATGCTTTCAAGCGTGCTGCGCGTGAGGTGGATGCGCTCAAGCGAGAGGAGTATGATGGTAACGCCCGGCTCAGGCATGGGATCCTTCGAAAGGTTGATTTCCCCGTGAGGGACAGCCTGGGATACTTTTGTAAGTTCCTGTGTGTAAAGGCGCCTCGGGCGGTTGGACATCAGTTTGTCAGTTTTTCCGGCTGGAGTGACTGATGGCCGGCTGCCTGAGATTCCAATCCAGTTCAGCCAGTCCGTTTGTATCTGAATAAGCGTCTTCTCCAATCTGGATTAACACGCCGGATATCTTCTGCGAAACGCGGGTCAATGTCGCCAGCAATCGTCCAGCCGTTATTCTATCCTTCGGGATGACCGTCTGGCGCAGGAGCAGTTCCAACACCTCGTCTTCTTGCAATTTGCCCAGTTTAAACCCTTTAATGCTCTCATCACGGGTCACTTTCGCCAGGTGAGTGGGGCGGCCCGCGTAAAGCACCTGGTCCGGCCAGATCGAGCCGATTGGAACCCTGCGTTTTGGAGTCCAGACAGAATACTCCGGCAGGTGTTCTAGATCCCCGACCTCTGGAAACCACTGGCTGGTCTGGGGGTGGAGATTAAAATTGTGCATTAAAGCCCGCAATTCCGGCTCGCCGTCCACATCGATTCTCAGCAGCAGCTTGTCATCACCCAAAGATCCCCAACCAGAATGCAGCATCGCTGCGCTTAAAGTGCTTTTTCCTCCCCCAGATTCGGCGCACAGGATCATGCAGCGGCTTTCGACTGCGATAGCGCCGGCGTGCATCGGCGCCCAACCCAATTTCCTCCACCCCGTAGTAAGCACCAATCCCATCAAGTCTTCGATATCAACCAAACCCCGGTTTTCCGGTTCCGGAACATATACTGTCCAAGCGTTTTCAGCAGAAACATATCTTCCATACCCGCCAGAAAGGAAATAAACCTGCAGTCCCCCCGCGACCGTATCGACCCACATTCGGTTAGATTCCAAATAACTCCCCTGCAGTTTTTTGCCAGGGGAGTCGCCATAAAAAATTTTCAGGAGAATGGATAGAGGCGCCTTGTTCCAACGAACATTGTAAAGATTTAATGTTTCTTCGACTTTCGCCTCCAAGACCGGGTGGTCCGTTTCGGTTTTTACCTCAAGCGGACCGCAATAGTAGGTCTCCGACATATCCGGACATCAACCCCGGGAAGCCTCACTCGGCAAGCGGCATGGTGGGATCAAAAGCAGAAGTCATAATTTTTTGCAGCGGTTCTTTTTGTTTTTCAATGGTCGGTGCCTCCCAAGTGGCTTTAAAAGCCACCTCTTCCCCAGGGATTATTTGTTCGCTGATTTCGATGAGGTTCTCATCAACCAATGCTTCAATAAAATCAAGAACCGCCGGATCTGTCTGATTCGTCCCGCTCCACTCCGGGCAGTGTGATATAACTTTATCGATTGAACACCCAGTTTCAAACATCTGGATGATAGCCCACCCACTTGGGTTGACCAGGTAGAAATATTTCGTTTCCAGATCAAGAAGCACAGCTCCGTCTTCCAGTACGCTTGCCACAACATCCATTCTTAATTGATAAGTTTTCAAATTATCCATATACTAAAGTTCTCCACTGGACCAGTAATTCAAGATAACATAAAATCCCGGTTTTATAACCTGGAAGTCATGTGAATAGAAGGTGTTATTATAACTTAATCAAAATATTCTAAATAAAAAAACGTCATAGACCACATCTGGACTGCCGAAAACAAAAACTATCCCTTTTTCTCGATACACAAGATTTGATAAATTCTAAGCTTTCAACCTTTACAAATACACACCAACAGGAGACAATTCAATTCAGATTAGAATGCTCAACGAAATATGGATATGTCGTGAACTTTTATTATCTATCCACCTTTTTATTTAGAAAGTCCTCAACCGCTTGGCCTACAAGATCGGATGAATTGCTTGTCAAAGCCGCACTTCTTGGAGGGGACAAAGCCATCGATGCCTGGCAGGAGTGGAAATCCAAAGTCTCGCTAAACCAAATCGATGATAATTCCCAGAATTTATACCCATTATTATATAAGAACTTATTAAACCTTGGAATCAAGGAACCTGACCTCATACCTTTTAAAAAAGTCTACAAGATCACTGAGGTTTCAACAAGTTTCCTGTTTCAAATAGCCAGGAAACCGTTGCGGTTTCTTCAGAACGCTGGAATCAGGACAATGCTGCTCAAAGGAGCAGCGCTATCAACCGGCTATTATAAAGATTCCGGGCTGCGTCCAATGATGGATATTGATGTCCTTGTCCAGCCTTGGGATGCACAGGCATCCAAGTTAATAATGGAAAATTTGGGCTGGATACATACAAAAAAATTCCGAAAACCTCTGGATGAACCCTTCCTTTCATATATGCATTCGGTAGGTTTTGAAGATTCGGCTGAGTTTTCCTTCGACATCAACTGGCACCTGATCAACCTGAATTGCAGCATTGATGCGGATGCAGAATATTGGACTGGAGCTGGCACAATTGATTTTCAGGGCATCTCGCTTTCTGTATTAAACCCCACCTACCAGTTACTGCATGTGTGCATACACGGACTGACCCATATTCCAATGTCTCTAAAATGGATTCCAGATGCTTGGATAGTCCTGAACCGCGCCAGTCCTGAAATTGACTGGGAACTCCTCATGTTCCATATCCAGAAGGCAAAGATTGTGCCTCTTGTTAAAGATACGTTCTTTTACCTTCATAATCTGCTGGATGCGCCAATTCCGGTGGAGGTGCTTAATAAGCTGGGGGAGATGCAGATAAATAAGTATGAACAAAGGGAATATTACGCTGTAACCGGCCGTTCGAACGAGCTGGGCAGCCTGCCGCTGTTGTGGGTCCTTTACCACCGCCGTACCCGAGCTCAAAAAGAGAGGGGGCTGCCAACGCTTTCATTCATCCAATACTTGCAGTACGGATGGGGATTGGAGAGGATATGGAACGTTCCGATTCAATTCTTGCGTATGGCAATCAAGAGGATTGGGATGTATATCAGGGGATGAATCTAACTGATATCTGCTTTTTTTTTATAAATTCTGACGGTGCAGGTCAGCAAAATATACAAACACATAAGACCTTTCCGGGTTGTTGGATAAGAACGGAAAGAGCAGCCGGGTTTCAACCTGGCTGCTCTAAATCATATGGTTGTATAAAGCTGAATTACCCCGGAAAACTCAGGACTTTATCATCATCGCTGGGGCGGAATGCGATCACCTCGAGACCGGGGAGCTTCTCCAGCTCGGCGCGCATCTTCTCTTCATCGCCGCCTCTCTCTTTGACCTCCGCGTGGGCGTACCCACTGCTTTCATCACGGGTAATCGCAACGGATACGATAAAACTGCCTGCGTCGGTCAACGCCTGCACAAAAGGCGCCAGCTGGCCTCGCTGGTCCGGCATGCGGGCTTCGATCCGCGATCCAGCCTGCGTGCCGCCGGTGATTTCCACAAAGGTCTTGAAGATATCTTTGTAAGTGATAATGCCGACCAGCTTACCCTCTCGCATGACAGGAAAACAATCCAGTTCGTGCTCAAGCATAAAACGGGCTGCATTCGTGATGCTGCAGTTTTCATCCAACGCCCGCACGGGTTTGGTCATAATCTTTTCCATGGTCACTTTATCGAGCAAGGAGGCGATTTCGTATATACTTAAAGTGGATACCGGGGAGGGTTCCGCTCGTAACATATCTCCCCTTGCAACGATTCCAATCAGATCCCCACGCTCGTTCAGGATCGGCAGGTGGCTGATATGGTTCTGTTCCATTAACCGCAGTGCCTGGTTGTAATTGGTTTTCGGTGCTGCTGTGATCGGGTTTCGGGTCATCCAATTCTTGACAATCATGGTATTTTTTTCTCCTTTTTCAAATATCCTTTCCTCGATATCGCTGGCTTTTATCTGCCACTGCCCGCGATATTTTCCGCCAATCTTCATAGCTTCCAACTGATTCTCGGCTACCATCTGGCGCACCCTGGCAGTCGTAACCCCCAGCCTTTCAGCCGCCTCCCGGGTTGTTATCCATTCTACTTTAGCCATAAACACTCCTTACGCTAGCGAAAATCACTATAATTATTATATATCTTACGCTAGCGTAAGTCAAGGCCCGGTTTCTTTTCCAACTTTGATTTCCAATGCCGCTAAAGCCTAAAACTGCTGAAAACAAGATACAATGGGCAGATTAGCTAAGGAGAATGTAATCATGAGAGCAGTTGTTTATGAAAAATACGGACCGCCGGGAGTCCTTCAGCTCAAAGAAATCCCAAAACCCGACCCTGGAGATAATGAGGTTCTTATAAAAAATTTCGCCTCAACCGTCACCACCTACGATTGTTGGATGCGAAGCTCCACTGCACCACCCGGGTTCGGGCTCATGAGCAGGATATCCTCCGGGCTGCTGCAGCCTAAGAAACCCGTTCTAGGAACCGAACTGGCGGGGGAAATTGAGGCTGTCGGTAAAGACGTCAAGCGGTTCAAAGCAGGCGATCAGGTTTACAGTTTTCTGGGTGCGGGAATGGGCGGTTATGCTGCATACATATGCCTGCCAGAGAGCGGGGCTCTGGCGATCAAACCAGAGAAAATCTCCTACGAGCAGGCTGCTGCTATCCCGCAGGGTGCGCTGACTGCGCTTTATTTTCTGCGTAAAGCGGGTATCCGCAACGGTATGAAGGTGCTAATCTTTGGCGCATCCGGAGGAGTTGGGAACTATGCAGTCCAGCTTGCCCGACACTTTGAGTGTGAAGTGACCGGGGTATGCAGCACCGAAAAAATGGATCTGGTAAAGTCTCTGGGTGCTGACCACATCATCGATTACACCCGGGAGGACTTCATAAACAATGGCACGACCTACGATATTATTTTTGACACTGCAGGTAAAAGCGCGGTTTCACGCGCAAGAAATTCGCTGGCTCAGGGGGGAGCTTATATTTTCGCCACCTTTGGATTGCCAAAGCTGCTGCAGATGCTCTGGATATCCATAATAAACCGGGTAAAAGTTGTCTTTGGGCTGCTGGAAGAAAGGTCTGAGGACCTGGATTTCCTCAGAGATCTGGTCGAGGCTGGTGAGCTTGAAGCAGTAGTCGACCGGACCTACCCTCTCGAGCAGGTTGCTGAAGCCCAAAGGTATGTGGAATCCGGGCGAAAAAAAGGTAACGTTGTCATCACAATCTCGCATAATAACAGTTCTTGAGCAGTATTTTTCAGCGTTTACGGATTGGATTATTGGAGATCGCGCTGGAATTCTGGGACATTTCATCAAGGAGAATTAAATGAGAGCAGTTGTATACGAGAAATACGGACCGCCGGAAGTCCTCCAGCTTAAAGATATCCCAAAGCCCGACCCCAGGGAGGATGAAGTTCTCATCAAAATCCATGCCACAACCGTCAGAGCCGGCGACTGGCGCATGCGGAAGCCAGATCCGATTGCTGCCAGGCTGTTTAACGGTCTTCTCAGGCCAAGTCGCGTCAAAATACTGGGGATGGAGCTTGCCGGAGAAATTGAATCTGCAGGAGCGGAAGTAAAAAAGTTCAAACCGGGCGACCAGGTGTTTGCCTCGACCGAGCTGAGATTCGGCGGATACGCTGAATACACCTGTCTGCCCGAGGATGGGGTGCTGGCACTTAAACCGGCCGGTATGACATACGAACAAGCTGCTGCGGTTCCCAGCGGGGGCATCGGCGCGCTGGCATTCCTTAGAAAGTCAGATATTGGAAAAGGATCAAAAGTCCTCATAAACGGCGCCTCCGGTTCGGTTGGCACTTATGCGGTCCAGCTTGCCAGATACTTCGGGGCTGAGGTAACCGGGGTGTGCAGCGCGAAAAATGCTATGCTGGTCAAATCCCTGGGAGCCGCAAAGGTGATCGACTATACAAAAGAGGATTTTACAGAAGGGGAAGAGCGTTACGATGTTTTATTCGATGCCGTTGGAAAGATGATATCGGGGCTTTCGAAATCGAAGTGCAGACGAGTCCTCCGTCCGGGCGGGGCCTTCCTGAGTATCGAAATGAATTACAGGGAAAGCGCCCGGCAACTTGAGCGATTAAAAGAGCTGGTCGATGCGGGGGAGATCAGGGCGATTATAGACCGGACTTACCCTCTTGAAGAGATCGTTGAAGCCCACCGTTATGTCGAACAGGGCCATAAAGCTGGAAATGTGGTCATCACCGTCAGTCAAATCGGGCAGCAATAGAATAGATTGAACATTTATCCGGCTTTTAACGAATTAAGCTTTTTCAAAATGAGCGCCTGTATATTTAGCGGCGATCCGGTTACGTTAATTTATTACCAGAAATTTGATACAGGAGATGAAAATACATGATTGATACAAGGATAGTCCTTTCAGGAATTTGGGTTGCATTGATGCTGACTTACCTTTTAGGGGATGTGCTGCGAATATTTGCAGGCGATTTTCAAGCAGGCACAATCCAGGGAACCCAGGCTTCGCCAGCGATGTGGATACTAGCGGCTCTCGTCATGCTGGTGCCGATCGTAATGATCGTGCTCAGCCTGACAGTACCCTACCCTGCTATCCGCTGGATTAATATCGTCGTTCCGGTGCTGTTGGTTTTATTCAACATCGCCGGATTGCCCTATAAGGGCATGTATGACAATTTCCTGATCTTTGTCGGGTTTGTTTTTAACGCTCTGACGGTCTGGTATGCCTGGAAGTGGGTTTAAGAGCTATCATAAACTGGCATGTCCAGTGTAATTGCATTTATAGAACATGAAAAACATAACTATAAAGTTGGATAAAGTCGAGACAATCTTAATGGAAAAGCAGCCATACAACCTCAGCCTGGTCGACCGCTTCAACGCCTGGATCGAGAGGCTTCCAGTGCCCGCGCTGGTATTCCATATTCCTCTGGGACTCGCCCTGATCCTGGTCCAGACACTATTTCTATGGCTGAAAGACGACCTGTACGCCGGTGAACTCCTGCCGGTTATCATCTTCAACAGCGCCGCAGTTCCATTCCTGTTGATCATGATACACCTGCTCAATAAACAGGCGGTGGCTGCAGTCAATTCGATTCATTCATTGATTGATATGTGCCAGGCTGAATAGTACGCTAACAAGTCTGGATATCCAGTATAGAAGTATCAACGATATTCCGACCTGGCCATGGAGAGCGGAGACTGCCCGGATTGTGCTCACCGCGATCGCAATCCCAATGGTGCGGATGGTGGTGTAGTACTTCCTGCTCTAGGCGCTGAACCACTGAAACGGGCCACAAAATGACACGCATCCGCGGCGTGCATTAGAACATTAAGATATTGAAAAACCGGAGGATAAAAAAATGTCAGCTTACAGAAAGACCGGGATATTTGTGGGAGCTCTGTTTATTACTGCGACAGTAACCGCGATCATCAGCCTGATAATACTGGGCGATGTTCTGGCGGGTCCGGATTACCTGACCGCGAGTGCTGAAGCTCAAACCCGGGTGGTTTTGGCGGTTATTTTTGAGACCATTCTGGCTGTGTCAGTGATGACGATAGGCATTTTGATGTTTCCTGTTCTTAAAAATGTAATTGAAAGCCTGGCGCTTGGATATGCAGTTATCAGGCTGGTTGAAGGGGTTTTTATTGTCCTCGGCTCAATCGGCTTGCTTTCGCTGTTTACGCTGGGCCAGGAATACGCGGGGGGCTCTCAGGATGCTGCCAATTTCCAGCCTGCAGGTCTTTTAGCTCTTGCGCTGCGCGATTGGAGCATTGTATTCGGGACTTTAATCTTCCTGGGATTGGGAGGGCTGGTTCTTAACTACCTTTTGTTCAATTCAAAACTGGTTCCGCGCTGGCTGTCAGCCTGGGGCTTTTTCGGAGCCGGGTTGATTTTAATGACTGGTATATTAAGCTTGTTCGGATTAAAACCCTCTTCAAGTATCACAACCATGTTAGCCCTCCCGATTGCAGTGCAGGAGATGGTATTCGCGGTATGGTTAATCCTTAAAGGTTTTAATCCGTATAAAACTGGTTCCTGATCTGCCTGGAAAATATTATTAAACCCAAAACGGCTTATACAGAGGAAGTAGGAAGCATGAGAGCAATTGTTTTCACAGAATATGGACCCCCAGAGGTGCTCCAGCTTAAGGAGCTCCCCAAGCCTAAACCGAAAGAGGATGAAGTGCTTATCAGGATATATGCGACCACTGTAACCACAGCCGGAATCGCAGCGCTGAGAGGAAAGCCGTTAATTTCAAGACTTTTCACCGGGATTATAAAGCCCAACCATCCTATCCTGGGGGTCGAGCTCGCCGGAGAAATTGAAGCGGTAGGGGCGGGAGTATCCCGGCTGAGAGCTGGCGACCAGGTATTTGCATCTACATCATACGGGACTCTCTGTGAATATATATGCCTGCCCGAAAACGCCCCGGTGGTGCTAAAACCACCCAGCATGACCCACGAACAGGCTGCGGCAGTTGTAGATGGAGCGCATACTGCCCTGTATTTTTTGAGGGACATGGGGAATATCCAGAGTGGTTCGAGGGTGCTGGTCAACGGCGCATCCGGTTCGATCGGCACCTTCGCCGTTCAACTCGCCAGGTATTTCGGCGCGCAGGTCAGCGGGGTGTGCAGCACAAGAAACCTGGAATTGGTAAAATCCCTGGGAGCGGATGCAGTCTTTGATTACACTGCTGAGGACTTTACGAAAAGCGGGGAGACCTACGATATCATATTCGACACAGTAAATAAAAGCTCCTTTTCCCGCTGTAAAACCGCACTCACGCCGGATGGAATTTATCTCACCACATACCCCACAGCGGCTATTCTGCTGCAGATGGCATGGAACTCGCTTGCAAGGGGGAAAAAGGCGGCGGTCGGTTTTGCTGGTGTACGACCGGACAGCGAAAAAACCGAGAACCTGCATTTTCTCAGAGAGCTGATCGAGGGGGGTTCGCTTCGATCGGTCATCGACCGGACCTATCCATTGGAGCAGGCATCTGAAGCGTACCATTATGTCGCAAAAGGGCACAAGGTGGGTAATGTAGTAATAACCATTCAGCAAAGCTAAGAATAGAAATTCTTAATTAAGGAAAACGAGCTTATGAAAGCAGTAGTATGGATGGAATACGGGCCGCCGGAAGGGCTTCAGCTCAAGGAGGTGCAGAAACCCGATCCAAAAGAGAATGAAGTCCTGGTAAAGATACACGCAACCACGGTCACCGCCGGGGACTGCGAGATGCGCCGGCTTGAACTGCCGCTTTTCTTCTCAACCCCGATGCGGGTGTTCAACGGCCTGCGGGCGCCAAAGAGGATTACCGTCTTGGGGCAGGAACTGGCCGGTGAAATTGAGGCGGTTGGCGAAGGCGTGAAGTCATTTAAACCCGGCGAGCGGGTCTTCGCCACCACCGGCTTTAACCTGGGCGGGTATGCGGAATACATCTGCCTGCCGGAGGGAGCTGAAGATATCGCCCTGGCGAAAATGCCAGCCAATATGACCTTTGAGGAAGCCGCCGCGGTTCCCTTCGGAGGGTTGGAATCGCTCCATTTTCTACGCAGGGCAAATATCCAGAAAGGGCAGCAGTTGCTGATCAACGGCGCCGGCGGCAGCATTGGCACGTTCGGAGTCCAGCTCGCCAAGCATTTCGGAGCCGAGGTGACTGCCATCGACAGCGCCGGTAAGCTGGAAATGCTGCGCTCGATTGGGGCAGACCACGTGATCGATTACACCCGCCAGGACTTCACAACCAGTGGGGTGAAATACGACGTTATTTTCGACGTGATCGGAAAGAGCCCTTTCTCCGGAAGCATCCGGTCGCTGGAGGAAAGCGGGTATTTTTTGATGGCAAATCCTAGGATTTCCTACATGCTGCGAGGGTTATGGGTATCCAAACGGAGCTCCAAAAAGGTCGTCTCAGGCACAGCCCCGCAGAGATCAGAGGATTTAAACTACCTTAAAGAGCTCATCGAAGCCGGGCACCTTCGTACAGTTATTGACAGAACCTATCAACTGGAACAGACCGCAGAGGCGCACCGCTATGTCGAAACTGGGGCGAAACAGGGAAACCTTATTATCAAAGTGTCACCGTAAACGAATTCTCACACCCGATAATCTATAAACACCGCTTGCTGTTTTAGCAGGATTTGATTCTTATTAATTGAAAACCATGAAGACTGTTAATTATTTTATCCGGAAATTCGACCGGATTATCCTCAGCGGTTTAGTTATATTGACAGCAATTCCTATCATATACCTTCTCCTTTTAAAGTTTGAATTCCCTATTAGATATATCCCGTTATCCAGTCTGCATAAGGTAATTTTTATCAGTGGTGAAATGCTGATCCTGTATTTTTTATATCGGAAATACTTCTTCAACGGCTGGCAAAACTTAAAAATCGAATATCTAATTCGCGATTTTTTGATCCTTAATTCAGTATTCTTCCTTCCGTTCTTCCTGTTCTACAGTGATCGTAAACAATCCGTCAATGAGTTCTTTAAATTTATCCGCCCCTATTTAATCCTTGGCTATTACTCGCTTTTAATACTAACAACGCTCGTAACTTTATTTACATTAGAACCTGTTAAAAAAATCAGGAGCTGGTTAACCGCGGGAATTACTGAACAACAACAAAAAGACATAATTTACTCACAAGAACGTTCGAAGCAATTCAATCAAAAGTTCGCCAACCTCTCCCAAAAACGAATTATTGGAAAGTTAGCTGCTGGTGCTTGGAATGAAGGATGGTTGGTGTTGCTCGGTTTATTACTTATAACCGCAATTGGACTGCTGCTTAGACTAAGTCATCTGGCTGATTTACCGCCATACACCGATGAGACGCTGCATTTAATTACAGCGAAAACGATTGCAACCGGAGAAGTAAGCCTCCAACAGGCGCCTTACAGGCGAAGTCTGCTGATGGTTACCCTGCCTGTGGTGTTATTTTTCAAGATATTCAATGTCAGCCTCCTAACAGCGCGTATCCCGGGAATTATTGTGAATCTGTTAGCTTTAATCCCGCTTTATTTGCTGGCGAAAAAAATCAACAAACCCATCGCACTATTATCGACCGGATTATTTGCATTCAGCCCCTGGATTATTGCAACTTCACAAACCGTTCGAGAATACGCTTATTACCCTTTCTTTATTTACCTGACCGGGTTGTTGATGGTTGAATTTTACACAGGCTTTCCTGATAGATTTATTTTGCGGGATGATTACCGAAAATTATTTTCCTTGAAAAATATTCTTATTATCGGATTCCTAGGTCTTAATCTGCTGTACATTTATGCGGACATCCATGCGGCTTACAAAGGTATTCTGGTGATGTATCCTGCATTTGGCTTTCTGCTGCTCAGGAAAATGGATTGGAGAAATCCACCCAATATCCTTTTGGCGGTCATATTGATTGTCATCGTAAGCGTGGTAATTGGTGTACTGGTCGTAAAAACCGGGGAAGATTTTCACTTTTTAAGGAAAAAGATGAATCCATTCTTCCTCTTATTGTTCTATGAAAAACCCCAGCAGCAGTGGTATTTTAACCGTCCGCTGATCTCTTTTGTTCTGATGATTCTTGCTTTTTTGGTCGTGAGATTATTTGATAAAAAGAAAATTGTTTTACCGCTTACGTTTCTAGTATATGGGGCGACAATGCTCGCCTTTTCGTTCTTAAGGATGAAAACCAACAGGCCGCGCTATGCGACCGTGATTGAGTACTGGCATTTGATCTTGATCGCGGTCGGCCTTTTTCTGGCATTTTGGATAATCAAATCAATCATAAAAACAAAACACCAGTGGGCGATCTGGCTGGCATTGATACTGCTTTTCTGGAACATCCCGGGGACACTCAAACCGCTGCGTGATTTCACAAGCGGTATCCATCCAATAACAACCGAGTTTCATGCTGACCTGTTACCGGCACATACCTTTATATTGTCTGAATATAAACAAGATGAAGTTATTGTTGCCACAGGTTTTGTTGAACGATTTTTTAAATTCATTAACGGCATAAATGAGCATAATTTTATTCTTTACAGTTACGTAAAAAACAATTCAGAAAAAGTTATATATGAAGCAATAAAAGAACACCCGCGCGGCTGGTTAATACTGGATGCTGTTGGGGGATACATTCTTTCGAAACCTGTTCCCCTAGAAGATTTCAACTATGAAGGGGTTGAAGTTAAATTTGTTGGATGGTTTGGAGATGCGTATATAATGAGGTGGGGAGAATAAATTGGGGGTCAGCCGATGCTGTCTCTGTGCAGGTCAATCAAAACCTGCCAGCGCGGTAATTCATCAGCAGTCAGTGAGTTGTCAAATCCAAAAAATATATTGCTCATGAATAAAACCGATGTTCCGATAAACAGGGTCTCGAGGTGCTTGCAAACCGCCTTATTCAGAAAATTAAAAGGGGTGACTTTTATATCCGGGCGGATGGGGATTGAAAAAATCGACGTGGAAACTGCATTCAAAATTTTTTAGCACGGCTTGCATTCAAACGTCTGCCTGGGTTTCTTTTTTTTAGGCTTGACGATCGCCCCGAAGATAACTCCCGCGATCACCAGTGCCGCGCCGACGAGAAGGCTCGACGTTACCGGTTCGTTTGCGATGGTCGAAGCGAGGCTGATGGTCACCAGCGGCATCAGCACAAATGCGAACGAAGTCCCGGAAGCCGTCCAGCGTTCCAGCACCCATAGGTAAAGCATGAATACAATTACCGACACACAAACCACCAGGTAGATAAAGGCTCCCCAGGTGGCAGGCTTACCTGGGATGATCCAGCTTTCCCCTGCGATAAGGGAAGCTCCCAGCAGCATAACCGCTCCGACTGTCATCCCGACTGCATTGGTGGCGATCGGATGGCTGCGCGGGATTAACTTCGCGACAACTGCGGATTCAGCGATACAGGCAGTCCCGATCAGAATAGCAATGATGTGCGGTGCTGAAATCGCCGCGCCCCTGTAACCGTTCACTGCAAATGCGATCCCAGCGACCGCCAGCAATGCTCCGGTAACAGCCTGCCAACGCATCTTTTCTAATTTGTGTAGAAAAGCAAATATTATCGTCAAAAGCGGCACAAGCGCGCCGATCACCTGGAAAAGACCAGCGGGTGTTTCCACCAGCCCCCACATCAGGAAAAGAAATGAAGCCCCCACCCCCAGGAAGCCAAATAACGCCGCACCCGCAATGGCTCTGCCGCGCGGCACGGGTACTCTTCGGATGATCATTAATATCCAGAAGATCAGCGCCGCCGCGCCGAACCGCGCCCCGCCGCTCCAGAAAGGAGGCAGTTCTGCAAACGTGATCCGGACTGCCACCGCGGCTCCACCAGCAAATAACACCATAACTGCAAATGCAAGCAAAGTGATCCGTTCCGGGATGGCTAAACTTGAAGTTAAAGGCGTGGTTTGTATACCTTCTGAATCGATTCGGGTTTCTTCAACTGCCAAGGGTACTCCTCCTGAGTCTGGTGGATTGCGATTTATGGATACATTCTCCCAAATTCGGTGACTTTGATGAGGAGGAATGGACCATAATAATTTCCAGACTATATAGATAATTTTAGTCTGTTATAGAATATTTTGCAATGGTATCGGGAACAGTTTATTTCCCTATTTGACTTGATGCTAGAAATAGTTGATCAACCCCATCAGGGTCGATCCCCCGCCAATAATGAATGTGGTCAATGCTGGTGAGGGTGTTTACAGGTGAAGATGCAGATTTAAATTAAACTAAGGTTTAATTTCAACATTTTCCCATAAAATGTTGGATGAATCCTTGCGAATATAATAATAAATACCGTTGCTGTTCAATACCCGACCGGTTATATATTCCGTCATTAAATAAGGTCTGATTTCTTCTTTTGGCCCCCACACCTGAACGATAATATCCGGATCAAGTTTTCCAACTGAATAATCGTAATCCCATTTCATATGACCCGGACGGTAGAGGTCCAGATTTGTGATAGCACTTGTGTTGCGTGGGAGAAGGTTTGCCACCACGGGGTCATTTTTACCAAGCAGGTCAATCGCATAGCGGTCCGAAAAATATGGGATCGCTCCGGCGCTGACTACCGCGACTTTTGCTTGTGGACTGGTGATCTCTTTGAGATCCAGCGCAATCCTCACGTATCTCTGGTTACCGCGCACGAATTCTGGATTCATGCTCAATATCCAGCGGTCCAATGATTTAAAGTCAACAAGTATGTTTGTATTGACCATTGTCACCAATATAAATAAGACCATAATCAGGTTGGGCACAAATTGATATCTTCCTTTTCTCTTACCCACACCTCCAGCGGCAAGATCGCGAATCAAGACGAGAACGTTGGCAAAGAGGATGAAAAAGAGCGGCATCACAATTGAAATGTAACGGTTACTGCCGCCTTTATGTTCCCAGGCATCCCCTCCAACATAAACGCTGTAAACAAATTGACCCAGAATCAGCAATAACAAGAGAATCACTTCCGCATCCTGGCGGAAGAAAAGGATTACCAGAGGCAGTAAAAAAAGGATCCAGTTGAAATTCCAGCCAAATAGAAACAGCACGTATAATCCGTGTCCAACCCGGTTTAACAGGGAATATCCTTCCACTTTCAGGTAGTATGTATTGGGCAGCGGATTGCCATAGTAAAGCAGGCGAAATATAGTTTGCCCGCCCAAAAATAATCCCAGCAGTGCAATGCCCCATATCAGAATTTGAGGTCGCCGTGACGGCAAGGTAACAAGTAGAAAACATAGAATCAGAATGTAAGGGACTACCATATCAATCCGGATTAATGTAGCTAATCCCAATAAAACAAACAACCAGGGAGAAAAATCTCCTTCCTTTAGAAATTTCAAGACCATCCATACTGACAGGCTTGTAATAAATGCCAGCGCGCTGACTTCCATTCCTAACAGACCCCAATTATTTAATGGAGCGTAAAACGCGGTAAGCAAAACCGCGAAAATTGGGACAAGCCAGTCCTTTGACAAAAGACTGCCAATCTTGCGAACAACAAATAAATTAGCCGTTAAGAAAATCGCTCCGCTGATCTGCACGAACAGGCTGATTTTGGAACTTGGAATTGGCAAAAGATGAAAACCAGCCATAAAAACCACCCACAATGGGTTTGAGTAACCCTCGATTTTTTCCCCTCCAGGATTCCAAACCAGACCTTCGCCGCTGGCAAAGTTCTTTGCATAGCGCATGGATATCATTGCATCGTCAAACAACACAAAATACCGTTCACCTGAAACGACAAAACTTGAGCGGTAAATAAATAAAACGGAATAAATCAAATAGGCAGCGATGATTAAGTAAAAGAGAAGCGATTCCTTCTTAACCAATTTCACAATAAACCACTTTCAACCAGGGAATGTTTTTTTCAACACGGGAAACTTTGTTCATGCATTATAACAAAAACAAGCAACAAGGTCCTGCCATAAATTTTCTTGGATCGACATCAAACAATCCATGTATAATCTTTCTGGCAATGTTTCCAATATCCCTGTTAATACCACAAATTTTTTGTCTCATAATTTCTAAGAATATACATAATAAATTGCAGCAAATGGACGCGTGATCCGCGAATGTCCAATCAGTAGGTGGTTATTTTTTTTACGAGCAGAAAAATATTAGATAAGCAAGGTTCTTTAAGAAAATTGCGCAAGATTTATAAAGGCTCTGTAAAAATAATAAGGGAAAAACAACAATAGAACCGGTCGTGTCCAATACTGTATTCGTTCAATTTCAGAAGTTCATAAGAAAACCTTTATGGCTGGGGATGATACTTCTAGGATTGATATTAGGTCTTCTTTACTGGCGTACCAATGATCCATCCACACCTTTTTTGGAAACCGATACCGCCAGATTCCTGGCTTTTATCACTTCACCCGGCTCAAGCGCAATGGCGCGTTTTTCAATCAATGAAATATTAACAAATAGATTGGCGCGTTTCTTTAATTACCTATGGCGGGAATATTACTTGCTGGTGTTTGGGGGTATATTAGGGTTTTACACAATTCGTGACAAAGTACTCCGCAGGTTCATCCTGATCGGTCTTCTTTCGACATTCGTTGTAGCGATGGTGCGTTATGCACGTGAATATGATACATATTTCCTGCCTTTCTACGTTTTCTTTATTATCCTGGTTGGTTATGGTTTGGATTGGATTGCCAAACGACTACCAGAACCACAACACCTGGCCATAATAGCGCTCATCATCCCAATAATTATGGTTTCAGTAAATTACCATAAGGTCGATCACCATGATCGTACCTTATGGGCTCGAATAACTGAGAAAATTCTTGTTACAATTGATCGGGATGCGTTGATCCTGTCACCCAATTATGACAACACTGCCTTTTTCTGGTATTACCTGATTGGAGAAGACTACGAATCCAAAAATCTCTTTGTTAAACAAATAGATTATAAAAGATTGGATAGGGTAAAGGGATACATTTCGGGGGAGGAAGAACTTTATCTGGGAGAGCAGCGCAAAAGTGCACCCCCGGGATTGCGGGTTTTTACAATGAAAGGACCAGCGCGCGAACTGGAAAAAGTCGGATTGGAAATTTTGGACACAAATTCAAAATACGTATTTGAAGTACGACTACCGGATAGCGGTAAGTGATCAGAAATTAATAATACCCTTAAGAATCTATCAGCGCTTTAATCCTTGAATTATTGAAATGTTTTATGATTGACAAATCAATTCAATGTGGTAAAAGTATCAGGACAGGCTGAGGTCGGACAATTGGATAAATTCCTAAAACTATCTACCATAAATTCAACTGGCAATGGAAATTTGATAATTCAATCATGTATACAGAAAAATTCAATAAAAAATTAAATTCTCATCGATTAGGCAGGGGATTTTTGATGCTTCTCGTCCTTCTCCTTGCTGCTCTGGCATGCAATCTTCCAAGCAGGGGTTCCATCCAGAATCTCAGCTCAACCTCCACAGCCACCATCCAGATGGACATACCTTCCGAAACCGTCTCCCCTACTGAAGATGCAAACACTTTGCAGGAAGAAAATATAGAGCTTGTAACGGAAATACCGCCCGCCCCTGCTGTATCAACACTTGAACCGAACCTGGCTTCTGGCAAACCTACAAAAGCCTCTCGAGAGGATAGTGACCATCCTTCTGAGCATGCTGTCGACGGTAATTTGGACACGTTTTGGAATACTGGTCAACAGTATCCTCCGCAGTGGATAGAGGTCAACCTGGGCGGTCCAACCGAGATAACAACCATCCGGCTTTATGTCTCACAATTCCCAGATGGTGAGACAGTGCACGAATTATTAGTAAGCAAGGACCGCTCCGATTATGAGGTTGTACAAACCTTCAGCGGATTCACAGAGGATGGCCAGGTACTGGAATTTACTCCTCCTGAACCCCTAGATGGTTATAAGTTTCTTATGATCAGAACAATAGAGAGTCCTTCCTGGATATCCTGGAAAGAGATTGAGGTAATCGGCAGGCTTAAATAAATTTCAATATTCGATCGTGTGCCTGCAGCGCAAGAAAATAGGCAGAGTGGTATAAAATTACCAATATTATTGGCGCAAGAGGGCTTTGTCCCTCCTGCGCCTTTTAATCAGGTGGAAATGGAAGCCAACGAGGTTCTTCCATGAACCTATACGCAAGAAGAACTGCTGGGTTATCTGATATCTTGCAGCCAGAAATACTAGGAGACGATTGCCAATCTGTCAATTGAACAGGCTAACCGGATATGCCGGATCCCCTAGGGAGAACTACCTTATGTGGAACTGCTTTTGTACACCATGCGTCATGTCCAGGAGCATGACGATACCATTTCTTTTCGTCAGCAGAAGCAGGACTGTTTGCTGATTTCCAACTGCCAGTTAGCATTTCACACGGTTAATTCCTAGTTTAAAAGAACCTCGGCTTTCCGGAGTTAGGTAATGATTCGTTCAGGTGCAAATTGCTTCCTTAGCATTCTACCCACCTCCTTTTCGTTCTAGCTCCAACATGTCTATTGGATCAGTTTTTGGGAGGCAGGTCAGAAAAACGCAGCCAATTTTTTAAGACAGATCAAATAATCTAGCTTACTTTTATCAAATACAAAAACCTTGGAGATAACGAGGGACGTAGAGCTGAATAAATCAGGCAATTTAGAGATTACAATGAAAAAGAGCTCATAGTTAGCTTCCTGTTATTATTGCCATAACTTTTTTACAGAAAAAACCGCTTTTGACTCAACACGAAGCTCCACAATGCCCACAGAGCGTTTTTGGGTATAAAATAATTCCAGGATATATAAAATATGCCAGATCACATAATGTCCTTCTCCATACAAAAAAAGATCTCTATTCTTATTCTGTCTATTGTTTTACTAACAGGTTGTATTATGGGCGAACAAGACTTGAATGATACTTTGGAAGATGAACTCGAATTAAATTCTGAGCGGATCGAGACCCAAATTCCAGTGCAAAAACCTGTTTATGCAGATGTTATTTCTGTGAATGTAACCGGGGAGGCAGGCCAGTTTTCGTTTTCGGTCGAAATTATGAGTCCTGATATTGACTGCGATCAGTATGCTGATTGGTGGGAGGTAATCGATGAAAATGGTTCACTGGTTTATCGCAGGATCCTGCTGCACAGCCATGCCCAGGAGCAACCTTTTGTCCGATCCGGAGGTCCAGTTACGATAAAACTTGATCAGGAAATCCTTGTTCGGGCTCATATGAATAACTCCGGGTACGGTGGTAGAGCCTATAAAGGTTCGGTCAAATCGGGTTTTTCCTTTGTGGATTTATCCCCAGACTTCGCAGTTGACCTTGCTCAGCAGCCGCCATTACCGAATGATTGCGGTTTCTAGGGGATGGGGAAACGCATATGTATAAGGTCGCTGTCAGGAGAGATTCTGCCGCCCAACATTTCCTGATTAGGGGTGATTGGTGTCCATAGGCAGCGTGTCATTAGTAATTAGATATTTCAAGGGTTGCTGGTCAGGTAATGACTCCTACCATTAGCCCGAAATGATTGAACCTGATCGAGAATACCAATAACCTTCAACCGTTGTCTGATAAATTCAATCCGGCGCATCCCATTGGTACGACTTTAATCAGGAATCCACCCTAGTCACCATACTCAGGCCAAAAGACTGTAACGTTTACTATAGATTTGAATTAGTCTGTAACCCAAGAATTTATCTTTTAGATCAATTTTTTTGGGACAGGCAGCAACATTTATAATATATTTATATAATAAGTCTTCCTGAATCTTTGGATTTCTGATAGACTTCAGCGACTTAATTCATGGCTCCGATCAGATGGGTCGGAGTTTTTTCGTGGAGTATTGTTTTTCTATGCAAGTTACAAAATCCAATCTACGGAATATTGCCATCATCGCCCATGTTGATCATGGAAAAACCACCCTGTTAGACGGATTGCTCCGCCAGGCTGGTGTTTTCCGAGAGAACCAGCAAGTTCTCGAACGTGTGCTTGATTCGAACGACCTGGAACGAGAACGCGGGATTACCATCCTGGCAAAAAACATATCCATCCAAATAACCGATCCAAACAGCGGCGAACAAATTAAGGTCAATCTTGTCGATACGCCCGGACATGCTGATTTCGGCGGGGAAGTCGAACGCGTCCTCAACATGGTGGATGGGGTTTTGTTATTAGTCGATGCGGCAGAAGGCCCACGACCACAGACCCGTTTCGTCCTGAAGAAAGCGCTGGAATTAGGCCACAAGGCTATTGTGGTGATCAATAAAATCGATCGAAAAGATGCCGACCCTGACCGGGTTTTAAACGAGACTTTTGACCTTTTTATCGAGCTGGGTGCCACCGACGAACAGGCAGATTTTCCAGTGGTTTATACCGTTGCCACTGCCCAGCAGGCTGGTTTAACACCTGATGTCCATTCTGACCTTCAGCCCCTCTTTGAAACGATCCTGACAGAAATCCCCGCCCCGGTTGTGGACCCAGACGCCCCCGTTAAGATGCTGGTCACCACACTTGATTATGATAATTACCGCGGCAAAACAGCCATCGGCAGGATTTTTGCGGGCAGGATGCATACTGAGCAGACGGTTTCAAGGCTGACTAAGAACGGCGATAACCTGCTGGAAACCATCCGCTATTTATATGTTTGGCAGGGATTGGAGAAGGTTGAGGTAGAACAGGCCGAAGCGGGTGACATCGTTGCAGTTGCCGGTTTGAGGGATATTTCGATTGGTGAAACCCTGTCCGATCCCGACCACCCGGTGGCACTGCCAACAATAACGATTGAAGAACCTACCATTCAGATGGCTTTTGAAGTCAACACCTCGCCCTTCAACGGAAAAGAGGGCACGTGGGGGACGTCCCGCAAATTGCGCCAGCGCCTGTTTGATGAGCTTCGATACAATCTGGCTTTGAAAGTTGAAGAGACCGACAGCCCCGACCGCTTTATTGTCTCCGGCCGGGGAGAACTGCACCTGTCCATTCTGATCGAAACCATGCGGCGTGAGGGCTATGAATTTCAGGTTTCCCGCCCGGAGGTCATCCTGCGCCGGGGACCAGATGGGAAAATACAGGAACCTTTCGAAGTGGTCCACATCGATACCAGCCAGGAGACAGTAGGCGCAGTAGTAGAGATGTTGGGCAAACGACGTGGAACGATGCAGGATTTAATCGAGTCGAGCAACGGCTCTGTCCACCTGACATACATTATCCCAACCAGAGGTATGCTGGGGTTCCGTTATCATTTATTAACCACCACTCGCGGTATGGCTACCATGAATACCTTCTTTAAGGGATACGAACCGATGGCCGGCGAATTACCCTCCCGTTCCCGGGGATCACTTGTCGCCTGGGAAAACGGGGTGGCAACCACTTTCGGTCTCAAGAACGCAGAAGAAAGGGGTACATTATTTATTAAACCTGGAACCAAAGTTTACGAAGGCATGGTTGTCGGGGAGCACCAACGACCAGGAGACTTGGATGTAAACATCTGCAAAACCAAACACCTGACTAACATGCGCAATTCAATCCGGGATATCGAAATCCGCCTTTCGCCGCCAAGAGAATTAAGCCTGGACGAAGCAATCGAATACCTGGCCGACGACGAATTACTTGAAATTACCCCCGATAATATACGCATACGCAAACGCATCATGGATACACACCATCGCGGGCGGCAATTAAAACGAGCAAAAAAAGCATCCATATTATCACTTGAAAGTCAGACCAGCTAATACATACAAAGCTGCAGTGACCACAATAATTGCATCCGTTAAACACTAAACAACCTTATTCGCACCTACCTTACCCTTGCATTGAGGTCTGCCCCTTGGCTAAATTTCGTCACTATGTCGCTTAATAACCGACAATAATTAACCTAAGGTAGAATTAGACAAGGCTCATCGACAAAATCGGTAATATCAGGGAATCAAAATTTTAATTTGCATCAATCAGGAAACTACAAGCTTGACCATACTTGGCTCAGAAGACCGTATCGTTTAGATTGGGCTTGAATAATATTTAACTTGTTTTCGTTGGGATTGAGGAAAAGGACTGGTGCTTACAAATATTTTTGCTATTGATTTTTTTGATTCACAATCATACTTACACCATTGACAAAGACGCTAACCATAATTCAACTTTCTCAAATAAATCAAGTTAATCTAATAATATGACTGGTACACATAACGGGGGCAGTTCACCTGTTTCTGATACGAGTCTAACTCCATCTATGAAAACCATCTGAACTGCATATCAAGCGGTTTCAGCTAGGTTATGATTTGAATTGTTGTAGAAAATAGGATGATTTCGTGTGCATAAGTGGCTATTTATTTGTTGTTTATGGGTTTATGAAATCCAGCATAATTTCAGCAACCTTTTCATGTTGATCAGCAAGGCTAATTGAGGCAACAACATCCCCCTTTTGGGGTCCATAATCGCCAAATTGAGCATGGTTTGCACCTTCAATTCCAATAAATATCGTGTCTGATGGTAACAAGTGCTTATTGTCATTAAAATTTTTGGTGTTTGGAAAATTATTCGTGGCGCTAAAGATAGAAATTACTGGGACTTTGTTATCTGACAAGTCAGCACTGTCGGGTGGATAAGAATCCCACAAGGCAATTGCAGCGATCGCATTCGGATTGTTCTCCGCAAATATTGCTGCAGATGCGCCGCCAAGCGAATGCCCAGCAAGGATCCAGGTAGATATTTGCGGATATGCGTCAATAACAGCATTGGCAGCACCTGTATTCAAAATCGCTAAATTCAATGGCATAGGAGTGATAATTACCAGTACACCTTGTTCGGCTATTTGATGCAAAATTGGCGCATAGGCGGTTGGCTCCACCAATCCACCGGGGTAAAAAATCAACCCGGTTTCTGTCTCCCTGTCAGGTTCAAAAACAATCCACTTGTCTTGTGTAATCGTTACTCTTTCAGTTGATTCAAGTGCAGACAATGCATCCATTCTTGCTGGGTATGAACCTGTTTTTGACCAAACAATCACTCCCAAGACACCTAAAATGATTACTGTAATTAAGCCAATAAAGGTAAACTTAATTATTCTTCTTATGTTCATGCTCGCTCCAAGGCAATTTCACAAAGGAGTAAAATTATCCAAAATCTGGCTTCAGGCAAGTAGATATATTTCATATTTTAAATCATCAGAATTTTATTGCACATCAGTTTACTGATCAAGCGATCCTATAAAAGAAAGGTATGATTATTGATATGGTCGAAAACAATCTCCAGCAACAAAAGATCAGACCAATACAATTGATTTTAAGCAAATTACTGGGAGGCTTTTTGGTATTTGCAGGACTTAGCCATCTAAGTGTGTTGCGTCAGGAATTCCTGGCCCAGGTTCCAGCCTGGCTCCCGATCGACGGTGATTTGGTTGTGGTCATATCAGGGATTGTCGAGATTATTCTTGGATTGGGATTGATAATCCTACCTGACAGATACCGGGTGATTATAGGCTGGGTTACTGCAGCGTTCTTTGTATTAGTGTTCCCAGGCAACATCTCTCAGTACGTCAATCAGGTTGACGCTTTTGGGTTGAATTCCGATATATCACGTTTTACCCGTTTGTTTTTTCAACCGGTTTTGGTGATCTGGGCGCTTTGGTCGACCGGTGCATGGAAGGAGCTGTGCAAGGGGAAGGCGAAAAGGTCAACTGGCAAGTGAGTCGCCTTTTCTTCTTTATGTTTGGTTCAATTCTGGCAGGGGGACGGTGCAATCCCGGTGCAGCCAGGGTAACAAGATATGGAAATTATGGACTTTACGGGCATATCTCCTACACATATTAGCAATGGACACAATGGACAAACCCACTTCGTCTACCGCACTGAATTACTCTCTTTTTCTATCGCATGCTGAGAAACGCTATAAAACACCAGGTTTTGAGCAATCATGCTGTGATAAGAATCTGGACATCATTTTGGAGAGTATGGAGTAGAATTTAGGTGCTGGGTTTATGTAGATACATAGCAATTATGCGCTGTGCGTAATAGTCAGGTAGCTCGGCAGGAGTGACCACTTCCCCACTGAAAACCAGGAAGAACGGAGTTCCCCAATGGGTGAACTCCAGCTAACGGTATCAAACACACTTAAACAAGAAAGTACACCACAAAGTCGCATTGCTCTCGAGCGGCTTGTTTTCTTCGCGGTTCAGCTCGAGACCGTGTTTTACTTTTAATCAAAAATAAGTTCGAGTTACAGCTTAAATAAGGTAAGCAAAATGCCGGGTAAATTTTGTGATATTTTAAGCCGCCTTTCCACCTTAATGCTTTTGAGGCTTTATTTCAGGAATAAACCGCTGTACTACGATTGGATATGTACTAAACGATCGTCAGTCTGAGCACATCAAAGAGTTTAGATTCTTCAATTCGTTTCCCTGCGGGAAATCTTCGATCAGAATGATAATAGATTATGTTCAGTGTGATTGAGAACTAATAAGAGGAGTCCAGACCTGGCGCAGATCGGGTGCAACCTGGTTACACCAGATTCAATTTATAACCGAAAAATCTCTGTTATTTTCCACCCTCATATTCCCTCAGATTCTTTGAAACACCATAATCTACATTCATTGGAATAATCGTTTATCGTGAAAGTATGGCGGATAAACTCCAGGCAATTCACTTTTTCCACAGAATTTAAGACAAAAAAAATTCCATTCAGAAATATTATTCAGATCTTTTGACGGTTTTAATTCGGATAATACATTATTAAAGAATTTAGCGCAATAAGTTGTTGGGTTATCATCTACCTATTAGTTGACAAATTAAATTAATCTAAAGAAGTTGATGAATAAAGGAATTAGAAAAGATGGGAAAAAAGAAAAGGATATTGCTAATCTTATCAGTTCTTTTTCTGGCAAGTATTGCCTGTCGAACATTGTTTCCGAAAACGGTAGCGCCGGGCAGCTTAGAAGAACAGATCGCCGAAGGGGATATTCGGTTTGGGGGTAGCGGGAATGTCGCCTACATTTGCTGTCAAGACCCAACCGCGGCGGTGAGTGTTTACATTGGTCCGAAAACAAAAGAATTGGATGGTGTGAAATTTATGGAATACGTGAATCCAGTGAGTGTGAATGCAATCACAGATGGAACGCAGATCAAGGTTGGAGAATGTCAGAAAACCGACCTGGGCGAGAAATATGACTGGCCAGCTGAAGGTATTTATTACGCTGGGGAAGGGAGGATTGTGTTTACGACTTGCACGCAGAGTATTCACAGAGCGGAAGGAACAGCGTACCTTGTTGGAGAAGGCTTTGAAGGTGAATATGCATGCTACGACAAAGATAATGGTGGGCTTATGTATGAAGTTGCTATAAGCGCATACGAAAACAGGCAATGAGGAACATATCTCAATTTGGGTTTTATTGATATACTTCAAACCAGCTTATGATACAGAATCCGATCGTCAGAAGGGATCCCCTTTTTGGACGCGGCGGTAAGCAATAAAAGCTTTTTATACTCTTGATTATTTCGGAGGCATTATGAAATTAATTCTCAGGATCCTGATCAACGCCGCAGCCATCTGGCTGACCAGTTATCTGCTTCCCGGTCTGGGATTCAGCGGGAATATCGTTAACCTGCTGATCGTAGCGGTCATCTTCGGGCTGGTCAACGCCCTGATCCGTCCAATCGTGAAACTGCTCACACTGCCGATAAACATCGCCACGCTGGGGCTTTTCACACTGGTTATCAACGCCCTCATGCTGATCATAACCGTGTGGTTGAGCGGCGCATTGACGCTGGAAGGCGGGATATTGCAGAATTTCGTCACAGCCTTTATCGCTGCCATCATTATCAGCCTGGTCAGCCTGGTCTTGAGCTGGTTTCTGCCGGATTAGAGGCCCTCTTCTAAGCACAAATATTACCACGGCGACCAATCGTTTTTTTTAACCAGGCTCTGAATTGAAATTCGAAAATTGAGCCAGTCCTGAGCGCGCCAGTGGATTCGGTTCTTGGTAGAAAAGCAAAAATCAAACCAACCTGGTTATCGGAAAATGAATAATTTCCCAGAACTGATCCAAAAGATTAGTTAGGTTAGACAGTCTCTTAAGTTATGATTGGCGCATATTGTGGAGGCAGCTCATCCCAAGCGGATAATTTATATTGGAGATAATGCATGGATGTTCGTGAACACAATCGCCGGGTGTGGGATCTAAATGTGGAGCAGAAAAACCGCTGGACGGTTCCTGTCAGCGAAGAGATCGTTAAAAATGCCCGTAAAGGGCAGTGGGAGATCGTTTTAACCCCCACAAAACCAGTCCCGCGTGAATGGTTCCCTGATTTGACGGATTTGGAAATCCTGTGCCTGGCTTCTGGCGGCGGGCAGCAAGGACCCATTTTAGCGACAGCAGGCGCACATGTCACTGTTTTAGATTTCTCACCCAGACAGTTAGCCCAGGACCGCTTGGTAGCGGAGAGGAATTCGCTCGATATTAAAACAGTCGAAGGGGATATGGCTGATCTTTTTATGTTTCCGGACAGAAGTTTTGACCTCATTATTCACCCAGTATCAAATTGTTTCGTGCCTGACGTAAAACCGGTATGGAAAGAGTCTTACAGGGTGCTGAAGAAAGGGGGGTTACTGCTGTCTGGTTTTGTCAACCCGGTTGTTTACCTCTTTGATTATGAATTGGCTATAGAAAAAGAAGTCCTCCAGGTAAAGTACAAATTGCCGTATGCGGATACGGTCAGTCTGAGCGCGCGGGAAAAAGCGGAATATCTGGAAGAGGGCTGGGAGTTTGAGTTCGGCCACACGCTGGAGGACCAGATTGGCGGGCAGATTGAGGCTGGATTTTTGATTGCAGGGTTTTATGAGGACATTCACCCGGAGGATGAAAATGACCTGCTTTCAAAATACACTCCCACATTTATAGCCACAAAAGCCCTTAAACCATAGGATGTTATGAAGGGAGATGACGGACCGGGAGCCTGATAACACCTCCTATATAAAATATTGAAACACCAGGGACACGGATTTTTAAGTCAATGGAACATATCACGATCCTCTCCAATATACATGATATAATCCACCATACTTGTCCAGTTTTCGCTCATTCTTCACGATAACATCTTTGGTGATTTTACACGCTGGGCTCTATTAAGGAGTAGCTATGCATAAACGCCCTCACAAGCGGGAAATAATTCTCGTTATTTTGATATTAATTTTTATACTTATGCCCGCATGCAGCCCAACCCCCATCGCCACAGATGCTCCAATACCCGCTCCCACAAACACAGCAAAACCAACTGATACTTCTCCCCCTCCGCCGGAACTTCGTCCTACCGAAACTGAAGCTTTGTCATCCGAATCCCCCGGTCCGGATGATCCAGCCGGCACGGATATCACTATTCAGCTCCCGGAAGGCGATTACGATAATGGGTTGAAGTTATCCCGCAGAAATGCATGCTTTGCCTGCCACGAGTTCAACAACGCTGGACCTTCCTTCAACGCCGAAGGTGATCTCCCGGAAATTGTCGAGCGGGCTGGCATGCGAATCTCTGATCCCCACTACACCGGAACTGCGACCACTCCCGAGCAGTACTTGATCGAATCGATCGTGCTGGCAAACGAATATATCGTCCCTGGAGAGTGGGATCAAAAGATGGGCTCGACCCTTGGCAACACCTTAACCGTGCAGGAACTGGCGGATCTTATCGCTTGGGTAACCTCAGGTAAGACCGCCGAAACGCCATAGGGCAGCCAGCACCAGCAAATCTCTGTAATTAACAAACAGCTGTACCGCGATGGAACAAGGGTATCGTTTTAACTTACTCGAGTTATAATCAATCCCTTGATACATTTAACTCTCGCCAACATGAAAATCTTCGCCGTGCCGAACAGTTCGTCCAGTAAATCCACCGGTTCGATTTTCGCATCCTACCGGATGGGGATTGAGAATATCGATGTGGAAATTGCATGTTATCCGATCATGCACTCTTTTTAATTATCACCGGTCAGTTAACTCACCTGCAATAACTGATCTGAAAGATACGTTGGGATTAAGGTAAAGAGATTCGGGTAGATGGGTGATGAATTAGTTCGATATATTGAGCCGCAGACAACAATGGTCTTGTACTTGCGAGGCAAGGCAAGCTCATGCATGGCCTGCCTGTAGAGCTGAGGACTGAATCCTTCAGTTTGTGCCTTCTGGGTGCACAGAACAATCATATCAGCGGATATATCGCAGCCGTCGACTTCCAAGCCGGCGCGGAGGAAAGGTATGAGCAGGCGGCCGGTGCCACAAGCGACGTCAAGGGCGGGATCCCCGTACCGCTTGATTAGGTCCATAAAATACTCAATCTCGGGACCCTCTGAGTTGAACTCAGCCCACCAGCGGGCGACAAGACCGTAATGCCAGACCTGAGGATACTCAACCATTTTATTCAGCCCGGAGATTGTTAAGGCAGACGCCTTACAACCGAATACAACGCGTTATTACAGTATATATTTTAATACACAGTACCTTTTTTAATTGATATTCGCCAACTCCTTCTCTTGCCCTTTTATTTGTTTATCTAATGTTTTAAAGATTTCCTCTTTGATTGTGATGTAAATTCGAAGTTGTGCTTCCTTCAAATTTAACAAGGCTTTTATTGCTTTTATTTTTTCATCTTTT
>JBJYWI010000106.1:0-3332 GCA_046259385.1 Anaerolineales bacterium
GAAGACCGCGTGGGGGGTGCCGGCGGCAGCCCAGACTTCGTCATACTGGAGCAGGTCATTGTCGATGAAGACCGGCATCTCCGGATCGTGCCCGACCGGAGGGACGCCCCCGATCGCGAAACCGGTGCTGCTCCGGACGAAGTCGGCGTCGGCTTTTCCGAGCGGTTCCCCGATCAAGGCTTCGATCTTCCTTTCATCCACCCGGATGGAGCCGCTGGCGATGACCAGAACCGGACGTTTGGAGCGTTTGGCTTTGAACACCAGCGATTTGACGATCTGACCCAGCTGGCAGCCGACCGCCCGGGCAGCCTCGACCGCAGTGCGGGTTGAATCCGGAAGCTCGATCACCTGGAAATCCTTCCCTTGTTTATCGAGGGCATCCTGCACCCGGCGTGCGCTTTTGCTCAATGGCTTTGACATGTCAATTATTCCTTATATCAATTTAGCGACCCCAGGCGCGCTGGTACCAGTCCGGGTCTTCGACCGCCCAGCCTTCTACCTGCTGGTCGGAGTTTAAATCGGTCCTGAACTTCCACCAGGTGAAACCGTCCGCCTGAACAGGTCCGTCCAGGATCAGCATATATTCGCCTTTTGCAAGCACCCGGATGGCAGGGGCGTTGCGGGAGGGAGACTCGCGCAAGTTAAGGTTCTCAGCAGCCCCCTTAAGGATGTAGGTGTCACCAACCCGGAACACAAGTGAATCGACCGGGTGACCATTAGGCAGGATCAGGTTCTCCGTCCAGACAGGTGGATCGGGCGGGTCGGAAGATAATAACAGCCGCCAGGTGCGGTCGGTCAGGCGATCCTGGCTCGATTGGGGGAATTCGTAATACGAGTAGATGCCGCCCTGGGCGATCTGGAACTCGTCCCCGACCGGAACAATCACATATATACGGTTCAGGTTCCCGGTGCCTGTTTGAAGAATGCTCTCTCCCCCGGCGGCGGGGGCTGAAATAACCGGGAGGGGGGGCATTTTGAGCGGATTTTCTGGGTTGTCCGGGCTTGAAGTTCGGCTTTGCACGACCCGTTCTTCAACCCCTCCCAGGGGCGACTGGAGGATACGATATTCGTCCTGATTCAGGCGGTCCCCCTGCAGTTCTCTGGAGGCGATATCGCCGATTTCCACCAGCCGGTCGCCCAGCCCGCGCATTTCAACCAGCAGCTCATCCAGTCCGAAGCCGTCCTCTGAGGACGCGGTGCCCTGCATTCCACGTTTCTCCAAACCTAGCGCGATGCTATGGGCGAGATACGCAAGGCGGTAGAATACCTCTGGGTTGGGCTCGGCATAGGCAGGCGCCGGGTTTGAAACCGGCAGGTCGCTGGGGGGCACCTCCCCAGGTGTTTTGCTTGATATGACCGTGTCGTGCTTCAGCTCCACCCAGCTTCCAAGGGCGCTGTTCAGGTCCTTGTACTCCCAAAAGGGAGTGCGCATGAATCCGGGGAATGCTTCGCCTTTCTGCGCCAACTGGGCTTTGTTCGCATACAGCCAGGCGCTGCCTGCTGTGGACAGCCATTCTGATTCCGACAGATCTCCCAGGTCGGATTTCAGGGCTTCAAACTGTTCGGAATAATTCATGAAACTTGAAGCACCTGAATCTTCGGAGGCAGCCTGCGCTGCGGCTGAATCAAGGGTTCCCATAACATCCAACCCGCTGGGGAGGACTCGCCGGTATGAAGGTGTACCAACTCTGTCGTAGACCAGATTTTCCATAACATATTCATCAAGGCTTAATCGCGGCCCCATAAAGCGCCATTCTCTTTCAGGCTCAAGATACATAAGCGAGGCGGCGAAGGTGGAATTGATGCTAGGGGGAGGCAGGCTCTGGCTTATGGTCAGGAAGCCGCGCCAGATTTCATCGTCAAGTAAACTGATGATTGTGGCCCACTTGCTGTAAGCCTGA
Organism: Anaerolineales bacterium; assembly: GCA_046259385.1. GTDB lineage: Bacteria > Chloroflexota > Anaerolineae > Anaerolineales > UBA4823 > CAVWDI01. The sequence continues at coordinate 1,902 of JBJYWI010000106.1, forward strand.
TCCATCATGATTGAATATTCAACCGGGCCCGGGTCCAAGTTTGGCCCGAAAAGGAACGTAATCGCTTCGTGAATCTTCGCCCATTCCTGGGCGGCAGAGGTACCATTGATCGCGGCATGGCGTAGAGCCAGGGTGACGATCAAAGGTATCCGGGAGGGGACAAAATCAGAATCTCGGCCTGTAATCCGGAAATGAACCCTCTCAAACCAGGTCATCCCCCGGTAATAGGATTCAAGCTTGCGATCTCCCGCGTAGCGCCCACCCGGGAGATAAGAGCTGTAGTCATCGCTCATTTCAGGAAAGAGCATCGAGCTGGCTGCACCTTCAGCATCCAGAATCTGCTCCACCTGCGGCGTTACAAGATCTTCAAGCGTGGGATCAATTTCCGCCTCGGGGTCAAGCAGTTTCAGTCCAACCGCAATGTATGCCGCCGCCAGCCTGGTCTCTTCTTCCAGTTCAGTACCTTCTACCATCGGGGAATAAGAGACAATTTCATCCATGACAGCCCGGGTTACGGCAAGCATGCGCGGATAAAGCTCTTCACGTTCAAGCTGGCGCAGGAGTTCCGCATATACCAGGTGGAAAGCGTGGTAAGCTGCATCGGTTGTCAGAAAATAAGGCTGCCCGTGGCGAGCTGAAACACCTTCCCGAATATCAATAAACTGCGGGTCCCCACTCCGGACAACAACAAAACCCTTTTCCGCAAGGAACCTGCGCTGGGCGGAGGTTAAGCCCGCTACCACTGCCTTGTTAGGGATCTGGTTTATGTCAACAGGAAGGGGAAAGATCTCTGTATATGATATCGTGGAATCCCAATGGATAACCGTAGTGGATGAAAAATCCCCTGAGGTCATCTCCGCCAGAGGCGCCATTTCTCCAGGTGAGAATAATCGTTCTGCAGTGGATTGGAGGGTTGGGCTGGAAGGCGGGCTGGTGGGGTCAATTGCAAAAGGAACTGGGGTTTGGGTGTTGGTTGCCCTCTGGCCCCCGCGTGGGGTAGGCACAACCGGCGTGGGTGGTATGATCAACTGACATGCGGTCAGTAAGATTGTTACCAGCAGCAACCTGGTGGTCGGTTTTAAAGATTTTAACAGGATTTTTCTCATAAAATCAGAATATGCCAATTGGGATTGAATCTGAATTATTCTAGCACATTTCAAGCTAAATATTGAGAGGCAGCTTGCCGTGAAGCAGTTCAGGATTTACAATGGTTTCCAAGATAGGCGGTTGGATTTAGATTTATTCAGGATAAAATTTCGCAAAAAAGGGAGTTTTCCTCCAAGCATATCAAAGGTACGCGAATGGCGCTGGATTTTCAGAGAATCAGGGAGCAAATCAGGATGATAGGCGAGCAAGCTCCCAGGCATATAAAGCAGCTTGAAGAACTGTATAACAGAGCGGTAACCCTACTCGAAGCCGGGCCAGAAGAAA
>JBJYWI010000107.1:0-14500 GCA_046259385.1 Anaerolineales bacterium
GGGCAATCTGGGTGCTGGAAGCAAAGAAGAATTCAACCTTTGGAAAACTGCGCAAAGCCACCTTATCCCTTTTCAAAGGTCAGCACAAGCTGATCTATTACCATGGCTATGAAAATTACAAAAACCAGTATGAACTTTACAATATACAAGAAGACCCAGAAGAGCTGGCAAATGTTTACGGCACTGATCCCAAATCAATTGAAATGCAAAAAGAGCTGGATCAGAAATTTTCAGAGATAAACGACCAGCTTAGAGATGGCCTTCAATGAAACAACCTCAGGGGAGAAAATCGGGACAAAACTGCCTAGCAGAAATCAAATTTTCCCGGTGTTTTCAACCATTTTATTTTTCGTTTTCACCTGGACTCTTTATGTCATTATTTTCTATCTGTCCAGTTGGCTGAAGGAATTGACTGCTTGGGATATTTTGACCACCTCAGCATACCTGTTATATTTTGCGCTTTTTGAGAGCATCCTTTTGCTCTGCATTACAGTGCTGTTATGTGCGGCGCTGCCTCACAGGTTTTTTAAGGAACACTTTATCCCTCTGGGCTTCTCATTAATTGTGCTTGCAAGCCTGGCAGCTTATCTGATCCACCCCAGGCTGGATGAACTTGTCAATTTAGAACTGAGTAAATTTGGACTGCTTCTACTGAGCGCGCTTGTTGTAACGGTCGCCCTGACCATATCCCTATCGATCGTCTTCAACCAGCTGCCGCGCCTCAACCAGGCTGTCACGGCTCTTGCGGAAAGGATGACAATATTCGCATACATCTACCTGCCGTTGGGTTTCTTGAGTCTTTTCGTCGTTGTTATAAAGATCCTTTTTTAATAGCATCACCGGATTTACAGGATACAAATAAAAGCCCGAAAAAGTGCAATATCAGCTATGAATGGGAACAAAAAAAATAAATTGAGCCGCCGAGAATTCATCAAACTCTCAGCTGGAATATCACTCGCCCCACTGGCTAATAAACTACCTGTCACTCAGCTCCAGGTGGGCACAACTCCCAACATCATTCTGCTGGTCTTCGACACGCTGTCTGCGTACCACCTCTCCCTTTACGGATATCCCCGTAAAACCTGCCCGAATATGGAACAGTTCGCGGAAAAAGCGACCGTGTTCCATAACCACCATGCCGCCGCCAATTTCACAACCCCCAGCACCGCTTCCCTGCTGACCGGCGCCTACCCCTGGCAGCACCGCAGCCTAACATTAACCAGTCGAACAAGACCACAGGTCGTACCGCATAATATCTTCAACCTGCTCCAAAGCAAGTACTATACCGCAGCCTATGCCCAGAACCTGTATGCCGACAAGCTTCTTTTCCAATTTGAAGATAACATTGACCACCACCAGCCAACTGACAATTTCAACTTGATGGGCCGCATGGTCTACAATCGATTCCCTGTCGAAGAGGTTGACCCGGTATTCAGAAGTCACGATAGTCTGCTGTTCACCCGGGTTCATCCGCGCGGGTCTCTTTTTATATCCCTTCTATACAGTGTTACCAACATACTCAAATCCCAGCTGATTTACCAGGATTTGAGATCGAAATACCCCCTGGGCATACCTACCATCAGCACAAACAACGTCTATTTTACAATTGACGAGGTAATAGATGGCGTGATCACACTGGTAGCAACACTACCAACCCCTTTCCTATCCTATATCCATCTTATGCCGCCTCATTCACCTTACAGACCGAATAAAAATTTTCATAAACTGTTTAACGATAAATGGGAACCAGTATCCAAAGCGAAGCATCCTCTGGGGGATGAACAAAGGAGTGATTTTCCAGAAAAAAGACAAACCTATGACGAATTTATCGCCAACCTCGACCACCAGATAGGAAAACTGCTGGATTATTTTGAAAAAATGGGATTGGCTGATAACAGTTATATTATCCTGACCTCCGATCACGGGGAACTGTTTGAATGGGGCCACCTAGGCCACTATACCCCGCTGCTGTTTGAGCCGCTGCTGCGCGTACCGCTGATTATCTCAGCGCCAGGACAGACAACACGAAAGGATGTCCATACCTTGACCAGCAGCGTGGACCTGCTGCCCACGCTGCTTCATATAAGCGACCTGCCCATTCCTGCTTCTCTCGAGGGTCAGGTCCTGCCGTTTGAAGAAAGCCCTGAATTTTATGACCGCTCAATCTGGGCGCTGGAAGCAAAGGAGAATTCAACCTTTGGGCAACTGCGAAAAGCCACCTTATCCCTGTTCAAGGGTCAGCACAAGCTTGTCTATTACCACGGCTATGAAAAATACAAAAACCAGTACGAACTTTACAATATACAAGAAGACCCCGAAGAGCTGGCGAATATTTACGGTGTTGACCCCAAATCGATTGAAATGCAAGCAGAGCTGGATCGGAAATTTAGAGAGATAAACCAGCCAATTTAGTGGTTATTTTAAGGCAGACATCGCCAGGGGAAAAATAAGGAGAGGCTGTCAAATTTGAATATTTATCATGCTGAGTAAAGGAAAGCGTCTGATTTTATCGGGTAAGTAAGACTCTTCACTCCGCTCAGAGTGACACTATCCTTTGGGACAGCCTCCAAAATAATTAGACCAGGAGTTTTACGCCAAATTCAAGGCCTTCCGGACCGCGGTCAACCTGCACCAGTTCACCCTCACCAATATCCCCGGAAAGAATTTTGAGAGCGAGCGGGTCCTGCAGCTCACGCTGGATGGCGCGCTTGAGGGGCCGCGCCCCAAAATCGGGATCATAACCGACCTCCGCCAGGTATTCCCGGGCAGCCTCGCTGACCTCCAGGGTATAGCCGCGCTCAGCCAGCAGCGCAGCCACCCGGCGCAGTTGAATATCCACAATCTCGGCTATATGCTCTTTGGTGAGCGGGTGGAACAACACAATCTCGTCGATGCGGTTAAGAAATTCAGGCCGGAAATACGCCTGCAGCATGGCAGTTACCTCATCCCGCGAGACCTGGCGCCCGCCTTCCCAGAGCTGGTTTCCCAGGTTGCTGGTCATAATGATGACCGTGTTGCGGAAATCTACCGTCCGGCCGTGCCCATCCGTGAGGCGCCCGTCATCCAGAAGCTGTAAAAGGGTATTAAAGACCTCGCTGTGGGCTTTCTCAATTTCATCAAACAGAACCACACTGTACGGCCTGCGGCGAACCGCCTCAGTGAGCTGGCCTCCTTCATCGTACCCGACATAGCCGGGCGGGGCACCAACCAGGCGCGAGACAGTGTGTTTCTCCTGGTATTCGCTCATATCAATGCGCACCATAGCCCGTTCATCGTCGAAAAGAAATTCCGCCAGGGCGCGCGCCAGTTCAGTCTTGCCAACGCCGGTCGGGCCCAGAAAGATAAATGAACCAACCGGGCGACCGGGATCCTGCAGCCCGGCACGCGAGCGGCGGACCGCATTGGAGACCGCCCGCAGGGCATCATCCTGGCCGACAACCCGCTCGTGCAAACGCTCTTCCATGTGAACCAGTTTATCCATCTCGCCTTCCATTAACCGCGATACCGGAATGCCGGTCCAGCCTGAAACAACCTTGGATATCTCCTCGGCATCCACCTCCTCTTTCAACAGCGCCCCTTCAGCCTGAATTTCTTTCAGGCGGTCCTCTGCTTTAAGCAATTCGTGCTCGAGTTCGCCTAATTTTCCATAACGCAGCCGGGCGGCTTCTTCAAGTTCGTTGCGCCGTTCAGCGCGCTCCATATCAATGCGGGTCTGCTCAATCTGTTCCTTAACCCTGTGCAGTTCGGATATCGCCTCTTTCTCTATATTCCAGCGGGCGTGCAGTTGGTCAGACTGCTCGGATAGATCCGCAAGTTCTTTCTCGATCCCCTCAAGGCGTTCGCGGGAGGCTTTGTCTTTTTCCACCTGCAGCGCCTGGCGCTCGATCTCCAGCTGGAGGATCTGACGGTCTATCTCGTCAATTTCATGCGGTTTGGAATCGATCTCGGTCCGCAGGCGGGCCCCGGCTTCATCGATCAGGTCAATAGCCTTATCCGGAAGCTGGCGGTCAGATATATAGCGGTCGGAAAGGGTCGCGGCTGCGATCACAGCCGGGTCGGTAATGCGGACGCCGTGATGGATCTCGTAGCGCTCCTTCAACCCGCGCAGAATACTGATGGTCTCCTCCACATTCGGCTCGTCGATCAGGACCGGCTGAAAACGGCGCTCAAGCGCCGGATCTTTTTCCACATACAGGCGGTATTCATCCAGGGTTGTAGCGCCGATCATGTGCAGTTCACCCCTGGCAAGCATTGGCTTGAGCATATTGCCGGCATCCATTGCCCCTTCAGCTTTGCCGGCGCCCACCACCGTATGCATCTCATCCACAAACAGAATAATCTCGCCGGCAGAGTCGGTGATCTCCTTCAGGACGGCTTTCAAACGTTCCTCAAACTCGCCGCGGTATTTGGCTCCCGCAACCAGGGCGCCCATATCGAGCTGCACCAGCCGTTTGCGCTTCAAACCGTCAGGGACGTCCCCATTCACAATTCGCTGGGCGAGCCCTTCCACCACCGCGGTCTTGCCCACGCCTGGGTCTCCGATCAGGGCAGGATTGTTCTTGGTGCGGCGAGACAGGATCTGGATGATGCGCCGGATTTCCTCGTCCCTGCCTATCACGGGGTCGAGTTTCCCCTGCCGGGCAGAGGCGGTAAGGTCGCGGCCGTATTTCTCCAAAGCCTGGTAGGTATCCTCCGGCGTCTGGGAAGACACCCGCTGGGTGCCGCGGATGGCAGTTAGAGCCTTAAGAACGGCGTCCCTGGTGAGCCCGAACTGGCTCAGCCGCCCCGCTTCGTTACTCTCGGTCAGCCCGAGCAGGATATGTTCGGTCGACACGTAATCATCCCCCATTCCCTTGGCGAATTTTTCAGCGGCTGCCAGCACATCCGAAGCTGAGCGCGACAATCCCACCTGGGCGTCGCCTCCGTAGACTCTGGGCCGCTCACCAAGTTCGTTAATCAACTCATCCTGCAAAGCGACCACGCTTCCGGCGACTTTGGTCACCAGAGCCGGCACGACACCGTCTTCCTGCTGGAGCAAAGCAAGCAGCAGGTGAATCGGCTCGATGGACTGGTGATTATATTCCTCCGCCAGCCGCTGGGCGCTCAGGATGGAGCTCTGTGATTTCTGAGTATATTTACTTAAATCCATAAACACTTCTCCTGCATAGAAAATTCCATAATGAGTATACGCTCCCAGCGTATGAATCTTATAAGCATCCCATTAACCGGATATAAGAAAGGGATCAGAGCAAACTGGCATAATCATTTATAATCACCCTGTTCAAAACCAGATGTTTGAAGCAGGAGACTTGCGAAGGGTACAACCTGTAGAGGTACAGGAATGGATGAAATCCGGAAAGATTGGATAAAACCAGAGTGCTACGTTTATAAACTGGGGATGGTTGAATACGGGCAAGCCTGGCGGCTGCAAAAACGTCTTGCAGGGGAAGTCGCAGCTGGGGAAAGACCCGCGGCACTGCTGCTGCTCGAACACCCGCATACCTTTACTTTCGGGCGGCGCGGCAAACCGGAGAACCTGCTGTGGAGCGAAAAACAGCTTGCGGAAAAGGGTATTCAAGTCCACTGGGTAGACCGAGGTGGGGACGTCACATACCACGGTCCGGGCCAGCTGGTCGGCTACCCGATTTTTCCGCTGAACCCCAAGCAGAACACCACCAACGAAGGCAGTTCCGGCGGAAAAACCCAAAAAGTCGATGTCCTAGGTTACATCCGTAAACTGGAAGCGGCCCTGATATCTGCGCTTGCGGACCTGGGCGTTGCAAGCGGGCAGTTAGACGGGCTCAGCGGGGTATGGGTACAGCCACATGTGCCCTCGCGCTGCCTGTACTGCCCGCCGGACATGCGCCAGAAACCGGCGAAAATCGCCGCGATCGGATTAAAGGTGGACGCGAATGGGATCAGCTCGCACGGTTTTTCGCTGAACGTTGCACCGGATATGAGCTACTGGGAGGGGATCATCGGCTGCGGCCTTCCAGACCACCCGCTGACCTGCCTGGCAGACATACTGGAGCCCACGCCAAATATGGAAGACGTTCTGGAGGCTGTGATCCAATCCTTCGAACGAGCTTTTAATTATCAAATGACCTCAATAGCCTCATCTGAAATCATCAGCTTGACAGAGGATGGGTTTGACAGACAATAGAATAATCAGTACACTTAACCCGGTTAGGAGGCGATAATGGTTCCTGTATCTCATCACTTCGTAATGCGCAGTGGCCCAACCCCGGGAAAGACTTTCCAGCTGACCGGTCAGGAAATCACCATCGGGCGCGACCCATCCAATGATATCACCATCAAGGATCCGGAAGTATCCCGCCAGCATGCACGCTTGCTGGCACAAGCAGGTGAATATGTCCTGGAAGACCTGGGATCGACCAACGGGACTTTTGTCAATGGGCAGCGGCTGATCGGACCGCACCTGCTGAAAACGGGAGAAATGGTGCTGTTCGCCGAAAATGTAAGCCTGGTTTATGAAGAGACCTCACCTGACCAGGACGCTACGCTTGTCAGCGAACCTATCGTGGCATCGACACCGCCGGCAACTCTCGAGGCGAAACCAGCGGGAGTACTACCCCAATCTGAAGTTCAGCGAGCGGAAGCGGAGGTCCCTCAGGCAGCGGAAATCAAACAGCCCGTGCCGCCTCCACCCTTCGAGCCTGAAATGGAACCCGCAGAGCCCCAATCCTTCCCGGATGATGAGCGTAAATCCCGAACTGGGCTTTACGCGGGCTGCGGATGCCTGATTGTGCTGCTGTTCTTTGTGGTCGGCGCGGTCTGGGTGATCGACTCGCTTTACCTATGGTGCTACGGACCGCTGGAGGCGATCTGGAACGGTTTCGGTTTCATCTGCAAGCAGCCAGGCGCTCTCGATCTCAACCTTTTGATCACTAGTATCCTGCCTGCGTTATAAGCGACCAGCCTCCAAGAGTAGCGATTAAATCAATTTTTTGAACCTCAGGTCCGGAATAGCTCACCCACGCCCGGGCCTGATCACCTTTAAGAGAGATCCGGTTGGGGACCATGCCAGCACTGTCGAGAACTTCTGCAATCAGGAAGTAATCAGCAGAGGTGGAATCTATTTCAAAAGGTCTGGCTGAACCCGCCTGAATGCCGTCCAGAACGGAATAAACCGCGGCGAGTATTTCAGCTGCAAGATCGTATTCCCCATTATCCAGGTGAAAATCAGCTTCAACCAGCATCGCTTCAAGTGCGATGTTCTCCAATTCCGATGGACGGCGCAAATAATCAGCAAGGATTCCAAGTTCGCGCATTCGGTCATTATCCGGCAGCCAGGCGGTCAGGAAATGGGCAGATGGGTCCAGAAGCTCCTGGTACCTGCGAACAGCATTGTAAAATGCAACCATATAACGCACATCCCGGATGTGATTAGGCTCCAGTTCCTGATCCCGCAGCGCAGCGGTAAAAGCCGCCTGGAGCCCGTCCAGAGAGATACCAAAATGATCCCTTAACGCTTTATCCAGCGCTCCCGAATGATTTTCGCCATCTCCGTCCGGATGGATATCGCGATAGAAACTTAAAAACCTCTCCCAGCCCCAGGTTGCGACCATGTATTCAACCAGCGCGCCTGCTTCCAGGTAACCAATCTCATGCTGCGAGAGGTAAAAAATATCGCTGAGTCCCTCCAGCGGAAGGAACCACCCCAGCCCGCATACCTGGCTATCAGGTCCTGCTTCAAAGGCGGTCAATCTGACCAAACACGCCGGGGAAGGGTCCAGGAGGGCAGCGGAGCGCCTCATTAACGCCTCGCGTTTAAAATGCCCGCCTGACAGGTAAACAGCCAGCCCCTCGCTGAGAATGGTCGGCCGGAGTTCTCCACCAATGCGGGCGTCCAGCGCATGCACAACCTCGTGGTGCAGAACTATCCCGGGACTGCTGCCGGCATAATTGCGGCTCAAATACGCCACGGAGATATCTGAGCGGGCGAAGCCACCGTGACCCAGCACACGCGGGAAAAAGGTAATAGAGATCGGCTCTTCAAGTTTATAGCCCATTTGGCGGCTGACGCTGTCGACTTCCCGTTCTGCGATCTCAACCAGATTGTCAATATCCCGGTCCGCCGGGGTGCCGGAGATATAGTGGATAATGCAGCACTCCTTCCTGACGGATTTCCAGCCGGCGTTATTTTCACCTGGAGGTTTGCTTTCAGCAGGGTGAAGGGTGATTCTCTCAAACCAATGGATCCCGTCCGGTTGAACGCTTAGATTCAATTCATAGTCTCCGCTTTCCAGACCGCTGGTATCCCAGAACCAGGTTAAAGTCACCTGGTCGCGGCTTCCGATTCCATATGGTTGAAATGGTTCCCCCTCCACCAGCACCTCCCCGGTGTCAGCCCGGCTGATTTTAACCCGGCGGTCTTCTGCGCTGTTTTCACCCAGGGCGACCACCTCCATGCTGACCCGGTCACCGACATACAGCGAGCCATCCGGGTGGATGAGCACCTCAAAAGGCAGGGTTTGGTCCATAATTTGAGCTGGGGCAGGCAGCGCAGCCGGTTCCAGACCCAATTTCAAGGCAGCCTTTGCACCTTTTTTTGGGGAAGCCTCTGCAACAAGTACTTGCTCAATTTTTTGGGGTGGAACGGGCGATACCCACTGCTCCTCCATAATTCCCGAGCAGGCAGTAATGAACAGAATTAATACCAGCCAGCAGCGTTTCACAGCCCAATTCTACCAGTCATGGGGGTTCGGGAGAGACATGAGCGGGCAAATCCCAACCAGCATGCGGCTGGTAAAATTGTTCCTAACCCATCCTTGCTGGAAAAACTGTCAAAACACTCAGGAGTTTTATATGTCACCCATGTTCATTCCGGGTCCGGTAGATGTAAACCCAAAAATCCTGGAAGCCCAAGCCCAACCGATGCTGCCCCACCGTAGCCCGGAATTCGAGCGGATCTTCAAGCGCGCCTCCCAGAAAGCCCAGACCCTGTTTTACACCAGCGCCAGGGTTTTCCTGTTCGCCTCATCCGGCACCGGCCTGCAGGAAGCGGCGGTTAGGAATCTGTCTTGCGGAAGGCTGCTCTCCCTCAGCAACGGCGCATTCGGGGAGAGATGGCACCAGGTGGCGTTATCAAACGGTGTGCAGGCAGATAAACTGGAGGCGGATTGGGGGAAGCCGTTTTCACTTGAGAAAATTGCAGAGGCTGCCGGGAGCCAAAAATACGATGCACTGACAGTCGTACACAATGAGACCTCAACCGGAATGGAGAACCCGGTTAAAGAGATCGCGGATGTGGTCCATTCAGCAAGCCCGGACACTCTCATCTGCGTGGACGCGGTTTCCTCGCTGGGAGGCGTAAAAATCGAAACCGACTCGTGGGGGCTGGATGTGGTTTTGACCTCCTCCCAGAAATGTCTTGCGCTGCCGCCTGGGCTGGGGCTTTGCGCGGTCTCCGACCGGGCGATGGAACGGGCAAAAAGCGTGCCCAACCGGGGTTGGTATTTCGACTTCATCCGGATGGAAAAACACCGCAACAAGGACTCGACCCCTGCGACGCCGGCGGTCTCTTTAATCTACGCTCTGGATGCCCAGCTTGACCGGATATTGGGCGAAGGTCTGGAGAAGCGCTTCGAACGGCATGCCGCATGCGGAAATCTGGTGAGGTCGTGGGCGCTCAAAGCTGGCTTTGGGCTGTTCGCAGAGCAGGGATACAGGTCCAACACAGTGACGACCGTCGACAACCGGCTAAGCCTGGATATCTCCGACCTAAACCGGTACCTGCGTAAAAAAAATATGCGCATCGCTAACGGGTATGGTCCATTAAAAGGAGAGACTTTGCGCATCGCTCACATGGGTGAGATACAGCTTGATGATATCCAGCGCCTGCTGGAGGCTTTAGACCAGTATATCCAAACAGTTTGATACATTATGGCGGTTTCCGAGATATTCGAAATTATTCCCGAAAAACTTGTCTACGGCGGTGAAGCGATGGGCCGCCTGCCGGACGGACGGGCAGTATTCATCCCTTTCGCGCTACCTGGAGAAAAAACCGCCATCCAATTGACAGAAAGCAGAAAAGGTTACGCCCGGGCTGAAATAGTCGATCTGATCGAACCTTCGCCCGAAAGGATAGCCCCGGTTTGCAGGCACTTCGGGGAATGCGGAGGCTGCCATCTCCAGCACATGCCTTACCAAATGCAGCTTGAGACAAAAAAAGGAATCCTGAAGGAACAATTTGAGCGGATCGCGGGGATATTCAGTCCCCGGCTAAATAAAACCGTGCCCTCAAGCAGACAGTTCAACTACCGCAACCACATGCAGTTCCACCTAACGGATAAAGGTGAAGTCGGGTTTCACAAAACGGGTTTGGAGGAAGTGTTCGCGATCCAGGAATGCCACTTGCCTGAAGAAAGACTCAATTCAATCTGGCCTGAGTTTGATTTTGAACCGGTCCAAAGCCTGGAGCGGGTGGGATTGAGGGCAGGAATGGGGGATGATGTCCTCATTCTGTTGGAGAGCAGCGAACCGGACGCGCCTGAAATCCTGGTTGAGGGTTTGCCTGCCTCGATTGTTTTTCTCTGTCCGGGTAACCAGTTTGTCATCGCTGGAAATGATTCCCTCAGGATGGAAATTCTCGGGCGCAGCATGCAGGTATCCGCAGAGTCCTTTTTCCAAACCAACAGCGGTGTAACGGAAGCGATGATTGGGCATGTGATCAAAACCCTGCCTGCCTACTGCCAGCTTTCTCAGGACACCATTTTCCTGGATCTGTACTGCGGTGTGGGACTATTCAGCCTTTTCATCGCGCCAATGGTTGGGCGCGTGGTGGGGGTGGAAAGCGACCCGAGCGCTTCCGATGATTTTGTGGCTAACCTAGACGAATACGATCAGGTGGAACTGTACGAAGCACCGGTGGAACAGGCAGTCCCATATCTCGACCTTAAACCGGATATCATCCTGGTCGACCCCCCGCGAGGCGGCATCAGCCGCACAGCCATGGATGGAATAGTGAACCTCAGAGCGAGGACTATGGTCTACATATCCTGCGACCCGGCGACGCTGGCAAGAGACGGCAAACGCCTGCTTAAAGCCGGTTACCAGCTAAGGCAGGTCACACCTTTCGATATGTTCCCCCAGACCTACCATATTGAGAGCGTCAGTTTCTGGACTCAACCCCCCTGAAAAGAATCCAGCCCACCCTCGAACTGCTCACAAACCCTTGACACAGAACATTTGTTCTACTATAATATTTTAGAATACCGGCCTTTACGATACCGGATTGAATTCTCCCAACCCTGGGCTGTCTTTTGGGTACAAAAGTTGCAATTAAGAACAAGTAACTGAATCCGGAGGGTTTTTTCGATGAATGTTGGAATGCTGTGGTTTGACAACGATCCGGGTGTCCTTGTGACTGCAAAGGTCGCCCGGGCCGCCAAGTATTACGAGAATAAGTACGGTATGCAGCCAACCCTGTGCTTCGTACACCCAAGCATGATCCCCCTGAACGGCAATGGAAAATCGAACGGGAACGGCAGGAGCGCCAAACCCACCAGTCATAAGAGCGAGGAAGAGGAAGTATTCATGGCTGGGAGCGTTGAAATCCGCTCCAACCGCACAATCCTGCCTAACCATTTCTGGATGGGAGTCAACGGCAACTCCGAAAACGGCGCTAAGCGCTGATTTCCGAAACGAATAAATCCAGCGCCAGGGCGGGGGTTGCGCGGCTGGTTTTAATCTCTTCGTCCATAACCAGGAGACGCCGGTAAACCCCTTCCAATTCAGGCAAACTGAAGCGCCGGGCCTGGGTGATAAATTTGCGAGCCATCCAACCCGGCAGGGGGTATCGCCTTTTTCTTCTTGTCTGCAAAAAGCGCAGTTGTTCGGAAACCTCAGGCTCCCCGCCACCCTTGTCCAGAATTTCACGCGTAAGAATTAGAAACCGGAACTGGCGGATCACCATCGCAAAGATAAAGGAGTGATCCTGCTGCTCAAGCAAGTGTCGCAATTCCAACATTGCATCTCGTTCCTTTTTCAAGCCCACTGCATCCACCATATCGAAAATGCCAGCCAGGCTTGAATCGACCGTCAGTTCCTGCACATCCTTTTCGGAGACCGGACGGCTGTAATCGACGTAATCCAGCAGCTTTCCCAGTTCCTGGTCGGCCAGGCGGGTGTCGTCGCCAACCAGTCCTGCGAGCGTTACGGCAGCAGACGGTTCGATCTGCCCCCCCAACTCGACCGCCCTTGACATTATCCACTGATCCATTTTCCTACCAGGAAGGAGGAAGGATTTAATATAAACAATGTCCGGGTGTTTTTCAGCCCACTCAAGCAGCCAGTGGGCATAGCCTCTCCCGCCTCCTCCATCCGGCAAGAATTTGTGCTCGACCAGGACCAACGCGGTGGTGGCGGGCACTTTCTCCAGATCGCCTGTAAATTTGCGCCGCTTTTCCTTGAGCGCCTCGCGCTGCGCTTTGGTAACCCGGTCTTCCCCATCCCGCGGCGGATCAAACCGGCTGAGTGCGTCCTCCAGCACAACGATCCTGCGTTCAACTAAGAAGGGCATCGGGCTCACTTCTTCAATTAAACCATCCAGATTGAAAGAACCGCCGTCCAGGCGGGTGAGGTTAGCCTCTTTCAAAGCCTGTTCGCCTAAATTGGACTCAAATTCAGCAACATCGCGGGCAATGGCATATTCGTCATCTCCATGGAAGATGTAAATCCGGGGTTTATCCCTGCTCATTCTCAGCCTTCTGTAACCACGCGGTGGGCTTTCAGCCGACCGCCTTCCTTTGGAATAACATCCACCAGCCTCAAATCGCCCGGCTCGGCGCAGGTTGTCACCCGGGCCTGGAGGATGGCTCCCAGCGGCTGGGCAGCGATTAACCCAAATGTAGCCAGGGACAATGCCAATGGCAGCCGTTCCAGCTTATCGCGCCTGCTGTTTCCGGTCCCCAGCATAGCCAGCCAAGCGGAAAGCCCGGCGGCAATCCCAGCCACCGCTAGATTGGTTCCGCAGTTCGGATGCAAAGCCAGACGGCTCTCGCCTGCCCGCAGGCGTGCCAGGGCTGACTCAACAGCCGCCCTGACCTCCTCCGGTGGGATATCACCCAAAATCCAGAAACCACGCGGGTTGGAATGCCCCGCCATCGATTTTCCGGGAAAGCGCTGCGCGAGTATATGCAGGGTGGCATGCTCCAGGGCGTGGTTGCGGCGGATGCGCGAAATCGTTGGTGAATTCAGCAATGAATCAGTAAGAGAGGCAACATTTAATCCCATATTCAGTCTGGCAACCTTTCAGAAAACCTACCCGTTTCCTTCTTTACAAAGTATTGAACCCCTATAGAGCGTTGGCGGAAAATTTAATTAAACCATGAAGCTTTTTTTAAGGCATTCAGCGGCGGAAATTTTCGTAAGTACGCAGAATGGTCACTAAAATCCCGTCTGTAAAAGAGTTTAACCGGCGGAACATTTCACTCCAAGCGCTGGGTGAATGCACTGCGGCAGACTCATAAACCTCCAGCATGGCATCCATAAGCTGGTTGCGGAAGAAGATGAAAGCATGAGCGGCCTCAACGCAGTCCATACCGTAGCGGCGGCCGCGTGAAGCGTAATCATAGCCCAACGCCTCCGCTTCCGCAATGCCAGCCTGGTCGCTGGAAGCCAGGTAGCTGATCAGTCCCTGGAGCAGTCCGCGCCCGCTCTCCCGGTAGTGCCGGCGGGCTTCATCGTCCAGCTTGTTATACCAGCTCTCGTTTTCCAGCTTGCCCTCACTGATTTGTATCCGGGTTGTCCTGAGGGCGCTTTGCACCACCAAGTCAGCTTCTATCGGCTTGTCAGCCTGGCGGGCCTGCTTCCAAAGTTCCAGTTCGGACCGCTTATAACGGCGGTGCCCTCCCTGTGTGAGATGGACCGGCAGCACACTTTTATCCGACCACTTGCGGACTGTGCTGGGATGCACGCCAAGGTAATCAGCGGCTTCGCTCAAACGCAGCCAGCCATCCTGGCTCTCGAATTTATCCATGGTCCCTATTTAACCATAGAAACCGGTTTAGGCACAACTTTTAACAACAAATGGGCTTTATAAGATGATAAGAGGCTGTCCAAAAACAAGGTGAATGTCATTCTGATCGAAGATTTCCCGCAGGGAAACGGAGTGAAGAATCTCCGATTTAGTCTGGGAGACCCTTCGCTTCACTCAGGGTGACAACCTTTTTGGACAGCCTCTTTTCAGGTCAGGTACAGAAATCTGAGTTAAAGGCGGTGATCCATTCTAAAATTTTTGGAATAATGGGACCACCTCTCGATCAATCTCAACAAAATTATCAGGATTCAGATTCCAAAGGTTCGGAATCCGGTTCCGGCTCACCAGTCTCCAGCATGGTCATCTCACGGTATGCCAGCGTCCAACCCGCTGAGACAAAGGTTGTGATGATACTCTTTACAAGGATAAATCCAATGAAGAATACCAGCCCGACACAGACTGCCGGAGCGATCATCCAGGTCTGCGGTTCCATCAGGA
>JBJYWI010000108.1:0-15178 GCA_046259385.1 Anaerolineales bacterium
CGTAGGTTCGATCCGCTTTTTTGGATTCTTTGCCATTATTTATATCCTCATATATTTGATTCTAATAAAGAGAATTAGAATTGAACAATCTTTCGTGAATGTTCCATTACTCCTTTATTTTTCGGGACTATCGCAAAACTTCCCCTGTAAAATGTAAAAATGCAAGATGACGTGCACGCTTGATTGCCCGTGCAAGCTCCCGCTGGTGTTTTGCACAGGTGCCAGTTTGTCTTCTAGGTCGAATTTTTCCATCAGCGGTAATATATCTCTGGAGCAATTCAACATTCTTATAATTCAAATCAATTGTTGAGTCTGTACAAAATTGGCAAAATCGGGGACGTGAATAGTAACGCCTCACAGGGGTTTCGGAAACATTGTTTGAATTTTGATCGGACATTTTTAACTCCTTAATTAGGAAAAATAAACATTTATAGATATGCTAACCGGGGTTTATTCACTCTCATCTGTATAATCTGAAGAGGACGATCTTGTATCAGAATCACGTCTTGAATCAAGCATAATTATTTCATTCGCGACAATCTCTGTAGCGTAATGTTTGTTTCCTTCTGCATCATCCCAATGGCGATTCTGCAATCTTCCTTCGATATACACCAGGCTCCCCTTTTTCAAATGTTGATTACATATTTCGGCGAGATTGCTCCAGGCAACAACATTGAACCATTCGGTTTCTGTCTTACGTTCGCCTTCAGAGGTGCTCCATCTGCGTGTGGTTCCTAAGCTGAATGAGGTGACAGGTCGTCCCGAAGGGGTGAACCTCATTTCTGGGTCGCGGCCTAACCGACCAATCAGCAGGACTTTATTTAAACCGCGGTTCACTTTTATCTCCTGGAAATTAACGAATTGCTTAAATAGATATCAATGAATAGCGCATCACAGATTCAAGATAGCGAAGATTTCGTTCCAACTGAGAACAAAATGAAGGAGCCATTTTAGCGTGCATTAACACGTATTGGCCTTCAATTTGTTTGTTTATAGG
The DNA here is from genome assembly GCA_046259385.1 of Anaerolineales bacterium. Taxonomy (GTDB): domain Bacteria; phylum Chloroflexota; class Anaerolineae; order Anaerolineales; family UBA4823; genus CAVWDI01. Next base: position 998 of record JBJYWI010000108.1, read on the forward strand.
GTAGGCTAATCTTTTCTTACCCCATAATTCAGTATTTGAAATTTCGCCGCCATCATCCGTAATCCAATCCTTTATACGCTTAACGACATCATCTAGCGAGCTTTCATCCAGATCCGGATGAACTATTGCAATTATTTCATACTGACGCATTGGGTGCCTCCTTTCCTTGGGATTGCCCCAGGTCATCACCTTGGGTGAGCCTGGAGCGGAAAGCAAGCCTGTTTAGGCATAGCTGAGTGAAGAGTCTATCATAATCTATCCGAATCGTACAGGGATGTATACATTGGGAGACTTTTTTAATGATGTTCAAACCAGAACCTTCAAAAAAATCCAAATAAATAATAATCGAATATAAATCAAGAAGATAAACAAAACATAATTTATAATCAATTCAAACTGTTTTGATGGACGAAATTTCAGACCACCCATCCTAATAAATAATGAGGAATTTTGATGAGCGATGAATTAAACCAGACGGAACGAGAAATATTATTAAGAGCAGCTAGGAACGCTATCGAAAAAGCCGTATTAGGAATATTTGACTTAGATGTCAATAAGGAAAGAATTCCTGAGAGTCTTAATGAACATGGCGCAACATTTGTTACTCTAACAAAAAACGGGTTGTTGAGAGGTTGCATTGGTGCACTCAACCCTACTAAACCCTTAATCGATGACGTGTGCGAACATGCTGTAGCAGCAGCAATGGACGATTTCCGTTTTCCACCCCTTGGACCTGATGAAGTTGATCAAATTAGAATTGAAATATCCCGAATATCACCCCCCCTGGAAATTAATTTTGCAAACATTGATGAGCTATTGAGTGAAATTCAACCTGGAGTAGATGGGATTATCATCAGAGACGGTAACGCGAGAGCCACTTTTTTACCACAGGTATGGACAAAAATCCCCGATAAAGAAAAATTCTTAAGTAATTTGTGCAAGAAGATGGGAGCGCCTGCAGATCTTTGGAAGAAAAAGAAAATAGAGGTTCTGAAATACCAGGTTGAGGAATTTTCAGAGGAATAGATGCGGTTTTATATCGAAACCAATCTAGGTTCAGAATCAGTAAATTCTAAAGATTTCCCTTCAGGAAAAGTAATCGTGGTATTTTCAAAATCCCGGATGATTGAAGTACCACGGTAATTTATTCTAACTGGCCATTTAAATGGATTGATCCCTTCAAGCGCAATTTTCCTGGGAGAAAAGATACGAACACCAAGCGATCTCAAAAATAGCCCCAAAGGAGCTAGACCTGTCAGGGCATTTTTCTCACCAATACCATTACCATCTTCAACATTGTAGTACATTCGGAAGTTTCGATCAGTTTTAAGATTATATATTACAACTTTCATCAGTTTTTCCACCAATTCCCCAGCATATTGGCGGTATCCATATCGCAGTAAACCTTCTCCTATAATGGAATTCCACTGCACATTTAATAAACTGGTTTGGCTTTCTTCTTTAAATAAAAGCGATTGCAAACTGGGAGGAATACCATATGGTTTCCAAAATTTATCCGGGTTGATTATATAGTTTTCTATAAGTTCTTTGGCATTATCGGTTTCGGAAATTCCTGACCAAAGGGGAAGAAATGATGTTTGATCCATAGCCGTGTATCCGGCGTTGTAAACGGTAAAAATGTCTTGTGGATTTAAATTTCTGATCTCAATTTTTGAAACTTTCTTGTATTGAAGTTTTCCTGTTATCCGACCTGTTCCAAGGTGCCAATTAATTTCTTCCCCATTAATTTGCTCTATCCTGTGATTACCAGATGCTCCGCACCCATAAACATAAATAGTGGGATTCCTAGAAGTGGCATCGCTAGTCTCTATATGAAAAACCAATCGAGTGATTTGGTCAAAAACAGCATCGAGAAAAATTATTCCGGATCCGATCTGTTTACCCAATATAGAAATTTTTGAACTGAAATGTGAGTCACGATCTCGGTCAGAATACATTTTTTCATCGGGTATCCAAAACTCATTTAAAGTATCCTTCAATTTTTTTATTTTGTATTCAAGAAAAGGAATGATTTCAACCTGTTCAAGTGTTTCTGCAATTTTTTTGAGAGAGATACATTCCTGATATAGAAACGAACATAGTGAAGGGCTTTCAGAGGTTTGAATATCAATTCCTAGAGATCCGGGAATCCAATGATCGTAATTTAGATTTTCATCAAAACCTATTTGTAAAGGGTGGTCCCATTCAGGGATTCCATCCATATCACGATCGTGCGATTTGGAAAACCAGCAGTCGATAAATTTTTGCAATTTTGGGAAAGCACTTTTAAGAAATAGATAACTTTGATTGTATTCAAATATGCGCCAGGTGAGAGTCGCTAAAACAGGTGTAGCTAAAAGCCTGCTTCTTTGCCCTGCGATTCCTAGTTTCCAATCAATAAACCCGGAGTCATTCTGAACAGAAAAAAAATTTTCCAAAATTCCTTGAGCAAAATCCGTTGATGAGGGTAGAAGAAAATCTAGTAAAAAGTATCCATCTAACGGGGATTGACCATTCCACATGTGATTGTAATCACTACCATCACCCCGCAAGGAAAAACCCTGGTCTGGTGTTCTGTTAAGAACAAATGAAGGATAAGGCAAATGGTTTGATGGTCCAAAAAAAAGACCGTTTACAATGTTCTGTGACAGCATAAACGCCGCATCCCAATCAGAATCGCCAGTATAGATCTCAATCTGACCCTGGTTAATCAAGTGTATTTTGGCTTTTTCTGAATCCCATTTTCTGGTTGCGATTTCTCTAGCAAACTTGAATGAAGATTTTTTATCCGAGAGAGCCGCATGAGACCAGGTAAAGAATTGGGGTTTACCTGTGAGTAATTCAAATTCAAGCTCAAGTGAAGGATAGGATCCTGATGCAGATCTGGGTCCATTTGTAATAAAGACTACTGGAAACAACCCATTCGAAATACCAGCCAGAACAGTGGCTGTTTGTTCTGTGTTATGCGAAAACCTTTCGCCGTCTGCTGGAGAAAGGATTCCGGTCCAATTTATTAATAACTTTTTATTTGTTTCGTTGTTATTAATAATACAAAAGCGTCCAGCAATCGATTTTGAATTTGGAACCCAATACTCCATTAAAACGTCTATACCAGGAAAAGGAGAACAGGATAATTCTATAAAATTTGGGAATATTGATTTGAATATTGGCGGATTATGAAAATCATTTGGTGTAGTGATTTCAATATTGTTAAGAACAAATTGTGGAAACAACCGAATTGAGCGCGCTCTCAAGCCGTATGTTGTGTTCAATGATAAGGCTTGCGGTTCCCTATCTGCAAGTGCAAGCTCCCAGATTTGATCATCAAAATAATCCGGTGGTGTGATTCGTGCATCCGCTGCCAAATTAAGGCATAGTGGATCGTTCATTGACAGATTCCAGAAGCGCATACTTACATTTTATGGCATCTATTAATTTCGGTCAAAGGTAATAATTTCCAGAATTGATTTTAGTGCTACAATCTTAATTTCGTCATCGCATATAAGGAGTATGAGAAATGAATCCAATACATGAATCACCCAGAGGAATGTATTTTGAAGAATTTGAACCGGGACAAAAGATTATTTCTGTTGGAAGAACTGTCACTGAGAGTGATATCGTAAATTTTGCAGGATTGTCCGGTGATTACACCCAAATCCATACCGATGTTGAATACAGTAAAACAACTCCTATAGGTAAGAGAGTTGCGCATGGATTACTGGTTATGGCGATCGCGTCCGGATTAGCTGCCCAAACCGGAGTTTTAGAGGGGACTGTGCTTGTATTTCGTGAAATTACTCACTGGAAATTTGTCAAACCAGTATTTATCGGCGATACCATCCATGTCGAATTGATTGTAAAATCAGTCAAAGAAATTCGGCGAATTGGCGGGGGTTCCGTTGAAATTACACTAGGTGTTCAAAATCAAGATAACGAGACAGTGATGAAGGGTGAATGGGTAGTTTTGATGTCCGCTAAGGATTAATCACTTGAGGTTGGGTTATTAGAAATCGATTATGAAAAACAGCGGAAATCCTGAAAAGGATATTTCTCCTATTGCTCGGTTCAGAAGGTTGATCGAGAATCTCGGCGTGCATACAGATAATGATTATACACAAGGTGAACCTCAGGATACTGAATTATTATCAATGGATGAAACCAACAAAGGTCCAATTGACAGTTTTGAGTCAGGGCAGGAACAGCAAACTGAGGATAGCCTTGATGACACTTTACCGGTAAAAATCTCAATCGAAAGCGATTCAACTACAGTTCATGGAGCATCTCCAAAGGTCGAAGCGCGATTTAACATTGAGAATGGTCAAAAGGAATATTCAAGGCGGGAAATATCAAGCAGTACGATTGATACTTCCGATAATAAAACACCTGCTTTATCACGTACAAATAAAATACAAACAAAAAGTTCACAAAAAAAAGTCGAGCGGAAGAGAATTGCTTCAAAATCGAATAAACGATCCGGTTGGAGGAGTGGCCTAATGGGATGTCTTATTCGACTGTCTCTCTTCCTTTTATTTCTCCTGATAATACTCGGGCTATGTTCTGTTTCATTTGGTCTAATTCAATATTATCAGATAGCATCGACGCTTCCCGATATCAGTGATTTAAGGGAGAGCGCTTCAAAATTCGAGACTACCCGAATACTTGATCGCAATGGAAATATACTTTACGAAATTTTGGATCCGAATGCTGGTCGGAGAACATATGTTCCTCTGGAAAGAATCTCACCATTTTTAGTTGCTGCTACCGTAGCGACTGAAGATAAGGGATTTTATACACACCCCGGTTTCGACCCTGCAGCAATATTGCGGGCATTTATACAAAACTACCAGGGTGGTGAGACGGTTTCCGGAGCATCCACGATAACCCAACAATTAGCACGTACATTACTTTTTTCACCTGAAGAAAGATATGAACAATCGTATAGTCGAAAGATTCGAGAAGCGGTCCTGGCAACAGAAATCACAAGAAGATACACAAAAGATGAAATACTGGAGTTATATTTAAATGAGATCTATTATGGCAATTTAGCTTACGGAGTTCAAGCGGCATCTGAAACCTATTTCAATACCACTGCTGATAAATTAACTTTAGGGCAGGCAGCCTTTCTGGCTGGATTACCACAGGCGCCCGCAGTGTATGATGTTTATACAAACAGTGAGGCAGCATTCTCGCGCATGGAAGATGTTCTCTTACTAATGTATCAGACAAGCCAGGAGCAGGGATGTATTTATGTAAGCAATAATTCACAAAGAATCTGCTTGAACCCGGTCGATGTAACAGAGGCGGTGGTTGAAGTAAGGAATTTTGAATTTGAATCTCCTGACATCAAAATTCGTTCACCTCATTGGGTCAATTACATCCGGTCACTTTTAGAAGAACAATATGATCCACAAACCATTTATCGTTCTGGATTTTCTGTATACACCACGCTTGACCCGGATTTACAAAATCGTGCGGAGAATATTATTCAAGAACATTTAGAAGATTTGAAGAAAAATAATGCCAATGACGCCGCTCTGGTTGCAATAATTCCATCCTCAGGTGAGATACTTGCAATGGTAGGTTCATCTGATTTCTTCAGCGAAGATATTTCCGGACAGGTAAATATGGCAATAAGCCCGAGGCAACCAGGATCAGCTATAAAACCCATAACTTATCTGGGAGCCTTTGAAAAGGGGTGGACACCGGCTACATTGCTGTGGGATGTTCCCTCTGAATTTCCCCCTTCGGGATCTGAAAATGACCAACGCCCTGCCTACAAACCGGTTAATTACGATGGTCGATTCCATGGACCTATCACAGTCCGTTCAGCTCTGGCAAATTCATACAATGTGCCAGCTGTGAAAGCGCTTGATTTTATCGGGATTTACGATGATCCTTCAACTCAATGGGAGGATGGCTTTGTCGCGATTGCAAAGCGGTTGGGGATTACTACTTTAACCCAGGATGATTACGGCCTTTCATTAACATTGGGCGGCGGTGAGGTTACGCTACTAGAACTTACCAATGCATTTGCGAGCTTTGCAAACAACGGTCGATTTATTCAACCCGTAGCAATTACTAAAATACTGGATTATGATGGGAATCTGGTGTTTGAACATAAACAATCTCCTGGCGTGCAGGTCATGCGGCCTGAGCATGCGTTTTTAATTAGCTCAATCCTGTCCGATAACAAAGCTCGATCGCCAGCGATGGGCTCTGATTCAGTGTTGAATCTGCCTTTCCCGGCAGCAGTAAAAACCGGTACTACCAATGATTTCAGAGACAGCTTGACAGTTGGGTATACCCCTGATTTGTCAGTGGGTATTTGGGTTGGGAATGCAGATTACACGCCGATGATTAATATAAGTGGATTGCGTGGTGCAGCACCTATTTGGGCTCAATTTATGAGATTGTCGATTCCAGAGATTAGCGGAGATAATCCATCTACTTTTACACGACCTGGTGGGATTGTCGAACGTGAAATTTGTAAATTAACAGGCGCGGAGCCTTCCGATTGGTGTAACAATAAGACAATTGAATACTTTGCTGCTGACCAACCACCACTTTCAAAATCGCAGGATTTATGGCAAGAAATGCTTATAGATACATGGACAGGTCTTAAAGCTTCTGCTGCTTGTTCTGAATATACTGAGGAAAAATTTTTACTCAATGTTGAAGATCCGTGGGCTAGAAAATGGTTGCGTAATAGTCCTCAGGGAGAAAATTGGCTTGAGGAAAATGGGTTTGAAGGCAAGATAGATTTTTCACCAGACCGTGAATGCAACGAAGACGACCCCCAGCCCATAATCGAGTTCACCTCACCAGAAAAGCATGAAACAATCACCTCCAATCCTTTGAGAATTTATGGAATTGCTGATGCAAGCGACTGGTTCAAATCAGTGAAATTAGAATTTGGTATGGGTGAAGAACCTGAGGATTGGGAAACGCTTGCAAAAGGTAATGAACAAATCAACCGTTCGGAACTCCTATATACATGGGACTTGAGTGACATCAAAGAAGGGCTGGTAACACTGAGATTATATATTGAGAGTATAGAAGGCACTTATGCAGAAGAACGACTGCCGATAAATTTGAATGTTCCAACTCCTACACCAACTCCCACGTTTACCCCGACCTCAACCTCAACACCTACCATGACCCCATCACCAACTGCAACACCCATACCCACGAAAACGAATACACCGCTCCCTTCGGATACCCCATCAAATACAAGCACAGCGACACTGACTCCTGAGAACACATCCGAACCAATTGAAACTCAAGCAGCCAGTTCTCAATCTGGATGGAATCCCTTTGAGTTGTTTCAACAAATTCAGGAGAGCTTATTTGGTACTGGTTTGCCTTGATAATTAAATTTATTAAGATTTACAAGAATGTTATTTGGGGGTCTGTATTCGCTAAAGGATCGAGAAAAAGATTCTGATTGAACTTCTCAAATGTTAGGCTCTTGTCTTCATGAAGCCTTCTTAAATGTCGGAATTTTAAGAATAACCAATTCTGTTCGGACAATTCTCTGAAACGGAAATCACGCTGAATTTTATATCTGATTAAGTTTGATCTTCCCCCTGGAAGGACAATTATATTATTGGGAACTGCATCCCGTTGGATTTCCTTTCCGTTTCTAATAATTGTATTTGCAAGAATGATGTTTGCGATAATTGCGGTTGATATGATATAGAACCGGATATGATTTTCATCTTCCTCGTCCTTCCAGTCAACCACAACAGGACTTTGCGGCATAAAACTCCTAGTCATGTCGCCGGAATTATCATTTATTTTGAATATTTGAAAGTTCAGTTTTGACCCCAGATCAACCAGGATTTCTTGCATTTGAAATATATCCTTTATTCGGTTTTCAAATAAATCCTGTTTACGAATTCTCCAGACGTCTTTCCCATCTAATTCCCTTGCATACGAATTTATACATTCATAAATTGTCTCAATTTCTTGGGTTAAAAGGCCGGGCAGCGCGAGACAGATCCGTTGGTCAATTAGCTTGAAGGGAATCTCACCTTCATCAATAACAATCTGCAAAATTTCCATTTCCGTTCTGTCGACAAGTGTCAGTTGATCTTCGCCCTTGAATATTTCCTGGTTATCCGGGTGGGAGTACCAGAATCTGGCATTTTCCAATGAATGCTCACTGCGACCAGAACTTGAATATTTAGTTTTTGATGATAATAATTCTTGAATTACATTATCAGCCAGGTTGTAAAAATCTGAAGCGGGTAAATTAAATTTCGGAAAATCTGGAGTAAATGTTTGGAAGTACGAAAACAATCCATAACCATACAAAGTAATAAATTGAGCAGGTTCCTTTACACAACTCAGAAATTTATTAATGGAAAAATTAATATGATCTTTAAGACTCGCACCGATGTTTCCTGCAATTCTGTTTTTAGAAATTTGATTTTCGCTTTCTTTTGTCCATTGGATCTGGATTTCGTTTGATTCAAGCCGTGTCGCAATATTGTTTATAGAAAAGTTGTTGACCCAAGCATTTGTCAAGACAGCGCCTAAAAAGGAAGATTCTGGTTCTGTAATTATTCCAAATAATTGAGTATCTGGTTCGATGGATTTTGTTAATGATGAGAATGTTTTATTCAAAGCGGAACAATACCAAGTCCAGTCAAATCGTTTTCGGCGTAAAACCCCCTTAATTCTGGATGCAGAATCCCTGCCCCATAAGAGACCAGCCCAAATTGCAGATAGAGACCAGAATGCCTGATTCGGACGAGGTATTGTTGATATAACAGCATTTATCGGAATTATGTCAGACCCTTTTTGAATTAATTGAGCTAAATCCTTGAATTTTCCTCTATAAATGCAGATATTTCCGGTTTCCGACAAAGTTTCAGGCCAGATTGTAATTGGAAGTTTTTCTTTTTTATACGGAAACGAACGAATTCCCTTAATCCAATTATCTAATTCATTTTCTAATTCAAGCCAGATATTATTTTCCCGGAAAGTTGATACAGGCGCTAATTTTTTGGGTCTATATTTTTCATGCGGGAAAGGCCATAAAACAGTGGCTTTGTCAAACACCGCAAGAAGAATTGCCGACAATGGTTTGCGGTGAATTTCTGGAATATTGTCATAACGATTAATTAATGTCAGGATCGCATATATAGTCCTGGGCAGATAGATTGAAAGCGCAGCTTCAACAGCTTCCCTATCGGGATCATCTATTACAGCAATTCTTTCGCTAGCTCTGGCGATATGGAGATCAACGCTCCCAAATTGAATTAACCTGTTGATATCTCTATCAGTTGTTGGAAAGGTTCCACCCTCCAGACAAATTGGACAATGATAGATTTTTTGAGAGGGGAAGTTTGCTTCACGATCCCAGATAAATGCCTCAACAGGTATTTCAGCTCCACATTGAATACAATCAGTCAGGTACAGTGAATTTATAAACTGTTCAATTCTCATTTCCCCTCTTGTTTCGAAAGCCAAGGCGGATAATGCAGCTTTAAATTCTTTCTCAGAAGGAGGATCTGCAAGAAATTCAATTAAGAATTCTAATACTGGGTTGTGGGCAGCGACCAGTAAATTAAAACCAGCATTAGCAAGTTCGATTGCTGTCCAAGGAGAGCCACAAAGCGGATCAAGTATCCAATCACCTGGATTTATTTTGGATTCTGCCCAGGAACTGACAGCTCCAAAAGACACTGGAGGCAAATACCGATTCAGGGGAATAGGATCCTCTGGAATGGAGCCTGGAATAAATGGGCTGTTTCCGAAAATACTATTATCTGGAATTTTGTAATCAAGATTCATTCGCATAAGAAAACTAAATCTATTTAATGACAAATACTAATGAATCCACTTGTGCGTTTAATTTTGATAAATAGAGCTTACATATTCAAGACATCTCTTATTCTAGGGACAGCCCAATCAATTGTTTCTTTATTTACGATAAGTGGAGGAGCAAACCTGATAACATTCTCATGGGTTTCTTTAACTAAAATTGAAACATCTTTTAAAGCCTCACAAAAACGACGTGCGCTTTCATGAAGTTCAACACCAATTAATAAACCTTTCCCTCTAACTTCTTTTACATAAGGGCTCGGAATTTCCGCTAAATGTTCTTGAAAATATTCGCCAACAATTGCTGCATTTTCAATCATGTTTTCTTCTACTAGAACCCTCAATGCTTCCCGGGCAACTGCTGCCCCAAGAGGATTTCCCCCAAAAGTTGAACCATGTTCTCCAGGTTTATATAAACCCATAATAGACCTGTCGGCAAGCACTGCTGATACCGGATAAAAACCGCCGGAAAGTGCTTTCCCGATTATTTGAATATCTGCTCGAATTTCTTCATGGTCCAGGCCAAATAATTTTCCGGTTCTTCCCAGGCCGGTCTGGATTTCATCGGCAATAAAAAGTATTTCGTTACGGTCACATAATTTTCGTAATTTTGAAAGGTAGCCCTCTGGAGGTATAAGGACTCCAGCCTCTCCCTGCACAGGTTCAATAAGAACTGCCGCGGTTTTACTGCTTATTTCCTTCTCCACAGATTCCAGATCTCCATAGGGGAGAGATTTAAATCCAGGAGTGAATGGGCCAAATTGGTCTTTATATTTTTCTTCTGTTGAAAAAGATATTATCGTTGTTGTTCTTCCATGAAAATTATTTTGAAAAGTGATAATTTCTGCTTTATATTTTGGGATACCTTTTACCTCATAAGCCCATTTACGTGCTAGTTTTATTGCAGTTTCGACAGCTTCAGCTCCGCTGTTCATCGGGAGCACCATTTCATACCCGGTTAATTGAGATAATTCCTTATAGAAAGCTGCTAGTTGATCATTTCGGAAAGCCCTTGATGTTAAAGTCAATTTGGATGCCTGTTCAATCAAAGCATTCAATATGCGTGGATGTACATGTCCTTGATTTAATGCTGAATACGCGCTTAAGCAATCAAAATAACGATTGCCATCAATATCATATACCCACACTCCCTCTCCACGTGTGAGGACAACATCTAATTCGTTGTAAATATTTGCGCCAATCTGGTTTTCTATCTTAATATAATCGTCTGTTTGCATATCTATTTCCATATTTTTAATCATTTAATTTCCTTCAAAACTGTAAAATACAATAAGACTTGATCCGTATTTTCTTTGATCGAATTCAATAAAATTTTTCAGATCAACCTTTCGATATTCTTTTGGAAAGATTTGAACTATGATCCATCCATTTCTTGAAAGCCATCCTGGATAATCATCAAGAAGAGTAACTGCATCTATCCATATTTCTTTATATTGAGGGGGAGCTATATAGATGTAATCAAATCCGTAGGGAGGTTGATTTCTTATAAAATTGAATGCATCTATTTTTATTACATGTGCATTCGCGACTAACTTCGTGTTGGATAGATTTTTATTTATAGTTGAAACAGCGCGTACGTTATTGTCAATGAAGAGGGCATAATTAGCACCCCGGCTGAGAGCTTCGATACCAACACTGCCAGTTCCAGCAAAAAGGTCTAGAATACTCGCCTTTTCAATATCACTTCCAATGATATTGAACAAGGATGTTTTTACCCTGTCGGAAATTGGTCTGGTTAAGTTACCGGGAACTGAAAGTAACTTGAATCCTTTTGATTTTCCACTTATGACCCGCATGTTTAGTCAATATTATAAAATTCTTCTGCTGGTTCTGTCAGGATTTATAACCACAGTTTCATGTTATCCTAAAATTATCAACAAAATTTCGCACTGACAGAATAATTCCGAAGGGAGTGGTTACCGGCAGGACACATCCTGTGCCTAAAAGGAAGCGGATACCTCCGGTCTGATCAATCGCATTTTGCGCATCAGCAATTGCGGCTTGCGGAGTTCCCAACACCATAGTTGAAATGCGGTTTAAACCTCCACAAACTACACCATCCCAAATTTCTTTTGCTTCCGATAGGCTTGGATCAGTTTCCTTGTCATGCCAGTTGATTATATTGACCGGGTAATCCTGAAAAAGGTCGAACATTATATCCTTGCCATGTATGTGGAGCATTTTCAACCACATGTCCTCTGCTGCTTGGAGGATTGCTAAATCATAGGATTTTCCAAACTCTTCATATTCAGATTTTGTCAATAAATTGTGTTGTGCATGTTGAACCGCAAAAAAAATACCCGAAATTCCGGTTAATTTTATCTCTTCAATAAATTTTATTGTGGTATCTGTGATAATTTTCAAACCTGCATGAAGCGCATCCGGGTTCATCCTCAAAAATGGCACAAGATTTTCTTTTCCGATGAGGTTTTTCGCCTGAGATAGCGGGTTAAAAATTGTCTGGATGATCGGTGTTGCCGGGCCAAATTCGTTAAATAAAATTCTCAAACAGGAGATTTGCTTTCCCAGGGAGCCTTTGTCTGGGTCCAAAATTGTTAATTTTTCCCAATCCTCTGGGTTAGTAATTAAGGGATCACTGTATTCTCTTGTGCCTTCAGGAGCACCCAACCATTCGTCTTTCGCCCCCCAATCTCTCAAACAGAAAGAAGAAGATGGACTTACTTTAATAACATCCAAATCAAATGTATGCTGAAAATTAATTGTGGCATTTGCCAGTGTCTCAGGGGATTGATCGTCGACAGGGAAGTGTCGCCAGAGGGCAATGGGAACTCTGTCTGGTTTTTCTCCCGCCAGACAATTTTCCATGCGTTCGCGATGACTTAGCATATTGTATCCTCCCAAGATGATTATTCAATTATATTGAGTTGAAATTTTCGGGGATTCAATATCCCTTAAATTTATTCAACATCACCATACGTCCAATACCTGTTTACGAAAAAATTCCAGAACATTACAATCACTACCGCGATTGCCAGAGTGATATTATCAGTTAAGAATTCAATTGAGAGAAAAGAAATTTCAATGGCGATACTGGCTAGAGCAGAGTAGACAAGCGGTTCCAGAATAGCGAGAGTTGGTACCCGGATTGCTAAACCTACAACACTTACGATAGAAAATTCGATTAATTGCTTCATAACTGGTTTGGAACGCGAATCCGGATAAGTCCAATAACGGTTCCAGATAAAATTGCTCAAGACAGCCGCGATGAAAGACACCGTTCCAGCAACCACCAGATGTGCCGAAAAAAGAAAAACCATTAAATTCATAACCCCGAAATCCACAATCGCGCCAACCAATCCCACCAGTGTAAATTTTAGAAACCTAGTTCTTTCGCGTGGATTTGTTATGATCGAAATCATCATAACCCCAATTTTTCTTTAAAATAAGGGATAGTTAGTCTCAGCCCATCAATCAAATCGGTTTTTGGATCCCAGTCTAAGATCTCGCGAGCACGAGTGATATCCGGTTTTCGTCTGTGCGGGTCGCTTGAACCAGAAAATTCTTTAACAAATTCTATGCCTGCCTTGTTTCCGATTAGCGCATTAATCAGATGAGCCAGTTCCAGGATGCTGATTTCACTTGGATTACCAATATTTATTGGATTGTGTTCATCAGTTAGCAGGAGTTTGTAGATACCTTGAACCATATCATCAACATAACAAAAGCTCCTGGTTTGCGTGCCATCTCCGTAAATTGTGAGAGGTTTTTGCAATAATGCCTGCCTCAAGAAGTTGGGGATTACCCTTCCATCATCGATATTCATTCGAGGACCGTAAGTGTTGAATATGCGGGCGATACTGGTATCAAGATTGTGAAATCTGTGATATGCCATTGTCAATGCTTCAGCAAATCGCTTAGCTTCATCGTATACCGATCGTTTGCCTATCGGGTCAACATGACCCCAGTATGCCTCGGTTTGGGGGTGTTCTTTTGGATCCCCGTATATTTCGCTGGTGGAAGCAAGGAGAAATCTAGCCTTGTTTTCTCTAGCAACACCAAGAGTGTTATGGGTTCCTAAAGCGCCGGCTTTCATTGTTTGAATAGGAAGGTTGACATACCCTAAAGGAGAATTTTCGTTTGGGCTTGCCGGGGAAGCAAAATGAAGTACCGCATCAACTTTACCAGGAACAAAAATAAAGTCAGATACATCATGGCGAATGAATGAAAAGTTTTTTTGCCCGGAATGATGCGCGAGATTATCCGCGCTTCCAGTGATAAAATTGTCCATTCCGATAACCTGGTGATTTTTTTTATTTAATAGATCACACAGATGTGAACCAAGAAAACCAGCTGCTCCTGTTAGTAGAA
>JBJYWI010000109.1:0-10075 GCA_046259385.1 Anaerolineales bacterium
AATAGCTACATCAGAGATATCTGCAAAACACCTGGATTGGGTACCGTTGCCGTAAACAGTTAACGGCTCGTCCTGAAGTGCCTGACGGATAAATCTAGGGACAACCATTCCATATCTGCCAGTTTGACGAGGTCCTACAGTATTAAAGAAACGCATTATCACCACCGGCAAGTTGTACTGTTGATAGTAGGCAAGCCCAAGAAATTCGTCAACAGTTTTAGAGGTTGCATATGCCCACCGGTTATGGCTGGTTGGTCCAACAAGGCAGTCATCATCCTCAGAGAAAGGGACTCGTATCCCTTTCCCATAAACCTCGGATGAAGAGGCAATCATCACTTTGCAACCATAACGATTTGCTGTGGATAAAACTGCTTCCGTTCCCAAAATATTCGTGCTTATGGTATGTACAGGATTTTCGATTATGAGTTTAACGCCAACTGCTGCAGCCAGATGGATGATAATATCAGCTTGACTTGACAACCGGTCGAGAACCTGGGAGTTAAGAATCGTCTCGCGCACAAATTGGAACTGAGATTTATCTGTCAGGTGGCGGATGTTATCAAGGCTGCCTGTTGACAAATCATCTAAGGCGGTTACCCGATACCCATTTGATATAAGCAGGTCACATAGGTGACTGCCGATAAAACCCGCACCGCCAGTTATGAGGACATTCATTTTCCTTTTCATTCACCTCTTTCGATTTAATTATTTGTCAACCCCTGACAGGTTAGATCCAAAATACGATTGTATAAATATCTGTGGTTTACTAAGTCAACTATCTCTTTGCCTGTATAAATTCGGGTCAGGAACTGCGAGCATCAACTCAGTATCAAGTCTTTCATCCAGAAATTTGTTGATTTTTATCACATTTATTTCAGGTTTCACAAGTAATTCATTGTAATTAATATGCTCCACTTTTATATTTTTATGTTGGGTGAACCAATCATTCACCTGATTGAGATGGTTTTCAAAAATTTTCTCCATTCTTTCATCTTCTATTGAATTTACAGGTTCACCCCGACGGATCAGCATCTTTTTCTGTGACGCTAAAATTTCATTTAGATTTCTATGCATAAAAATTACGCGGTAGGTATAATTATCCGGAAGATTTTCAAGCAGGGCAGAAATAACTTTTACTGCTTTTCCATTTGCTTCCTGCAACCAAACGGTATCCCCATTTTTTAATTTCTTAACTCTTTCAAACTCGAAATATCCCAGAGGGTTATCTTCATTTGCTCCCCGGATGTGATCGGTGAGAACGTCCATTCCTCCAGCTTCAAGCATGCGCATCATCATAGATGTTCCGGAGCGTGGAAGACCAGATACAATTGTTATATAACTGCTGGATAGGATTCCTTTATAGTTAAAATCTCCTACTGTTTTTGGCAAAATACAGCTCCAAGCTTACTCAATTTAGATATTCAATAATCGCTTGTACGATACGCTCTGCAGCCTGTCCATCACCGTAAGGGTTAACCGCATTTGCCATAGAAGTGTAGGAACTGAGATTATCCAGCAGTTCACTGGTCTGTTTGACAATTTCCTCACAGTCCGTTCCAACAAGCCTGACTGTTCCAGCCTTAATTCCTTCCGGGCGTTCAGTTAGATTTCTTAAAACAAGCACCGGGACACCAAAACCAGGCGCTTCTTCCTGCAAACCGCCTGAATCGGTAAGGACCAGGTAAGACCTTTTAAGCATATGGACAAAGGTTAGGTAATCGAGCGGCGGCACTAGGTAGACATTTTCTAAGTCACTTAATAAGGGGTGAACGGTTTCAGTGACATTTGGGTTCGGGTGAACCGGGAAAAGAAACCGAACATCCTGGCTGTAATGTTTTGATAAATTGCGTATAGCATTACAGATATTCACAAGAGGGCGGCCAAAATTTTCTCGCCGATGGGCTGTAATCAAAATTAATAACGGTCGGTTATCATGTGTTCGTTCAATATTTGCGATCCCTAATTTTCTCTCCAGATTGAAGACTTCCTCTGAGGGCGCTTGCTTCGCAATGGATTGGATCGCGTCAATAACGGGGTTGCCTGTTACCAAAATCCGTTTTTCAGGAATGCCTTCCTTAATCAAATTGTTTTTCGAAGTTGGTGTTGGCGCGAAATGCAGGTCCGCGATTGCACTAGTAATCTTGCGGTTCATTTCCTCAGGAAATGGCTGGTATTTATTATATGTGCGCAATCCTGCTTCGACGTGCCCAATCAAGATTTGATTATAAAATGCGAGAATTGCAGAAATCATGACTGTTGTTGTGTCGCCTTGTACAAGTATCCAATCAGGCTGCAGCTTTTTTATTAACGGATCAAGGTGGGTGAATATCGCCGAAGATATTTCTGTTATCGTTTGATTTGGGATCATCAAATTAAGATCGAAATCAGGTTGGATATTGAAAACAGATAATACCTGATCAAGCATGTGGCGATGCTGGGCTGTAACGCAAATAGAAGTTTCAAATTCCGGTTTAGATTGCATAGCTTGTATCACCGGAGCCATTTTTACTGCTTCGGGTCGGGTTCCGATTATGGACAGAACTTTCTTTTTCATTGAAGTTTTCAATTTAGAATCGATTGCCCAAAGTCCGATCGAAGTTTGGGTAGACAGTATTTATGCCTAATTCTAATCGCAATTTAGCGGTCATTTAAGAGAAAATTGTTTTCGTAAAAAGTTTGAAGGGCTAGAAATTCGAATTGCGACTTTTTATCCTAGCCATAATCAAGCCAGAAACAATAATGATTGTAAAAGGAATGAGGATCACCGTGACAGCATAATCATCCTCATTTAAATCTGACTCGATGACTACCTCTTTACCTGAAGGAGGAGGATTTTCTGCTTCAATTGGATGGTTGATCTGATTATATGCAATAGCCGAAGATTCAGTAGGTTTATTTTTAGGATAAATTCCCAATTTAGATGCTACTTCTTTCACCTTGTTCTCGCTTTTCCTCGGCAAGAATAAGATCTTGATATCTCCTGGTTCCATTAGAACCCTCTGGGAACCCTGTACGATATAAAAATTGGAACTAATATCTCCACTGTTATTTCCAGGATCAATTTTCCAGGAAATGTTTAATGTATCACCCGGTAAAATAATCCGATCTAAAGGAAATTTTTGGGTTGAAGCTCCGGGACCATTGTCTACAAAAATATATCCATTGTCGGGTCTCCAACTTTCCGCGCCGTTGTTTTCAAGGGTGATATTTATTCCAGTCTCTTCACCTTCAACCATTATAGGGTGGTCAGGAGAATCAAGTACCCTTCCGGAAAACAAGGGTCCATCCCCTCTGGTAACAGCCAGAACTTGGGGAATAAGGCGCTCAGTCTCGACTTTTTCTTCGCCTTTGCATATTAACTGAGTAGATCCGCCGCCATCCAGCATCATAAGTTTGTCTGCTCCAAAATTGTACAATGTGTTAGCAGCATCTACCTGGCGGGCGGTCAGCGTATTGAATATCAATATAGTTTCGTGTATTCCATCCATATCCCTGTCGTCTATTCCAATGAATGTTCGACCGGTATAGTTCTTTGCTTTTTTGTTCGCGTCCTCCGCCAATCCGGCGATGATGTCGGGTGCATTTGAGGTGTGCAGGTTCCAACGTGTAAGCCGACGAATATCAGCTTTATCGTCCCATAACTCAAGGATTAATTTTTGCCACGGATAGGTTTCAATTCCAAATCCGTCTGTGATAATCTTCCCGTCTACTTTCAAAGGAAATGCAAGTTTTGTAGGGTACTCAGGCAGGTAAAAGAAGCTGCCATTGGTGATGCATAAGGTGTTTGGGTTTCTATTAGAAATATCCCACCAGAAATCTGCCAGCGATTTGTTAAAAAATTTGGGGTTATCCCCTCCATAGGTACCGCGATCCGAACCTGATTTAGCGATATCTCCAGTTTTGAGCTCAATGCCAGCGCCTTTATCCAATCGAATCACCTGTACGAAATCTGGATTCCCCTCCTGATAATCCTTTCGGTACAATTCCCAACCAATAGATGCATCAATTAAATAGAAACCAGGTGGGACTGGCGTATCTTCTGATAGTGGTGGCAGGTTTAGGTGAGACGATGCTGCAGTGAGAAAAAAAATCAGGATCAGCCAGATTGGATAGATTTTCCTGATCATAAGTGGTTTTGATGCAAGTTGTTTACCAGCGGTTGAAACCTGGTATTACTTTGTATGACAATATTATCCGAGGGAACTATTGAGGAAATATAGCGGAAGTTCAAGGACTGGAGGTCAAGTTTTATTGCTAGTGATCAGGAATTGGATATATCAGGCATTAGATATTAAGTGGTAAGTTATTTATAACAATTTTGAAAAAGTCGGGGCGGGCGGATTTGAACCGCCGACCTCACGGACCCGAACCGTGCGCTCTAACCGGGCTGAGCCACGCCCCGATATAACTTTTATCGCCGGGTAGGATTATAATCCAGCATGTCAACGATACGCATGATTGTAGTTTTATTCATTGAATATGTCAAATAATATTGTAACTCTAGTGTTAAAGTGAAGAATTAGAGATAGAAAAGTCAGGAGAAGTGTATGACCGATTATGAAATTGAATTGGAGATTTTTGAGGGAGAAGGTGGAGAACTTAAAGCTGATGGGCCTCACCCCAACTACGTAGAGACGGGCATCTGCGCTTGGATGTACGATGGGAATGGTGTGAGGAGTTATAAAGTTGGTGATAAATTCCAATATCCAGAAGAACTTGGTGAAATCTGCCCCTGGCTTCTCGACAGCCTGACAGGGATAATCAGAGCACTTGAGCACGGCGGCACGCTGACCTGGAGATATAAAGATACTCCTTATGAAAAACAGATCGATCCCGAAGGCGTCACTACAGAATATGTGCGTTGTATTGACCCCACTTCATCCGGTATTGTTATGAAAGTGACCAGAAAAGCTATTAAAGAATAACCTAACTTGAATATTGAATTAACAAGTTATAATGACATCCGCAAAAATACTGCGGCTATAAACAGGAGAATTATATGAGTGAAAATGGAAAAGTGCGGGTGGCGATCATCGGTGTTGGCAACTGCGCTTCATCGTTAGTCCAGGGAGTTCATTTTTATCAGGATGCTGAAGAAAACGATCAGCTTCCAGGGATAATGCACGTCAACCTGGGTGGCTACCATATTCGTGATATTGAATTTTCAGCTGCCTTCGATGTAGTGAAAACAAAAGTCGGAAAGGATTTAGGGGAAGCGATTTATGCGCACCCGAATAATACATACAAATTTTTTCAAGTTCCAAAACTCAATGTTCCTGTTGCAAGGGGTATGACCCATGACGGTCTAGGAAAATATCTCAAGGACATTGTGGAAAAAGCACCGGGTCCAACCGATGACATTGTGGGGATTTTGCAGGATACCAAAACAGATGTTGTGGTTAACTACCTACCCGTGGGCTCGGAAATGGCTACAAAGTGGTATGTTGAACAGGTTCTGGATGCAGGTTGCGCTTTTGTAAACGGTATTCCGGTATTTATCGCAAGCCAGGATTACTGGACCGGTAGATTCAAAGAGCGCAATCTACCGATTATTGGGGATGATATAAAGAGCCAGGTCGGAGCGACAATTCTCCATCGGGTGCTTGCGAGTCTTTTTGTAGACAGGGGCGTGAAATTGGACCGCACATATCAATTAAATTTCGGAGGCAATACAGATTTTATCAATATGCTCGATAGGGAACGGCTGGAATCCAAAAAGATATCCAAGACACAGGCGGTAACCAGTATGCTCCCATATAAGCTAGATAAAAATGATGTACACGTAGGTCCGAGCGATTATGTCCCCTGGTTAAGTGATAGGAAGTGGTGTTACATCAGGATGGAAGGAACCACTTTTGGTGATGTCCCACTCAATCTTGAAGCAAAACTTGAAGTATGGGATTCACCAAATTCAGCTGGAGTAATAATTGATGCGGTTCGATGTGCAAAAATTGGTCTGGATCGTGGAATGTCTGGACCATTATATGGCCCCGCCGCTTATTTTATGAAATCACCTCCAAAACAATATAAAGATGAGATTGCGCGTGAAATGACGGAGAGCTTCATAAAGGGGGAAGAGGCTTGATTTGGTATAATTCAAGCGGCATAATTCGTTCAAAATTATTGGAATAAGAACCTAGTTTACCGGTTCAGGAGAAAAAATATGTCTGGACATTCGCACTGGTCAACAATCCGGCGCAAAAAAGATGCAGCGGATGCGAAGCGTGGTCAGGTTTTTACCAAGTTGGCGAAGGAAATCACAATCGCTGCGAGGGAAGGGGGCGGAGACCCAGGCATGAATTTGCGGCTACAGTACGCCATTGATCGAGCAAAATCGCAGAATATGCCCAAAGATAATATCGAGCGGGCAATAAAACGCGGCACTGGTGAATTGAAAGATGGAACCCAGATTGAAGAAATCACATATGAAGGTTATGGACCGTCGGGGATTGCGTTAATGATTGAATGCGTCACTGATAACCGGAATAGAGCGGTAGCTGATTTACGACATACACTCAACAGAATGGGAGGCACCTTTGCTGAAGCGGGAGCAGTAGGTTGGCAGTTTACCCGGATTTCCTATTTTGCATTTCCATTGAATCACTATAACCCGGATGAAATTTTCGAACTAGCGGTTGAAGCAGGCGCGGATGATGTCACGTTTGATGATGGACTGGTTGAAATTATTGCTGCAGTAGAATCTTTTAAGGAAATCAGCGACCGTTTGAAAGAAGCAAATATTGAACTTCAGGAAGCTGAGCTGCGAATGATTCCTAACAATGAAACTGAATTGGGAATTGATGAAGCAATCCAAGTGTTAAAAGCTATTGAGTCCATTGAAGAGTTGGATGATGTACAGAGAGTATTTTCTAACTTGCAGCTAACTGATCAGGTTATGGAGAAATTTGAAACTGCCTGATCCAGCATGTTGGTGATAGGTATTGACCCGGGTACAGCAACAACAGGATATGGTCTCATCCAGGCAAATGCGGATGGTCTATTGCTAACAGTCGACTATGGTGTGATTGAAACCTCACCGAAACTACCACCACACCAACGTCTATTAAAAATTTACCATCAACTTAAGAAATTGATTGATCTCCACCGACCCGAGAGCGGAGCGGTGGAGAAATTATTTTTTCAAAGGAACGTAAAAACCGCAATAAGTGTGGGACAAGGGAGAGGAGTCGCTATGCTGGCTCTGGCTGAGGCAGGTGTTAGTATGGCGGAGTATTCTCCTCTTGAAGTCAAACAGGCTGTAGCGGGATACGGACGGGCTGATAAGACTCAAATGCAAAATATGGTAAAAGCCCTGCTGTCTCTAAATGAAATCCCTGCTCCTGATGATGCTGCGGATGCACTGGCTGTCGCGATTTGCCATATTCACAGCGAAAAGTTAAAATCGCTTATTGATGGGAAAGATTGAATCATGATAGCAAATTTAAGTGGCAGAATACTTGAAATCACTCCAAACAACATCACGATAGATATGGGGGGAGTTGGATTGGATGTATATGTTACTTCTCCATTCTTAGAAAAATGCCAGGCGGGTGAAAAAATTTTTTTGTTCACAATGATGATTGTTCGAGAAGATTCGCTCACCCTTTACGGGTTTGAATCAAAGGAAGAAAAACAGCTTTTCTCATTGCTGCTGGGCGTGAATGGGGTCGGCCCGCGTTCAGCGCTTAATATCCTCTCCGTTATGACTCCTGATGAACTGCGACACGCTATCCTGCAGGGGAAGGCTGAGCTCATTTTCCAGGTTCCCGGGATTGGAAAGAAAACCGCTCAAAAAATTATCCTGCAACTGCAGGATCAATTCCCCTCTGAGTTGGTAATTGAGTTTAGCCCAAAGACTGCTGAGGCGGATGCAGAGGTGCTGGACGCACTGACCAGCCTAGGATACAGTATTGTCGAAGCCCAAACTGCGATACAATCCATACCAAGACATGCACCGGAGGACGTTGAATCTCGATTGAGGATTGCACTTCAGAATTTTCATTAAGGACTGGAATGTATATATGTTCGAAAAATGTGTTCTTTCATTTATTGGACCAGGCGCAATGGCTGAGGGTATGATATACGGTCTTGTTCACCAAAACGTTGCGCCACCAGAATCGATAATCGCGGCAGGACCGCGCTTGGAACGGTTAGAAGAATTAAAGGATTGCTTTGGAATTGGCTACACTACTGACAATTCTGAAGCAGCCTCCAGGTCTGATGTGATCATCCTTTCTGTTAAACCGCAGCGATTGGATAAGGTTCTGGAAGGGATACGAGGATTTATAAAACCTGAGGCTTTGATTATTTCGATTGTAGCAGGCGCAAGCATTGAAAAGATAAGCAGCGGGTGTGATCATAATATAATCGTTCGAACAATGCCAAATACACCTGCCCAAATCGGAAAAGGTATCACTGTCTGGACACCTTCCTTAGAGGTTTCAGATCATCAACTTGAGATGACCCGCAGGATATTAGGCGCTTTGGGGGAGCAGGTTTTTGTAGAAGAAGAATTTTACCTCGATATGGCAACCGCCTTATCCGGAACAGGACCAGCTTATGTCTTTCTGTTTATGGAAGCAATGGTAGATGCTGGAGTCCATCTTGGTTTCCCCAGAAGAATTGCGGAACAACTGGTTGCACAGACTGTACGAGGTTCAGTAGATTATTACGAAAAAAGGGAAGATCCCGTACACTTAGCGAGGTTAAGAAACGAGGTAACATCTCCAGGAGGCACTTCTGCAGCAGCGTTATATTATTTAGAGAAAGCAGGTTTCCGTACAGCTATTTCGAGGGCAATCTGGGCAGCATATGTCCGCTCACAGGAGCTAGGTAGGGATGCAAAAAGCCATCCACCAGACCAGCAGTAAAAAGTGGAATATCATAAAAGTGAATCCCAAAACTGGACAATATCCTGCCGATCAGGTATTATTTGGCAGAAATCGGAGAATACTTATTGAGAAGATAAACCGATTGCATTTCTTTTCCGATTAAGGTGCAATCAGAAGCACGCCCGGATTATATAAACCATCCGGGCGGCGGTATATAAACAGGCGATTTGATTATCTTAAAAACGAACGCGTTCAAAGAACTTATACATTTTGACATGGAGGCCGGATGTCCGATCTAATAAATCAAATCACTCAAGATCTCAAGAAACAGATTGAAGATTACAAACCAGCATTAGAAGTGCGAGATATCGGCAATGTAATTGAAGATGGGGATGGCATTGCACTGGTTGGGGGTTTGAGTGATGTGAAAGCGCAGGAACTGGTCCAGTTTGAAAATGGAGTCATGGGTATCGCCTTTAATCTTGAGAAGGATGATGTTGGCGTGATCATCATGGGAGAGTATTCAGAGATCGAAGAAGGTATGCCGGTGCGTTCAACCGGTAGAATAGCTTCTGTGCCAGTTGGAAAGGGTTTGATTGGCAGAGTTGTAAACGCGCTTGGAGAACCTGTTGATGGAAAAGGCCCGATCAAGTTTGATAAATACCGACCAATTGAACGCATCGCGCCAGGAGTTGTCGATCGAAAAGATGTCGACAAACCCGTACAGACTGGATTGAAGGCAATTGATTCTATGATACCAATAGGTCGCGGTCAGAGGGAATTGATTATTGGCGACCGTCAAACAGGAAAAACAGCAATTGCCATTGATACGATCATCAATCAAAAGGGGAAGGATCTTTTCTGTATTTATGTCGCAATTGGACAAAAAAAAGCGGCAGTAGCAAGGACGGTTGCCACCCTTGAAAGATTTGGAGCGATGGATTACACCATCGTTGTGATGGCTTCTGCGGATGAACCAGCCGCGCTGCAGTATATCGCCCCGTATGCTGGTTGCGCGATTGGCGAAGAATTCATGGAAAATGGAATGGATGCTTTGGTTGTTTATGACGACCTTTCTAAACATGCATGGGCATACCGGCAGGTTTCTTTACTTCTGCGACGACCGCCAGGGCGGGAGGCTTACCCTGGTGACCTTTTCTACCTGCACTCTCGACTTTTAGAAAGGGCTGCCAAGCTTGCGGATGCATACATCATCCTCCCCAAGTCTAAAGAGAGTGGGGATT
>JBJYWI010000110.1:0-1808 GCA_046259385.1 Anaerolineales bacterium
AACGTACCACTAGCGCTGATAGTATTGTTCTTATCAGATTAATTGCTGTTACTTGCTGGTTTTTTGGTAATTTGATTTTGGGTTTGGGCTACCGAATGCCCGATTGGCGGGCACAGCTGCCAATTATTGGGTACTATTTTGGTATTTCCTCTGCAGGTACTCTTTACGATGGTACACTCTATAACGATGAATGGGATGATGATACATGGGATGGTGTCTGGGAAGGCAAAGCAACGATTGATAACAAAGGCTGGTCCGCAGAAATAAAGATTCCCTTTTCCCAACTTAAGTTTCAAACGGTTGATAATATGATCTGGGGGGTAAATTTCAAAAGAGAGATAGCGCGAAGAAATGAAAGGGATTACATAGTTTACACTCCTCGTAATGAAAGCGGGTTTGTATCTCGCTTTCCCGATTTGCTTGGAATTTCAAATATAAAATCTTCTGCGAATATAGAGCTATTGCCGTATCTCACATTCAAGTCTCAACATCTTCAACATGAAGCAGGTGATCCATTTAACGATGGCTCCGAACAGAATTTCGATTTGGGCGTGGATTTAAAGATGGGAATAGGGACGAACCTGACACTTAACGGCACAATAAATCCCGATTTTGGCCAGGTTGAAATTGATCCGGCAGTTATAAACCTGAGTGATGTTGAAACATTTTTCTCTGAGAAGAGACCATTTTTCGTGGAAGGATCGAGTATTTTTAATTTCGGTTACGGCGGATCAAGAAGCAACTGGAGTTTTAACTTCAGTAATCCTGATTTCTTTTATAGCAGAAGAATTGGAAGACGACCACAAGGGTCTGCCCCTGACGCAGATTATAGTGATTTCCCCGATGGGACACACATTCTCGGGGCTGCTAAGTTAACCGGTAAGCTTGGAGATACATGGAACGTTGGTGCAATTCAGTCGGTAACGAACCGTGAATATGTTCATCAGCAAACCGGCGATTTAAAATCAAAAACAGAAATAGAACCACTCACATATTACGGTGTTTTTAGAGCACAAAATGAAATTGATGAAGGAAGACAGGGAATCGGATTTATCTCAACTATCACTGCAAGGAATTTTAAAGATAACAGACTACGTAATGAAATTAATAGCAGTGCAATAACAGGTGGAATTGATGGATGGACATTTCTGGATTCGTCAAAGACCTATGTGGTCACTGGATGGTTTGGCGGATCCCGGGTTACAGGCACAACGCAGAGAATGATAGATCTACAGGAAAGTTCACGTCACTATTTGCAGCGGCCTGATGCTAAAAATTATAGTGTAGATAGTAACGCAACATCTATGAACGGTTACGCCGGCAGAATCACATTAAATAAACAAAAAGGTAATGTGATTTTGAATTCTGCTTTTGGAGTAATCTCACCAAGATTTGATGTAAACGATATGGGATTTCTTTGGAGAGCTAACGTTATTAATATGCATCTCGGTGGTGGTTATGCATGGCGTGATCCAACCGATTATTTTAGAAGTTTTCAACTTATCGGAGCTATATTCAGAAGTTATGATTTTGATGGAAATATTACATGGGAAGGCATCTGGCAGGATGGTTATTATCAATTTTTGAATTACTATTCTTTTGAATGGGTATTTGCTTATAATCCTGAAACAGTAAATAACAGAAGAACCAGAGGCGGACCACTTACGTTAAATCATAAAGGTCTTGAGTTTGATCTTTATGCAAATTCAGATAGCAGAAAACCCTGGGTTGCACACATTGGTTCAGGAACATACCTGACAGAAGACGGAGATTATTATTACGCTAATGTTAGTCTCGAAGTTCGGCCC
>JBJYWI010000111.1:0-3612 GCA_046259385.1 Anaerolineales bacterium
ACGTAAACGCCCTCGGTAGCTTGCGGTTTTTCTTCTACCTGGGGTAAAACTTCAATTAAGGCAAATGAAGTGTGCCGACGGTGAGAAGAATCGAATGGTGATAGCCTTACCAGACGGTGGACCCCTTTTTCTGGTCTTAAGTACCCATAGGCATAATCACCATTTACGGAGATTGTCACGCTCTTGATACCGGCTTCTTCCCCTTCAGTCATATCCAGGATCTCAGTATCAAAACCATGCGCTTCTGCCCAGCGCAGGTACATTCTTTGGAGCATTTCTACCCAATCCTGCGAGTCGGTTCCGCCTGCTCCCGCATGAATCGCCAAAAGGGCGTCTCCCGAATCATACTTACCCGGGAGCATGGCATTAAATTCCCGCCTTCCCAACTCCCGTTCGATATCCTGAATCTCTCTTTCAAGCTCTGGAATTAAGCTCTCATCTTCCATTTGGGATAATTCAAGAGCATCCTTTATCCTGCTTTGAAGCTGCCCCCAGCTTTCGACTTCACTACGCAGGACAGCCATTTTCTTCATGATTGATTTGGCTGATTGAGGATCGTTCCAGAAGTCCGATGCTTCAGAAAGTTTTTCTAATTCATCTATCTTTTTATTTTTCCCCGCCAGGTCAAAGACTCTCCTGGAGTTTTTGAATTCTCTGGTTAAAGTCTTGAATTTTTTCAATCATTTCTAACATGGTTAGTCTCCATAACCGGTATAATTCAGCCGGTCTTTTTCAGAGTAATTATAGCAACAAAACAAATTGGCCCCCCTATAAATCCCATCCTGATAGAATACCATCAATAAAAGCATCTGGGTTGAAAGACTGGAGGTCTTGGAGATCCTCACCTAAACCTGCAAAAAGAATCGGTATATTTAGTTCCCTTTGGATTGCAAATGCCATGCCTCCCCGGGCAGATGAATCAAGTTTTGCTAATATCACACCAGTTACATTAACTGCTTTTGTAAATGCATGGGCTTGTTGGAGTGCATTCTGACCTGTAGTGGAATCCATAACCAACCAGACTGCATGCGGAGATCCTGGCTGCGCTTTACCCACAACCCTGTATACTTTTTTTAATTCCTCCATAAGGTTATAACGAGTGTGTAACCTTCCAGCAGTATCAATTATTATTAAATCTACATCTCTTGAGATACCGGATGTGACCGTATCAAATGCTACCGCTCCAGCATCTCCTCCTGGTTGACCGGACACAATACCGACACCCAACCTTTCTGCCCATATTTGCAATTGGTCTACGGCGGCGGCGCGGAAAGTATCCGCGGCTCCGAGCAGAACCTTTTTGCCATTATTATTAAACTGGTAACTGAGCTTGGCGATAGTTGTGGTTTTTCCCGAACCATTTACTCCCACAATCAGGATAACAGAAGGATGGTCCAGGAACTCAATCTGCGGAGGATTTATCAACAATTTACGTAATTCATCCCGCAAAGCAAGCAGAAGAACAGAGGATTTTGTAATACCCTCTTGTTTTACTCTCTCACTTAGATTAGTTATTACATATTGGGATGTAACTACTCCTAGGTCTGCTTGAATCAATAAAGCTTCCAGATCGTCCCAGGTTTCTGAAGTGATCTCTGTTGCGCCAAAAAATGTGGCAATTTGGCCAAATTTTGATTTACTGGTTTTTTCAAGACCGATTTTCCATTTAGACATCACCGTTGACATAGCGCGCAATTATATCACGCAGGATATTCCCATGTTTTGTGATAAATATCCACGGAAAGTGACATGAATTTGTATTTATACCAGTATAATTTTTGGAAATTGAAAAAATTTTCTTGTCTTGTTTTCGGTTCTAGACAGGTTTGAACAATCAAATGAGATATTAGATTAAAATCAAACGGTTGCATTATAGCGATCAAATATAAAAATCAACTTAGGAATGGTTTTGTGAACGACGTAAAATGTTCAAACTGTGGCTCAGAATATCCGGAAACAGGAACTCCGTATAAATGCACTATCTGTGGAGGTTTCTATAAATATCCGGGGATAAAAAGTTTTGATTTAAGACAAATTGATAGTGAGATGCCGGGATTGTGGCGATACAAAAATTTTTTCCATCTGGATAAAAAATCACCGTTGATACATCTTGGTGAAGGAGACACACCTCTTGTTTGGGTCAATATACTTAACCATAAGGTAGCATTTAAACTTGAATATCTGAATCCTACAGGCTCTTTCAAAGATAGAGGTTCAGCGCTGTTGGTGAGTTTCTTAAAATCACGAGGTGTTAAGTCTGCTGTTGAAGATTCATCCGGGAATGCAGGTTCATCCTTTTCTGCTTACGCAGTAAGGGCAAATATTAACGCGACCATTTATATCCCAGAGTATGCCTCCGGCCCGAAAAGAAGACAAATTGAAGCGCATGGGGCGAAAGTCAACCTAGTTCCTGGTCCAAGATCTGCTGCGGCGGAAGAGGTAAAAAATGCAGCAGAATCAGGAGCCTGTTATGCTTCCCATGTTTATTTTCCTATTGGAATTGATGGATTTGCTACTATCGCGTTTGAACTATACGATCAAATGCAACAGACCCCAGGGACCATAATCCTTCCAGTTGGGCAGGGAAGTTTATTATTGGGGATCATTTATGGTTTTTCAATACTTTTAACCGGTAAATTTATCAAGCGGATGCCTAAGATAATCGGTGTTCAAGCAAGCGCATGTGCACCTATTTGGGCTGTATATAAGTATGGCGCGCAAGGATTAAGTCTGCTTACTGAAGGCGAGACAATTGCTGAAGGTGTCCGGATAAAACACCCTTTGAGGGGCGATGTTATTCTGGAGTTATTAAAAGAATTTGGTGGTGAGATGCTCGCTGTTGATGAATTTGAAATAAAAAAGGGTCAGAAAGAATTGGCCAGACTGGGTTTTTACGTTGAACCAACTTCTGCTGTTGTATATAAGGCGATCGAACAAAGCATTGATAATTTCCCGAGTCCAATTGTAGCAATACTAACAGGCTCAGGTTTAAAAAGTGAAACAACCTGAGAATTGAATTTCACTTTTTGGTAATCGGGAGAAAATGGAAATATCAAAATACTTATTCAGGGTATTAAGATTGAAAAACAGGGACTTGTAACATAAATCAAAACAGG
Organism: Anaerolineales bacterium; assembly: GCA_046259385.1. GTDB lineage: Bacteria > Chloroflexota > Anaerolineae > Anaerolineales > UBA4823 > CAVWDI01. Next base: position 3,117 of record JBJYWI010000111.1, read on the forward strand.
AATAATTGAGAGCATAAATGGGATCCCCTAATTTTAAATAGCTTATAATATTCCGGTTTCGTTGACAAGTTCCAAGAATTATATGAAATAATCCCGTTCAGGGCAAAATTTGATTTCATTCAATTATTAAAATTGTGGATATATCTAAATGAATGAGAATAATTTAATTGGTCCGGAAGAAACACCCCAACAATTTGCTGATAGAAACAATCTGCCATTCATGGATTATCTGTTGTTAAGCCGTGCGCTTACCCATCGATCTTACCTTAACGAAAATCCGGATGCGCTTGAGGACAACGAACGGCTTGAATTTCTAGGTGATGCAGTTTTAGATTTTATCGTAGCTGCATGGTTATATAATCATTTCCCAGAACTTAAAGAAGGCGACCTCACTCGATTACGGTCAGCGCTGGTAAGAACAGAGCAATTGGCTGAGTTCGGTAAGGAAATAAACCTCGGTGCGGCAATTCGTCTGGGAGTGGGAGAAGGTCTTGGT
>JBJYWI010000112.1:0-4482 GCA_046259385.1 Anaerolineales bacterium
CGGGTATGTTGATCGGGATAAGTTTCCTGGTTTCGATCGTGATGCTCCTGGTGGGTTGGCTGGTCACCCTGTTGATCGCTTCTTCACCAGACCCGGCGGAGTGGGCTCGTTTCTCCACCCAGGCGCGCAGCACAACCTATTACTTTTCACTGGCTGGAGCTACCTTCGGCATCGGTGCCGGTTATACATTGATGCGCCAGTGTGCCTCCTTCCAGACCAAAGGCAGCTGGGCGAAGCGCATCGGACGCTACCTGCTTGGGATGGCTGGCGTGCTAGTGGTTTACTATGGATTGGATGTGCTCTTTGGGTTGGTGGCACCCGATGAGAGCACCCTTGGCTTGATTTTGCGCTATTTCCGTTACGGAACAGTCACCTTCTGGGCCCTGTTTGGTGCCCCCTGGGTCTTTCTGAAGCTGCGCCTGGCGGAGCCGGAGGAAGAGTGAAGCCAGAGGGGAATACTCGTGGATGATCATTAACTCTGTGTGGTGTCCAGGTGATTATTACCGGGAAAGGCGTTAGTATTCCGGAATCAACAACCGATTTACAGTAAGATCAGCAAATTGAAGAGAAAACCTTCCAGCGTTCTAATCCGGAAGGTTTTGTATGTCAATGATAAGAGGTTCAGTTCACCCGCTCGAGGCGAGGTCGAAACTTATTTCTGTATATTTGATTTAAGGAAAATCCTTATTAAAGTATGAATCAGTGGGAGGATGCTCTTTTTTTCCTGAGGAAAATCCCGATTTCCAAGGTTCAAACTGATTCATTTTTTCTATGCGTACTCACGGATTCGAAGTGATCATAGTCTTGATAAACGCATTACATTTGATGGATTAACATCTATTTAGCTCCATAGAATTTGCATTTAATTTTGCTATTACGTTAGGGTGGGGATATTACGATATTTGATGATCATTTCTAGGGATGGGTTACTGGATTGAGAAATGTGGACAATGGCACTCACCACATCCATGGTTTAAGAATTGTCTAGCAAATTAACCTTAACAGGGAATATTGGAAGATTGACCTAATTTTCTAACATGGAAGAAGAAATTAATTTAACTCAGGGGAGAATAACTTGTAAAGTAAATTCCTGCAATGATATTTTTTGGCAGGACATGAACTGGTTTTGGCATTTTTCCTGTGCTATAAATAAATGAATGAAGAAGAAAATGTGGGAGGATTATCTAATGCAATTCATTATGAAAATTTGATAATTCTATCTTAATTTGAGGAGGGAAAATGTTATCCATTGAGAGTTTAATCCAAGATCTGGAAAGTGAAGACATCGAGAAAAGATATGCAGCTTTAAAGCAATTAGGGGAAATGGAACTTTTACCTGATGAAGCCTTGGCTGCGTTACGGAATGCCACAGGGCATTCCGACCCCTTTACTTCAATAAGTGCAAAAAGAGTTTTGGATGATCACACCAGTTTGTCCTTTCCAACTGAAGAGGAACATACTGTTGATCTTGCCTTTTTAAATCCTAACGAAAACAAGGTGCTAGCCTGTGATTCCTGCGGCAGGGTAGACGAGACTTTGCGATATTCGGAATATCCTTTCGTGATCAGTCTAGTGTTTATAACGTTCCGGAGAGAATTTTCTGGTTTATGGTGTCGCAGACACCGCAATCTTTATTCTTTTCTCGCCAGTTTCATCACCGCAACGATAGGTTGGATAGGCATTCCGTTCGGATTTATTTACACACCCAGAGCTTTGTTCAAGCTTGCCAGAGGTGGCGAAAGAAATCCGCACAAAAATTTAGCAATGCTAAAGGAACTGGGTGAAGCAAAATTGGAGGAGAACAATCCCCAGGGTGCCATTCGTTGCTTTGAAGCAGTGATTGAGTATGGAGAGGATAAGGAAGTTGTTGAGCACTTGAGAGAATTGTACAGGCGATACAGGACACCCCCGCTGGCAGGGGGCCTTTCAACATTCCTGCCAGTCACCTGTGTACTGCTTGGTTCGGTTGCTATCGGAATGACGATCGGCATCCTGGATTATTGGATTAATTTAGGTATCTCGAGTATTGTTCCTGAGGAGGGGTCGATTATATTAATCATCCTGACCTGGACACCGTTTATCGCTATGGCTTTCCTCGGAGGTCTTCTGTTACAACAACTGATCTTTTGGGGACTGGTCCGCGCTCAGGTGACTCAGAAAATGCTTGGCATAATTTTGGCTGTAGTAGCTGCTTCATTAGCGATCTACGGCATTCCGCAGGGAAGCATGATCGCAGATTATTTTTCATTGATGCTTTCCGATTCCGGATCTGGATTAACCATTGAAGCCATTAATATCACTGGCAGTGTGCTTGCTCTTGGGGGTATATATTACCCGCTTCGTGCACTCGAATTCTGGGGTATATCTGGTGTGATCTATCTTGTTTTGTTGCTGACTTGTGGAGCTTACTACTACACTTCGAGCATTATGGCTGCGCGTAGGACCACCAATTGGATGGGGAGACTGGCGGGCATTCGAAGAGATAGATCATTTCCTGCCGATAGAAATTTTTATCCTGCCTGGCTATCTATCGCTGCGGTAATACTGGGGTTATCAGCATTCAGCATTCTTTTCAATGATCCGGAAGTGTTCAACCCTGATCCTGCTCTCAGTCACAATGACTATGCATTAGAGCTTATCGCTCAGGGGGATTATGAAGGGGCGAGAATGGAGTTAGAAGAAGCCATTCGCCTCAGCCCTGACTTTACAATCGCACACAGCAATTTGGGGTGGGTGTACGCAAATTTAGGGGAAGTTGATAAAGCACTTGAAGAATGTCAGGTTGCGATCGACCTCGATCCTGAGTCAGCATATGCTTACGATACCTTGGGTTGGATTTCCTATTATATAGGCGATATGATTGGTGCGGAAGAAGCTTTTAAAACCGTCGTTCTCCTTAATCCACAATATGCGGAAGGTTACTTTGGATTAGGATTAACCCAATATTGGATGGGTGAAACTGAATCTGCTGGTCAATCTTTCCAGAATGCTATGGATCTTGGTCTCGATGATGGCTCAGCGAAGGCGGGTTTGGGATTGGTATATCTGGATCAGGATCGGTTTGAAGAAGCGGAAGCACTGCTCCATCAAGCAGTTGATCTTGGTCCGGATTTCTACTTTGCTCAGTATGGCCTGGGATATTTCTATTTTGCAATGGATGATCCTGATACGGCCGAGCCATACCTGAGAAAAGCAATAGAACTCAATCCTCAATTTGATACCGCTCATTACTTCCTGGCTTTAGTCCATCAACAACGCGGTGAATTTAAACAGGCTATCGAACTTCTAACCACTGCATCTGAACTGGCACCGCAATGGGGGGTTCCTCATGCCGTATTAGCGGGTATATACTACCAACAGGATCAGCTGGATTTGATGGAACATGAGGTAAGCCTTGCCGAGGAAATGGCAGAAGAGGATGGGTATACTCAATACATCCTTGGATCCGTATATTTGGATTTGGGTGAATATGCGAGGGCTGAGAATTTGTTGTTATCAGCCATTGAGCTGCAACCTGATGATGAGAACTTGTACCTTGCTCTGGCCAGAATATTTTCCGCTCAAAAAGAATATTCCAAGGCTCTTGAAGCCAGTGATAGAGCCATAGAAATGAATCCTGACGATACTGGGGGCCATCTTGCACGGGCACAGGTCCTCATTGAACAAGGGAATCTCGATGTGGCTCTAAATGAACTCCAGAAATTAGCGGCAAGGTTTCCAGATGATTGGCAAATTCACAGTTGCCTGGGTTTTGTGTATTACGAAAAAGGGAATCTGAATAAGGGTCGTAGAGAAGCCGAGGCTGCTGTCAGATCGAATCCTTACGATACCTATGGTCACACAAATCTGGCGTTCATTTATTATGACAGTAATGAACCCGACCTCGGGCTGGAGGCGTCTGAAAAAGCGGTGAGTCTAGAGCCAAAATATGATCGGCCTCACTACATCCAAGGGATGTATTACATGGATAAAGGAGACAAAGATAAAGCTATCACAGAATTTGAGACCTTCCTGGAACTTTACAAGGATCGAGAAATCATTCGCGAGTTAAAAACAAACGCTGAAGCATATCTGAAAGAGCTGCGTTCAGAGTGAATACCATACTGGTGTCATGATCGCCCTAATTTTTTGTTTCTAGAATGGAGCATTCTTAGTTGAGGGAAAACGTAAATAAGCCATAACCAGGGAGTCTCTCCATAATCAGGCAATCACCTATACAGGGGATAGGCTCTCATTGGTTAAGCTGTGTTAGAGAGTCTAGGTGAGATAGCACCTTCGGAGAGAATAGCGAGCTGTGTGTAGTTAAAGTTTATTGAGGGTGTACATTATAGAAAAAAACCTTCTGGATTTTGATCTCCAGAAGGTTTAACAATATCTCTTTGCTAATGTCTCAGTTCACGCGCTCTAATCGCGGCCTAAACTTATACCCGTAAACCAGCATGCCGCGCTCGTCGCCGTCTGTGCGCAGGCGGCGGGTAACCA
>JBJYWI010000113.1:0-8487 GCA_046259385.1 Anaerolineales bacterium
CAGTGCTATCACTTTTAGCTACACCAATCAAGTTGCAGAAATTCTTTATCGCATCAGGTGAATATCCGCGCCTGCGCATACCAGAAATTGTCGGCATTCGCGGATCATCCCAACCAGTCACAAAATTGCCTTGAACCAAGCGAAGCAGTTTTCTTTTACTCAATACGGTGTAGGTGAGGTTCAAACGGGCAAATTCAATTTGCTGTGGGTGGTAAATTTCCAATTCATCTAAAAACCAATCGTATAGGGGTCGGTGATCCTGAAATTCAAGAGTACACAACGAATGAGTAATGCCTTCAATCGAATCACTCTGTCCATGCGCGAAATCATACATTGGATAGATACACCATTTATCACCGGTCCTGTGATGAGATTCATGCAGAATGCGATAAAGCACCGGATCCCGCATATTCAAGTTACCCGAACTCATATCGATTTTTGCGCGAAGAACCCTCGATCCATCGCTGAAGTCGCCGTCTCGCATTCCTCTAAATAGCGATAGATTTTCCTCCACAGATCTATCCCTGAATGGGCTGTTCTTGCCAGGATTTTTTAGAGTGCCACGATATTCTCTAATTTCTTCAGCAGTTAAATCGTCGACATACGCTTTCCCTTTTAAGATCAGTTTTTCCGCAAAATTGTATAAATTCTCAAAATAATCAGATGCATAGTATTCCCTCTGCTCCCAATCGAAACCCAACCAGTGAATGTCATCTTTAATTGAATTTACATATTCGATATCTTCTTTGCTGGGATTTGTATCATCAAATCGTAAATTGCATTTTCCATTAAATTCTTCAGCGACGCCAAAATTCAAACAGATTGATTTTGCGTGACCTATGTGTAAGTAACCATTGGGTTCAGGCGGAAACCGGGTGTGCACTCTGCCGCCAAATTTGTTGCTTTCGATGTCACTGTTGATAATCTCGCGAATGAAATCGGAGGTTTTTAGATTGTTTGAATTCATATAAAATAATTTCTCCCTCTTGTAAATCAACTATTTTGAAAGCTAGAAAAATAAATAGGAATTTCTGATTAGAAAATTATTTTAAGATTATATCAGAGTGGAGGAATCAGGCAAAAAGCATTAAAAATCGATAAAATTGCCTAATAATGCACATGGTATAATCATTTTAAGAAAAGGGGTTATTGCGTTAGTAAGTGGGAGTTTTACCTGTATGAAATTGCATGAATATCAATCTAAGAAAATATTTGCTGATTATGGCATATCCATTCCTGTAGGAAGGGTCGCTGTTACCGCGGAGGAAGCAAAAGTTATCGCTGGGGAATTGAATGATCGAGTAGTCATCAAATCACAGGTACTGGTTGGTGGAAGAGGGAAGGCTGGAGGGATCAGATTAGCGAAAAAACCTGAACAAGCTTATGAAATTGCATCCGAAATACTTTCAATGCATTTAAAAGGACTGCCGGTAAGGAAGGTGCTGGTTGAACAGGCGGCGCAAATCGAAGATGAGATCTACCTGGGTATTACAAATGATAGGACAAAACGGAAACCAGTCATGATGTCCTCTTCGGCAGGTGGGGTGGATATTGAAGAGGTAGCGAGATTATCGCCTGAAAAGATTATTAAAACCTATATTGACCCACTTCTGGGTTTAAGAGACTATCAGGCTCGCGATATTGCAGCTGGAATTGATCTGCCGCGTGAACTATGGAAAGCATTTGTTTATACAGCATCCAGACTATGGGAAATTTATTGCCAAACAGATTCGACTTTGGTGGAAATTAATCCGCTGGTAATAACAAAATCAAGTAAGTTGCTGGCAGTTGATGGCAAAATGGTTATTGATGACAATGCACTGTTTCGCCACCAGGAACTAGAAGAAAAGAGAGACCTGGATGTTGATGCGGCTTCGGAAGTAGAAGCTAGAAAATATGGACTTGTGTACATTAAGTTGGATGGGGAAATTGGCTGTTTGGTTAACGGAGCTGGATTAGCCATGACCACAATGGACATAATAAAATATTATGGTGGATCTCCCGCGAATTTCCTAGATATTGGAGGCGGAGCTGGGGAGGATAAAGTCGCTGCGGCTTTTAGGATCATATTGGCAGATTCGAAGGTGAACACAATACTAATAAATATTTTTGGGGGAATTACCCGTGGGGATGAGGTCGCGAGGGGAATTCTTGCAGCTTTGGAAGGGATTCAAACAGAAATTTCTATTGTTATAAGGTTGGTGGGAACCAATGCCGAGGAGGGATTGAGGATCTTATCAGACGCAAAAATGATAACAGCTGAGACATTAGCCGAGGCTGCCCAAAAAGCTGTGCAGTTTTCTAAGGTAAAAAAATAATTATGACCATATTGATTGACAAGAATACACGTCTGTTGGTGCAGGGAATCACCGGGAGTGAAGGTACCTTTCATTCCACGCAGATGGCTGATTATGGAACAAAGATAGTTGCTGGTGTAACGCCTGGCAAAGGTGGCGAATGGGTATTGGAGGGTAAAGTTCCGGTATTCGATTCAGTAAATATAGCGGTGAATGCGACCGGAGCGAATACAAGTGTAATCTTTGTTCCTGCTAGATTTGCAACTGACGCAATATTTGAAGCCTGTGATGCAGGCTTGAGGTTGATTGTCTGTATAACGGAAGGGATACCTGTCCAAGATATGATGAAGGTTCGAAATTATCTTGATCAGAAAGGGTCGCGACTGGTAGGTCCAAATTGCCCTGGATTGTTATCACCCGGGGAATCAAAAGTTGGGATTATCCCGGGAAATATTGCGATACCAGGCACGGTAGGGGTAGTCTCCAGGTCAGGTACACTTACTTACGAAGTTTTATACGCATTAAAACGCGAGAATATCGGGGTAAGCACCTGCGTTGGTATTGGTGGTGACCCAATTAATGGTACGGATTTTGTTGATTGTTTAAAAATGTTTGAAGATGATCCATATACAGAGAAAATAATTTTGATCGGGGAAATTGGTGGGTCGGATGAAGAGATTGCAGCTGGTTTTATATCGGATCATATGACAAAACCAGTCGTTGGTTTTATAGCTGGTCGAACAGCCCCTCCTGGAAAGCGCATGGGACATGCCGGGGCAATTGTTGAAGGTGGTGCTGGTACCGCAGTGGGGAAAATCCGGTCACTTGAGGATGTTGGTGTGCGTGTTGCTAAGCATCCTGGTGAGATACCTCAATTATTAAATTAATTAAATAATTAAAGGGCTGTCTGTAATATTGAAGACAGCCCCTTAAGCATGGAAAGAAGACTTAACTGCGATTATCCTTCTTTAACCATTCGGTCATCGATGTAGGTTACAGCCTCACCAACGGTTGAGATCGTTTGTGCATCTTCGTCGGAAATTTCACCGCCAAATTTGTCTTCAAACGCCATTATTAATTCAACCAAATCTAATGAGTCTGCTTCTAAGTCTTCTCGAAAACGAGCATCAGGTGTCACTTTGCTTTCATCGACCCCGAGCAAATCCACGATTATTTCTTTTACCTCTGCAAAGGTTTCGGCCATTGAATATCCTCCTTCGAATTAATAAAATTTCCAGACACCAATTGTAACCTTGATATCTTATATGTCAAGTATTCTATTAATTGGCATCCATTTGCATTTAAATAATAAATTCATACAGCAGCAATAAAAGTTGACACTCGATATACCCACTGGTAAGATTGTATCAACTAAGTAGAACACTTTTTTATGGGAAAAGTTACGAATATCAAATCTCGAAAGTCTGACCATATACGCATAAATCTCGAAAACGATGTACGTTCCAGTCTCACAACCGGGCTGGAGCGTTATCAATTTATCCATCGCGCATTACCTGAGATTGATCTTGGTGAGGTTGATACATCCCTGTCTTTTTTTAATAAAGAACTGAGCGCGCCTGTATTAATTTCATCTATGACTGGAGGAACCAGCGAAGCGGCAGACATAAACCGGAAGCTGGCGATTGCTGCTCAGGAAGCCAGAATTGCTATGGGTGTTGGCTCCCAGAGAGTTGCGATTGAGAACAACAATCAGGTAAAAACCTTCTCGATAAGAAAATACGCTCCGGACATTCTTCTTTTTGCAAATTTGGGGGCAGTCCAATTGAATTACGGGTACGGACCTGATGAGTGTAAACGTGCTGTAGAGATGATAGATGCTGATGCTCTTGTTCTTCACCTCAATGCACTCCAGGAGGCATTACAACCTGAGGGGGATACTAATTTTAGAAATTTATATACGAAGATTGAAGAGATATGTAAAAAACTTGCAAAACCTGTAGTCGTTAAAGAGGTTGGTTGGGGATTTTCATCCCAGGATGCAAAACTACTCATGAACGCCGGTGTGTCTGCAATTGATGTTGCCGGAGCTGGCGGTACATCCTGGTCACAGGTGGAAATGTATCGGGCTGAAGATGATAGACAAGCCCAAATAGCATCCTCATTTGTTAATTGGGGGATTCCAACAAGTAATGCGATTAGGAATGTAAGGAATGTTTCAGTCGATATGCCGTTAATTGCATCTGGAGGGATAAGAAATGGAGTAGACATTGCTAAATGTATCGCGTTGGGAGCAAATCTTTGTGGATTAGCAAGCCCGTTATTAAAAGCCGCGCAAGTTTCAGCCGAAAACACTTTTGACACTATCGAAATAATAATGGCTGAGATAAGGATAAGCATGTTTAGCAGCGGTGTGAAAAACCTGAGTGGTTTAGATGAATCAGTTTTATTTCATATAGAATAAGTGTGTTCAATGGCGTTGAATCGATTTAGAAGGAACTTGCTTCCTGAAATTGAAGATGGACTTAAGAGGGCTGTCAACCTGACTGATGAAAAAGGTCAGGAGGAATTGAATAAAATGTTGGTTCATCATATGGGATGGTCAGGAATAAGTTCAAATAAATCGATAGCAGGTAAAAGGATACGCCCTTTACTGCTTTTAATTTCAACTTCATCATTGGGTGCCGACTGGGAAAAAGCTTTAAATGCAGCAGTTTCAATCGAACTTGTTCACAATTTTTCACTAATACATGATGATATTCAGGATCGAAGTGAATTAAGAAGGGGGCGTCCAACAATTTGGAGTATTTGGGGTATTCCTCAGGCGATAAATACAGGTGATACATTATTTGCTATTGCCCAAATCAAAATGCTTGAGCTGAGAGATCAAGTTGGGGGTGAAATTGCTTTGAGCGCTCAAAAAATTTTACTGGAAGCGAGTTACAGGCTAACTAAAGGACAACATCTTGATATCGCATATGAAACCCGGATAGGAATGTCAATAGATACCTATTGGAAGATGATAGGATATAAAACCGCAGATTTAATTGCTGCCGCTACTGAAATTGGAGCGGTATGCGGAAAGGCAAGTTCCGAGCAGAAAAAACTTTATAGAGATTTTGGGTATAACCTAGGCCTTGCGTTTCAAATTAAAGATGATTACCTGGGGATATGGGGAAATCAGGTTTCAACTGGCAAATCAACTCGTAGCGATCTAATGACAGGAAAAAAATCACTGCCAATACTATATGGGCTTGAAAAAGGCGGTAATTTCGCAAAAAAATGGGAACAAGGTGGAATTAGTTATGAGGAAATTCCTCTTCTTGTAAAAGAGCTGGAAAATGAAGGAGCAAAGGAATATACACAGTCTCAGATGAGTGAGTTCACTAACCGGGCAGTAGAAGCCTTAAATTCTCTAAATCCAGAAAAAGATGCTGTTGATGCATTAATGGAACTAACCATAGAATTACTCGAGAGAGAAAGCTAAAATCTACCAGTAATGAAGACTGGTATAATCGCTTAGTTTTTTTTGGGTGTACTAACTTATTGGAATGAGTATTGATGACATCTGAGATTCAAAATTCTCCCACAAAAATTTGCCCAACCTGTGGGACTCGCATTGCTGAGGATGCTACTCGCTGTTTGGTTTGCGGCGCAGAGCTAGCAAGCAGGAAGAAAACAACAAGACCAGAAAAAGCAGTTGAGGGAAGTCGATTACCTCGTATTACCCTCGGACTTCCAGCTTTACTTGGATTTATTGCTTTACTAATTATCGTAGGTGCATTGGTATTTTATTTTGCATTTCGCTCTAACTCATCCAGTTCTGTCGAGAACACCATCACCCCAACCCAAACTTCTACTGCAACCATTACTGTAACCTCAACTCCTTCTACGCCAACTTCTACTTTCACCCCTGAGCCAAGTCCCACCCCACTCGTATATACCGTTAAACTTGGTGATAGTTGTGGAGGGATTGCATTTTCATTTGGTGTTTCTATACAAAGTATTGTATTACTGAATAACCTGCCTGCTGATTGCAGTACGTTGTATGAAGGTCAAAGGCTGTTGATACCTCAACCGACCCCAACTGCGACGTCCTTACCGACTTCGACATTCAGTCCTGCAGAAGCAACCGAAGCTGCATGCGAAAAAATTGAGTACACGGTGCAAGAAAATGACACACTCAGCAGTATCTCATTGAATTACAATATACCCGTTGAAGCAATCCGTGAATATAACGGGCTGGTAAGCGATGTTGTCATGTTCAACCAGAATTTAGTTATACCTCTTTGCCGGCGTAATGCCACCCCTGGACCCACTCCAACGCCAACACTCCCCCCTCCATATCCAGCCGCCAGCCTGCTTTTACCCCAAGATGGTGCACCATTTAATCCAGGTATTGATTCTATTTCTCTCCAGTGGGCGTCTGTTGGCGCTTTGAGGGAGAATGAAGCATATGCAGTCTCGATAGAGGATATAACTGAAGGAGAAGGACGTAAGCTGACTGATTATGTGACGGACTCGAAATTTAATGTCCCCAATTCATTCCTGGTGAATGATAGTCTTCCACATGTAATCCGATGGTGGGTTACGCCTGTTCGGCAAACAGGCACTGACGATGATGGAAACCCTATCTGGGAATCTGCAGGTGCAGTTAGTGAAACGCGCGTGTTCACCTGGATAGGGATTGTTACAGAGGCAACACCAGTTCCGTGAATAAATTAAATAATATTACAAAAAGGGATCCAAATAAATCTAAATTGGATCCCTTTTTACTAATTAGTTTTTAATTATTATTTCAGCAAGCTAATTCCTCCAACGCTGAGGTTGTCAACGATTTCGGTCGTTCTATCGGTTGGCCTATCGCACGTGCCCAGACCAGGTTTGATGACACACCAAGAATTCGACTAACACCAAAGAGAACAGTGTAGAAACCACATACTCCGAATCTGTCACAATCATCCACCCCATAATGCATTTGAAGGGAACCGCTAATCGCATCTACATTTGGCCAGGGGTTTTTAGCTTTTCCCTGATCTTTTAGGACTTCTGGGACTACTTTATAAACTAATCTCGCCAGATCAAAAATTTCATCTCCCTTGATATGTTTCTTGCCAAATTGAAGCAGAGCTAGAAAACGCGGATCGGTTTTTCTGAGTACTGCATGTCCATAACCTGGAATTACCTGACCGGAATTCAACGTTTCCCAGGTGTGGTCAATAACCTCCTGTTTAGAAGGCAATTTCCCAAATTTATCATAAATTTCCAGCAACCAGCGTAGTGATTCCTGGTTCGCTCTTCCATGGAGTGGTCCTGAAAGCCCATTCATTCCCGCGGATGCGGATAGGTAAATATCCGATAATGATGAGCCTACCAGGTGAGTTGCATGTGCGCTTACATTACCCAGTTCATGATCAGAGTGGATAATAAAGTAGAGGCGTGAAAATTCCTCATATTTTATATCCTTCACTTTCATCATCCGTGCAAAATTTGCTCCCCAATCCAATTCACTGTGGGGTTTAACAATTTCACCATGGTTGTGCTTCAAACTGTAAATGATGGCTGCAATCGAAGGTAGTTTTGCAGTGAGGTTTAAACTATCCTCCAACATTGGCTCCCAATAATCTTCCTTTCGCATACCTTCGAGATACATCTTCATAAATTGGGATTCAGCCTGTAGGGACAGGATTGCTTGAGAAAATAGCGTCATTGGGGCAGTATCTTTAGGCATACTCTTAAGCAAATCTATCAAGTAATCTGGAATTTGAGATCTTTTATTCCATTCTTGCTCAATTTCCAAGGCTTCGTCTAAAGTGGGGATATCACCCGTTAGAAGCAGGAAATACAACCCGCCGACAAGCGGGATTTCTGATCCGTTTGATACAGGCAGGGTGTCCAGAATTTCAGGTATGGTAAGTCCGCGCAGGCGTATGCCTTCGATTGGATGTACGGAGGATATATCTGAAACAAGTCCCTTGACTCCACGCATCCCTCCAAAGACCTGCCCAATGGTCACCTCACTTACCTTAGTGTCATAAGCTACTCGAAGCAACCTTGATACTCTATCCCTCATTTCAGGAATTTTTATTTGAAGTCTTTTTTTAAGCTGCATAGTTCCTCCGGTTAGGTTTATATTTTTAAAATTTCAATTTCGAAATATTATCCGCGACTCCTTGAGCGGATAATTTAAGAGCTTCTTGCTCACTTTTGTTGAGATCATATTCAATTATTT
>JBJYWI010000114.1:0-20696 GCA_046259385.1 Anaerolineales bacterium
TGATGAGCGTGCCTTTTGAATCTTTTACGTTTTTTTCTATACATTTAAGATAATCATCGGTGGGCATTTCTTGAAGGTTATAATTTTCAGGCAATATACCGGTTTCAGTGGTTCGGCCTTTTGGTATCCATCCTCCATGATCAATTCCCAGTTTAATTGCGGCATCAAGGGCAGCCTGGTCGGCACTTGTTTGTCCACCTGAGATGATTTTCTTAAGCATCTTTCTTTTTCTTTAGGTTTTAATAAAATCAAGGAAAGCCTGGGGATTTTGTTGGAACTCAACAACTGCTTCCGGTTTTCACAAGCAATTTACAACTCGAGTAAAAAACCATAAAGGCAAGGTAATTAGTATCCCGAAAATTGACAAAAACAAATCAACTCCTCGTTTCAGTAATGAATCACTCTCCGGAATACCAATAATTTGATTATGGGTCTTAAGCACTTCATTTTCAATGTCAATTGAAGGTGGAGAATTGTTCTCCCACAATTCCCCTTTGCTCCAGGTGACAATCAAACAGCCCAAGAATGCACCGATGAATGCAGATGCCGAATAGACTCCCCATTCAATCAGGTTACTATATTGATTCTCTGCATAGAGAAATGAACCTGGAAGAGAATCAGCGATCAGCATGCAACTTATCATGCTAGCCAAAAAACCAAGCACAAAAGTAAAACGGTAACGCTTTATTTTACTTTCAAAGAAAAACAACAATTTTTCTAAAAAGAAAGTCAAAATTGAACTGAATATTACCAAAAAGCACGCAATTAATATCAAGAGAATAAATATAGGTATAGATATAAAATTCTGTCGGTCTGAAATTTTTTTACAACCACCAGAGAAAGACAGAATCAAAAATTACTTGTTAAGAAGACAATTTTCAACTGCAACCTTGCTTCAATTATTAATCCATTTTCAATAAAATTTCGTTCAAAAAATTATACCTTAGGCAAGTACAATCTGTATTGTTGAACCGTTTAATAATTTTATAGAATCTTCGCGGTGATATAATTTCGAAGTTTCCGTATTTTTGCGAGACAAATTTAGATTTTTTCCATTAGGACTTGAATTCAATATGGAGAAACCAGATCAAACCCTAAAACGCCACAGATTGTTTTTCATTGTATTAGGCGGCTTTCTTATAATTGTTATCATTGGTGTTATTCTATACCCAAGAGCTCGCGCGACTTGGTCTGCGCCTCTGGGACCAGGTTTGGAATTGCCGACGAACACTCCATTAATTCCCACACAGACAGAATTATTGGATGTTAATCCAACTTCCAATCCAGAAATAGCATTTACAGCAACTTCAAACGAACCAAGTGTAGAAAAAAGTACCCCTACCAATATTCCAACCAAAACAAGTGTCCCAACGCCAACGGAAGCGCCGCTATGCGGTGGACCTCCTCTGATATACATTCTTGGAATAGGCATCGATACAAAAGATCTTTCTTATACTTACGGGCTTGCAGATGTTATCAGAATTGCCCGTGTAGATTTTGTAACACCCAAGGTGACAGTCCTTTCTATACCACGCGATCTTTGGGTTGAGATCCCGGAAATTGAAGACCATGGGATAACTCACGGCAAAATCAACCAGTCATTTTTCTACGGCGGTCCGGGAATGAATTATTACAGCGGACCAGGAGCAGGACCAGGACTTGTTGCTAGAACAATTAATCAAAACTTGGATTTGAGAGCTGATCATTATGGAGCCCTCAACATGTATGTGTTTGAAGAAATCATCGATGCAGTTGGCGGTATCGACTTATACCTGCCTGAGGATGTAGACGGCACACCTCTTGACAAGCATACACGCGATATGGGATATTTTTACGCGGGTAACAATCACTTTAACGGTGAGCAGGCGGTTAAGTTTTCCCGAATTCGAAAACGATACAGCGATTACAAGCGGGCTGACAACCAGAACCTTGTAATATGCGCGCTAAGGGAAAAACTTTTGAGCCCTGATGTTCTTCCACGGATCCCCAAAATAATTTCCTCATTCCACGGCTCAGTGCTAACAGATTTGAGCCTGGAACAATTGGGACAACTGGCATGCTTATTACCTAAAGTGGAGAGTGAGAACCTGATATTCTCCAGTTTGCCCATAGATATCCTTGAAAGTGGTTATATATACAGCCCGCAAATGAAGAATAAAACGTATGCTACCACTGCGGATATGGAAGTCCTTCGAAGTTATATTGACAAATTCAAATCAGGCGAATGGCCGGAGAAACAGGAACAAACAACCTGCCCGTGAGTAGTTCCAGTGCAAGCCTGCTCAAGATTATCAAATCATATGGTGTAAGACTAGATAATCGATTAGGACAAAATTTTCTGATCGATGAGTCCTATATAAACAAAATCGTTGACGCATCATCAATCAAGCATAATGAAACAATCCTTGAAATTGGAGCAGGGCTTGGTAACCTGACTTTAAAAATTGCCGAATACGCCCACAGAGTTGTAGCAGTTGAAATAGATAAACGATTTATTCCAATAATCCAGCAAGCAATCTCTAAATTTAATAATATAGAATTAATACAAGGAGATATACTTGAACTGGATCTTGGGGAATTAATACTGGGAGAATATAAAGTAATTGCAAATATACCTTACTATATCTCTTCAGCTGTAATCCGCTTATTGATTGAATCCAAATATGCACCTGGGATAATGGTTCTCACACTTCAACAGGAAGTTGCTGAGAGGATATGTGAGAAACCGGGGAGTTTTAGCCTTTTAGCTTTAAGTGTTCAGATATTCGGCAGTCCAGAGATTGAATTTCTTATTCCAGCAGAAGCATTTTACCCAGAACCTGAAGTTGATTCAGCAGTGATCAGTATAGACAAACATGTCACCCCCATTGTGCACCAAGATCTCCTGCCCCTATTATTTCGACTGGCGAAAGCAGGATTCAGCCAAAGAAGAAAAACCCTTCGAAATTCAATTGCTGGTGGAATGCGCTGGAGTACCGGATTGACAAAGAAATTATTAATCAGTGCTGATATTGAGCCATCGAGGAGGGCGGAAACCTTGAGTATCGATGAGTGGGCGAGGTTATCAAAAGTAATTAAAGATTCTATGGATATTCCAAGGAATTAATTCTTCAATCCACCCTTATCAAGTCCCTGTATTCCCAGCGCATCCTCCATACTCGATACGCGGCTTCAAGCTGGATGCGAAGCGACATCTTCGATCGCCCGCTTTCTCTATTGGGAAAATAAAATGGGCACTCTACAAATGAAAAATTTAATAAGTTGGCAACGTAAGTCAATTCTATCAAGAATGCATAACCATTCGATCGAATTCGATTTAACGGCATCTTACGCAAAACCTCACTCCTCCAGACTCGAAACCCCCCGGTCACATCCCGTACAGGTAAATTAAGAATTGTACGGGCATAAAAATTTCCAAAGGCGGATAAACTCTTGCGCCAGAATGGCCAATTCTTATCTACGCTCCCTCCTGCTATGTATCTGGAACCCAATGCGACATCCGCATGGTCTAATGATTCATACAATTCAACCAGTAACTCTGGTGGATGTGATAAATCAGCGTCAATTTGAGCAATCGCATGAGCACCACTTAACAACGCTTTTTTTATTCCTTCAATATATGCGCTCCCCAAACCAAATTTTCCAGTTCGATGGATCACTGAAATGGATTCTGGAATTTTTTCCCTTAATTTTTCAGCAATCTGACCTGTGCCATCTGGGCTGTTATCATCAACAATGAGCAGGTGTATACCATCAACTGGTAAAGCAAGAATTTGATTAGCAAGTGAAGGTATATTCTGCGCTTCGTTGTATGTAGGTGTAATTACGAAGAGATTCAACTGTATTAGCCGTATTGGTATTTTGATTCACTATTCAGTTGGATAATTCACAGGATTTTAACACAACCAATATATTCAAAACAGGCGTGCTATAATCTCACTCGGTAAAATAAGCATTAATGTTCTCTGATTGGAGAATAATATTATGAGCACATATAAATATTTCTTGCTCATTCCTATGATCATGATTGCGACTATCTTATTATTAGCTGCATGTGATCAATTTGAAACAGTTCTGGATCAAACAAGTGAGCCCCCAACAATAAGAATGGCTGTATTGCCTATTCTTGAAACCTTACCAATGTATGTCGCTCAAGATGAGGAATTATTTGAACAATACGGAGTGATCGTTGAATTTGTACCGGTAGCATCAGCCCCTGAAAGAGATCAGGTTATCTCTGGAGAAGGAGCCGATGGAATGATTAACGAAGCTTTATCTACCATGTTTTATAACCAGGATGACACACAGGTACAGATTGTCCGCTATTCAAGAACTGCGACTCCGGAGGAAGCTTTATTTCGCATCCTTGCTTCTGGAAAAAATGAAATTAATAGAGTAGACGATTTAAAGGGTGCAAAAATTGGAATTTCTGAAGGCACTGTTATCGAATATTTAACCGACCGGCTTCTTGAAGCGCAGGGATTCACCGAATCAGAGATAAACACAGTTGCTGTCCCAAAAATTTCTGACCGGATGGCGCTTCTTGAAAGCGGCGAATTGGATGCCGGAATGCTTCCAGAACCACTTTCCTCACTGGCGGTAATGGCAGGATCAAAAATTATTCTGGATGATACTTCCAACCCCGAGATCAGTTTCAGCACAATTTCTTTTCGTAAGGAATATATTGATAATCATCCCAAAGCAGTTCGGGGGTTTCTGGCTGCACTAGAAAAGGCAACACAGATGATTAATGAAAATCCGGAGCAGTGGGTTTCGCTGTTAGGTGAATACAAGATTGTTCCCCCACAATTATTGGAGGACTTTGAAATTCCTTTGTTTGTGACCGCTGGAGTACCTACACAGGCTCAATGGGAAGATGTTTTAAATTGGGCTATAAAAAAAGGTTACCTCAACAGTGATGTATCTTATAAAGAATCAGTCCTTTCGGATTACCTCCCGTAGAAATTGTGTTAATTCCCAATTTCCATAAAAGCCTTAATTTATAGCGACGAAAAAGTTGAATTGAACCGGTTTTGTTTGAATGATACAGCTTGAAAAGCTTTCCTTCCAGTATCCTCAGGGAACGGTTGTATTTAAGGACTTTAACCTAAAGATTGATCTGCACTCATCCTGGGCTGTATTAGGCCCATCTGGTTGTGGAAAAACAACATTGCTGTACCTTATCTCAGGCTTGCAACGCCCATCTTCAGGAAAAGTCATCATTAATGGTACGGTGTTAACCCACCCCAGACCTCAGACCGGTTTGATATTACAGGACTACGGCTTGCTACCATGGTCAACTGTACGCCAGAATGTTGAACTTGGTTTGCAAATCCGGAGATTTTACGGTCCGGATGGAAAACACGCACCAGATAAAAATATTCCAATGGAGAATGTTGATCACTGGTTAAGCAGGCTGGGACTGGATTCAATTCAGGATAATATCCCACAGAATATTTCCGGCGGTCAGAGACAGAGAACAGCAATAGCGAGAACACTTGTTCTTGAACCTGACATCCTTTTAATGGATGAGCCTTTTGCTTCATTAGATGCTCCTACCAGAAATGGACTTCAAAAACTTACAAAAGAGCTTTGGAATGAACAAGCATTAACCTTAATCCTTGTCACCCATTCAATTGAAGAAGCGGTTTTGATGGGTCAGTATATCCTCCTGCTGAGTAATCCGCCTACTTCCGAACCCTTAATAATAAACAATTTCGAATCAACCATAGTGGACTATCAGGACACAGACGAATACCAAAACCGGGTTCGCCAGCTAAGAAATATGATGGAAGAGTATGAAAAAAAGTGATCTGATATACGCAATCCTGGTTCTGCTACTCACCTGGCAGCTAGCTGCATTCATAATTAACAGACCAATTCTCCCTTATCCATCTGAAGTAATTCGGGCACTTATCGATGAAACATTCAATGGAGAATTAACTGGTCATTTTCTCGCCAGTTTTTACCGTGTAATTGTAAGTACTCTGGTTGCTATTTTGACTGCCGCCCCCATCGGAATAATTCTAGGTCAGTCCAGAAGGTTGAACAGGCGCTTAACTCCGATCGTGTATATACTATACCCAGTCCCAAAAGTAGTTTTTGTCCCAATCGTTTTGTTATTCTTCGGAATTGGAAATTTTCCAAAAATCGTGATTATCTATATTATCCTTTTCTTCCAAATTTTAGTTCTCGTTAGGGATCAAGCAGCGAACATTCACCCAGAGCTAATCCAAAGCGTCCGCAGTCTGGGCGCAGGTAGACGAGCGCTATTTAAATTTGTATACTATCCAGCAAGCCTGCCAGCGATATTGACAGCTCTACGCCAATCTGTCGGTACCGCTGTCGCAGTTTTATATATAGCGGAATTGTTTGCGACAACAAAGGGGTTAGGGTACTACATATACTTCAACGGCAGTACATTGTTCGATTTCCCGGCAATGTATGCTGGAATTGTTGTCCTAAGCATCATGGGACTCGGGCTCTACTTTTCTGTAGACTGGTTTGAAAAACGGTATTATTCCTGGAAATTTATTCGCTGACATCCTCTAAAAATACACTCTAGAGTGGGATAACAACTCCCACCGAAAACAATAAACTGAATACCAAAACTAACTGACCAGTTCCAGCCAGTGTCTTATTGAGGATTGGCCCGCTTTCGATCCACACAGAACGAATTAATGAGAATGCAAAAGGCAGAGCCAGCATAACCAGCACCACCCAGAGCGAAACAAATCCAAAATAAAGCATAATAAATGGAACCGAGAAAGCCAGGAGCAGGCAAATTAAATATTCATACCTTGTTCCAACAACTCCCAGCATAACTGCTAAAGTTTTTTTCCCAACAGCAGTGTCAGTTTTTATATCCCTCAGATTATTAACAACAAGAATGGCGGTGATTAATAATCCCATGGGTATCGAAGCAATCATTATTGGAATGTTCAATTCCAATGCCTGAACAAAATATGTCCCACAAACTGCTACCGGACCGAAAAATATAAATACAGTGAGATCACCTAATCCATAATATCCCAATGGGATAGGGCCGCCCGTGTAAGCAATGGCAGCAATTATGGTCAGCAAACCAATCACCAGAACAAGCCAGCCTGCTCGAAGAAACAGGTATAGTCCTAAAATTCCTGCAATCCCAAATGATATCCACATGCCTGCCAGTACTTCCTTTGAAGATAAAAGGCCAGCCTGTGTCACACGAACTGGCCCCAATCTCTCAGTAATATCCGCCCCCTTGAAAAAGTCAAACACATCATTCGCCAAGTTGGCACCAATCTGCAATAATAGAGCAGTAAGCACCGCAGCAATCGCTGCCGTCAGAATAAATTCTCCATATTTATAAGCAAATGCAGATCCAACAATCACGGGAGAAACTGCTGCTGGGAGTGTTTTAGGTCGAGAAGCGAGTATCCAGGCATTAAATTTATTTCCTAAACCTTCCTGATAGCTCACCTCTTTTTCTGGAATATCTTTTATAATCAGCCATCCATTCCGTGAAATATGAAAAGCTCACAAATCCAAAGTATACCTAATTTTTACCTGAGTTTTTCCGAGGTTCAGAAATTTGAACCAGTATATTAAATGTATTTCTTTAGACAATTTATTTAATATCGTTTGGAAATAGTCTCTTAGATTATTTGGTTATGAAAACCTTCCGACAATTCAATCAATAGTGTCAAAAATTACTCAAGAATTATGACGAAAAAACTAACCTCCATACCTATTTTAGTCCTTTTCATCTTCACATTAAGCTGCAGGAGTCTATTTGAGATTCAACAAAACATTGAAGACAATCGATTGTTCACTACAGCGACTCAATACCCTTCAAAAACGGATACTGAGACTCCAATCACACCAACGTTAACCAACACAAAAAACCCACCTTCAGCGACATCGACAAAAATACCAACATTAACCCATACCGCAAAGCCAACAAATACTGCAACGTTAAGACCAACACCTTCTTCCGAACAGGAGCAGGTGTTTAAAGAATTATGGTCAGCAATTAACGAAAATTATCTCTATCCTGATTTTAATGGATTAGACTGGAACGAAATCCACAATGAATTCGAGGAAAGAATCAAGCTGGGATTAACGAAAAAGGAATTCTATGAAGCAATGCATGAACTTGTCTATGCCCTCGGAGATGATCATTCAGCTTTCTTCGATCCAGGTGAAGTAGCCGAAGCCGATGCTGAATTAAACGGCGAATATAGTTATGTTGGAATTGGGGTTCTGGGGATAGTACAGGAAGGCAAAGAACATCTCTCGGTTATTTCCACATTTCCTAACAGCCCTGCCGAGAAAGCTGGGATACTCCCCCATGACAGAGTTATTGAGGTAAATGGAGAACCTGTTGTTGATAAAAACGGAATCAGGTATGAGTTATTGAGCGGCGAGGTTGAATCGGTCATAAAAATCAAATTACTCACTCCCAATAACGAAGTCAAGGAAATATCCCTTAAGAGAGAAGAGCTGAGCGGCAATTTTCCAGTGCCTTATTTTAAAAGTGAAACTAACGCTGGAAAGAGTATCGGATACATAATGCTTACTTCATTCCGGTACACTTCGATCTATGAAAATGTTTTATCAATCCTTTCAGAACTTTCTTCCGACAAACAGCTTGATGGCCTGATTATCGATAACCGATTCAATCGCGGGGGCAGTAGTGATGTATTGACCAACGTGTTGTCCCTGTTTATCAATGGTAATGCAGGTTATTTTATACAACAGAAGGCTGAACGTCTGTTTACAATTAAAGGTGAGAATTTTTTTGGCTCACAGTACGTACCTCTGGTGATATTAATTGGACCAGATACCGCCAGTTTTGGGGAGATTTTTTCAGGAGTCCTCAAAGATCTTGATCGTGCTTACCTCATCGGTGAAAATTCTGAAGGCAATGTTGAGGTTCTGCATATTTTTGACTTTTCAGATGGGTCACGCGCCTGGATAGCTAAAGAAACCTTCCAGCCGCTATTCAATCCTGATTTGAATTGGGAAAACATCGGTGTAACTCCGCACCTGATTCTCGAATCTGATTGGGATGAATTCACAACTCAAAACGATCCCTTAATCAATTCCGCCCTGCAATATTTTGATGGAATTGATTAACCATCATTATGCTATCAATTCTTGAAAAAATTTCTTTCCTAATACTATTTTTCTTTTCGATCCTTATTGGATTGTATATTCTGAATAGGATCATAACGATCATCAGGCGGGGGCAAGGCTCTAAAGAAATTCATCTAACTTTCAAGCAGTTACTGAAAACCTCATCTGAATTGATTACTTTGAAACCTACGTTCAATTTGCGGAAAAGCACCAGTCTATTCCACGCTCTGATTGCGTGGTGTTTTTTATATTACCTGGTTGTAAATGCGGTTGATTTAGCAGAAGCATTCATACCGGATTTCGAACTTATTCCCATTACGGTTGTTGGAAATCTATTCAGGTTTGGGACGGATATATTGAGCGTTTTTGCAATGATTGGAATGACTGCTCTTTTAACAAGGCGTTTCATTTTTAATACGCAGGATATCTCTTTCAGGGATAACATCCTTCTTTACCCAGGGGCTCGCGGGAAGATAAAACGCGATTCAGCCATTGTTGGTATCTTTATTTTGCTTCATGTTGGGGCAAGATTCTTTGGGCAATCATTTCGAATTGCTCTTATTGGATTTGATCCTTGGCAGCCGTTTGCATCCATGGTAGCAAATAAATTGATCGGGGTTGCCGAATACCATTTATTTAATGCAATACATGCTGCTTTTTGGATTTCTTTTGGTTCAATAATTCTATTTGTGCCATATTTTCTGTATTCAAAACATATTCACATCTTCTTTTCCCCGGCAAATCACCTAATCAAGCCGATAAGGCGATCAATCGGCGAATTGGATAAACTGGATTTTGAAGATGAAAGCGTTGAACAATTTGGCGCATCCCGAATCGAAGATCTGGGATGGGAACAAATTCTCGATAGTTTTGCGTGTATTATGTGCAACCGCTGCCAGGTTGAGTGTCCAGCCTATGAAACTGGCAAAGAACTCTCACCGGCTGCCATGGAAATAAACAAACGCTTACTCTTAAATCACGAAGGTCGCCAGATCTCTCGAGGTGACCCCAGCACAATGAAGCTTTCTGAGTACGCAATAACAGAAAATGCAATCTGGGCATGTACTACTTGCGGTGCATGTAATCAAATTTGCCCGGTAAATAATGAACCTATGCGTGATATCCTTGATATCCGGCGTTCGCTCGTTTTAATGGAAAACAACTTCCCGGAAAAACTTCAGGTTGTTTTTCGCAGCCTCGAGAGAAATGCAAATCCCTGGAATATCACTCCATCGGATCGATTGAAATGGGCAGAGGGAATATCAATTGAAACGATCGAACGAAACAATGATCCTGATATTCTCTGGTGGGTCGGGTGCGCTCCTGCGGCAGACGAACATGCACAAAAAACAGCAAGAGCTTTCCTGAAGATTCTCAAGGCGGCTGATATAAACTATGCAGTCCTTGGCGAGCTTGAAAAATGTACAGGAGACTCCGCTCGCAGAGCTGGAAATGAATATCTTTTCTCTGAAATGGCATTGGAAAATATTGAAATTTTGAACAGCATATCACCAAAACAAATAGTAACAACATGCCCTCATTGTTTGCATACAATAAAAAATGAATATCCTTCCTTCGGTGGCAATTACAGGGTTGCGCACCACACAGAATTTATTGAAAATTTAATAAGAAGAGGCGAGCTTAATTTGAAAAAACAAACAGGGAAAATCACTTACCATGATCCATGTTACTTGAGCCGTCATAATAAAATTATCAATCCCCCGCGCCATATAATAACTGCAGTAACAGATGAATACATTGAGATGCAGAGAAATAAATTTAGATCTTTCTGCTGTGGAGCAGGCGGTGCCCAGATGTGGAAAGAGGAAGAAGATGGAGCGGAGAGAGTCAGTTCAAATCGTTATCGGGAAGCGGAATCGACCAATGCAGATATTACTACCGTTAGCTGTCCATTTTGCATGATCATGCTTTCTGATGCAGGGCATGAAATCAAATCAAAAATGCAAATAATGGATATCGCTGAGATTATTGCTTCACAACTTTAGTACAATTTTACTCACGGAGCAGTTTATCAAAAATGCAAAATTTTTTTATCCCTCTCCGATAATGGCTGGTTAAATTTTGCCAATCTCTTCCAGGTGAGGCATAAAAAATATCATTCTCAAAATCACTCTCTGGCGCGTTTAGTAATCTTATCAGCAGTATTCCGGATCCCATCAATTGTAAAACAATCAATTGATGACAGTTATTCAATTAACTTTTCAACAATTAAACCTATACTAAGGAAAAAGGGTAAAAAAGGGCGATATAATCTAATATTAAAAGGTAACATATCGATCAATCTTACAAAGAATAGTCTGAACAATAGGCTTACTGTTCCAAAGCCATAGAAAAATTTCTAATTGAAATATATGACCCAGGATTATACAAAACAAATCCACGCATCTGGAATAGACATTGATAATGTTCTGGCTGATTACCAACTCGCTGTTACCAGCCGGCAGGTAAGCCTGATTGGTAGAAGGGAGGTGATGAGCGGCAAAGCGAAATTTGGCATTTTCGGGGACGGCAAGGAATTAGCCCAAATTGCGATGGCAAAGGTGTTCAAAAAAGGCGATTTCCGGTCTGGTTATTACCGTGACCAGACATTCATGTTCGCAAAAGGTCTGCTGACATTTGAACAATATTTCGCGCAATTGTATGCTCACGCAGATGAAAGTGCCGATCCTTCATCAGCCGGCAGACAGATGAACAACCATTTCGCAACCCGTACCATTGACCAGAATGGAAAATGGCTTAATCTCGTCCAGATGTATAACTCATCAGCTGATTTATCGCCAGTAGGTTCACAAATGCCTCGTCTGGTGGGGTTGGCATATGCATCGAGAATATACCGCGAATTGGAGCAACTGCAGATTTATGAGCAGTTTTCAGAACGTGGAAATGAAATTGCCTTTGGTACCGTCGGTAACGGGACCTGCGCGGAAGGAATGTTCTGGGAATCGATAAATGCAATTGGCGTTCTAAAATCGCCTGCAATTATCACAATTCTTGATGATGGATATGGAATCTCTGTACCAAATGAATATGCGCTTTTAAATCAAAACATTTCGGACTTATTATTAGGATTTCAAAGACAAGCACCAAATGAAGAAGGGTACGAGATCTTTATCGTTCCAGGGTGGGATTATCCCGGTCTTCTAAATACATTCATGAAAGCCGAAAAAATGACCCGTTCTGAACATATACCATCCATTATTCATGTTACTGAAGTAACCCAACCCCAGGGTCATTCCACTTCGGGAAGTCATGAACGCTATAAAACTCGAAAGAGAATGGAATGGGAAAAGGAATTCGATTGTAACTCTCGTTTCAGGGAATGGATATTGTCTAATGAAATTTCCTCCTCTGATGAATTAGATTTGATTGAGAAACGTGCAAAAGAAGATGCAGAAACAGCCCGGAAAAAAGCCTGGGAAGAATATTCCAGTCCGATCATAGATGAAAAGAATACACTTGAAAATATTATTGAACTATTGATTGGCACTTCGCTTCATCAGGATAAGTTATTCAATCTGAAAAGCGAAGTGAAATCTTTAATATCCCCATATAGAAGAGATATTATGTCTTACGTGCATAAAGCGCTGGTACTCACCAGAGGCGAGAAAAGTCAAGCACGGCAACAACTACTCAATTTTAACAAAAACTATTTGACGGAAAATCAAAGACGATATGGTTCCCATTTATACAGCGAACATGACGACTCCGCACTGAAAGTCCAGGAGATAGATGCTGTCTACTCGAGCGATTCCAAGCTGGTCAATGGTTTCGAGATCCTGAATGCATGTTTTGATGCTGCTTTGGAACGGGACCCAAAAGTAATTATATTCGGTCAGGACGTTGGACTTCTGGGTGGTGTGAACCAGGCTCTCCGTGGATTACAGGATAAATATGGAGAATTACGGGTAACTGACACAGGTATTCGAGAATTAACCATTGTCGGACAGGCAATCGGTATGGCAATGAGGGGATTGCGCCCAATAGCTGAACTACAGTATCTCGATTATTTGATCTATGCTCTTCAAATTATGTCTGATGATCTTGCCACTTTGCGGTGGCGCACGAATGGAAGCCAGAAAGCTCCAGCAATTCTCCGCACTAGAGGCCACCGGCTTGAAGGGATATGGCATTCCGGTTCCCAATTGGCAGGGATTATTAACCTCGTACGCGGGATGCACGTCCTTGTCCCCAGAAATATGACCCAGGCAGCGGGGTTTTACAACGCTCTCTTAAAGTCGGAAGAACCCGGCTTGATTATCGAGGTTTTGAATGGATACCGAATAAAAGAGACTATGCCTGAAAACATCGGAGAGTTCTGCCTGCCCCTAGGCGTACCCGAAATTATCCAACCTGGTAATGACGTCACATTAGTAACCTACGGCGCGATGTGCAGAATTGTTTTGGAAGCCTCGCAGTCCCTGAATAGTGTTGGAATCAAGCCAGAAGTAATTGATGTGCGCACGTTACTTCCATTTGATATAAAAAGCATAATCCTGGAATCGTTAAGAAAGACCAGCCGGATTGTTTTTATAGATGAAGATGTGCCTGGGGGTGCAAGTGCATATATGTTGCAGAAGATCATTGACGAGCAGGGGGGTTATTATTGGCTGGATTCAAAACCTCAAACGATTTCAGCTAAATCACATAGACCTGCCTACGGCTCTGATGGTGACTACTGGTCAAAACCAAACAAAGAGATAGTCTTCAAAAAAGTTTATGGAATTATGAATGAGGTTAATCCAATAAAATACCCGGACATTTTTTCATCATAGTTTATTTTTCCCTTGTCCGTATTTATTGAAATAAATTTTCTTGGAGCAATTCACAATTCATTAGGGAGAATCGATGCCTGATCAAGTAATAATGCCTCAACTTGGCGAATCTGTTATCGAAGGCGAACTTACAAAATGGCTCAAACAACCGGGGGACTGGATTGAAGAAAATGAGCCATTGTTTGAGGTGAACACCGATAAAGTTGATACGGAATTGCCCAGCCCAGCTTCCGGTTACCTGCTTGAAATCCTTGTTGAAGAAGGTGCAATAGTAAACGCAGGAACAATCTTGGCTTGGATCGGAGAAAAAAACGAACCAATACCGGATTTAGGGCAGAAGGGAGACGATACGAACTCGAGCAGATCTCAGAAGGCAGACCTGCCCATTGAAAACGCGCTTATCGATCAAGCACAAAAAAAACAACTTCAAGCAACCGCCAAGGAAACCGGAGTTGGTTTTATATCGCCTGTGGTTTCAAGAATCGCCAACGAACACAATGTCGATCTAAACCGGGTTAAAGGCACAGGCAGTAACGATCGAATAACAAAAGAAGACATCCTGCATTTTATAGATAGCCAGGCTCAAAACATACCTTCTGAAAAGGAAAGTGATTATCTTCCCTTGACCCCCGTCAGACGGATCATTGCAGATCATATGGTTTTAAGTAAAAGGACTTCACCCCATGTTACTACCGTTATGGAAGCTGATATGAGTTCTGTGCTCAGCCACCGGGAGGCGAATAAGGAATCTTTCAGTCGAGCTGGCCGAAAACTGACAATTACAGTTTACCTAATTGCGGCTTCAGCACGAGCATTGCAAAATTATCCAATCGTTAACTCATCCTGGGACGAAAAAGGGATAAATCTCCATCAAGAAATCCATATAGGTATTGCAACCTCTCTGGAAGATGAGGGCTTGATTGTCCCGGTGATCAAACATGCAGATAATTTTAACCTTTTCGATCTTTCTCAAAAGGTAAAAGATCTTACAGAAAAGGCCCGCGCGAAGAATTTAAACCCTGACGACGTAAAAGACGGCACGTTCACAATTACAAATCACGGGGTGAATGGCTCCCTTTTCGCAACACCAATCATCAACCAACCGCAGTGTTCAATCCTGGGAATGGGTATTATCCAGAAAAGGGTTGTCGTTATTGGCGATGCGATCGCTATCAGGCCAATGGTTTACCTTTCACTCACATTTGACCACCGTATCCTCGATGGGGCGATTGCGGATCACTTCTTAAAAAATATTGTGGATAAATTACAGAGACCCTGGGGCTGATGCAAATGATAAGAGTATTACTGGTTGACGACCATACCTTATTTAGAGAAGGTATCCGGTCCTTATTAGAATCCCAACCTGATATCAAGGTCATCTCGGAGGCAGAAGATGGTCACAGAGGAGTTAAGTTGGCAATAGAATTAGAACCAGATGTTGTTCTTATGGATATAGCTATGCCGCTGCTCAACGGGCTGGATGCCGCCTGTAAAATAAAGCAAAAAAAACCGGAAATTCAAATCTTGATACTTAGTATGCACGACAGCGAAGAATATATAAGAAAAGCCTTGGCTATTGGCGCATTGGGTTATATTCTTAAAGATGAGACTTCTAATGAATTAATTGAGGCAGTTAGATCTGTCCATCGTGGAGAAATAGTATTATCCCCCGCCATCACGAATCTCGTTGTCCTAAATTATCTGCGTTGGGGAAATTCTCAAATTCAAGACAGCACAGAGTGTCTCAGCCTAAGGGAGAGAGAGGTCCTGCAATTGATAGCAGAGGGTCATACCAACAAAGAAATAGCTGAGATATTATGTATCTCAATAAAAACAGTCCAGGCTCATAGAACCAAACTGATGAAAAAGTTGGATCTGCATGATAAGGGGGAATTAATCAAGTTCGCAATTCAGAAAAAGATCATCGAAATATAGAAATTTGTATTCTTAACAATACATTCTCTGAAAATATCGAGTCTTTATTTCGTTTTAATAAGGCGCGCGCCTGATTTTTTCTGTTTCAAATCTTTTACTGGTATAAGATAGTGGGTTTTCATATATAATAGTGATATATTTCACGAAATAATGTGCGCCAGATAGCACGGGTTCTTAACTTTAAGGTAGAAAATGTTCCGCTCCCGTTACAGTTTTTATGTTCTTCTCCTTATTGGGACAATTACACTGGGGTTACTTGGACTATTTTCACAACACGGACGCGCATTCGATGACCTTCCCAGCGAAGATAAGACCCCTCAACCTTCCTATGCAACAGATCTGAATACACTAACATCAAATATTCTTAGCACGTCAGATATTCCGGAAAGAACCGAAATCCCCGCTCCTGATAAAGACCCCTGTCTGCACTGCCACATCCAGGGTGAATTCAGCAATATCTGGACACCATTTGGGCGTTGGTTTCTTTTCGGATCCATGGGTTTGTTTTTCATATTTGGGGTATATAGAAGTGCAAGTGTGTGGAAAAATAAGACTCCCTGGAAACCGATTTTACACCGGGCAGCGGAATGGGTAGATATTCGGTATGAGCTCTCAGAACCGTTATCTAAAGCACTAAACAAACCGGTTCCAAAATACGCCACCCGGTGGTTTTATTGTCTGGGTGGGATCACCGGTTTTCTCTTTGTGGTCCAGGGAATTTCTGGAATCATGCTGGCATTTTATTACAACCCTACCATTGAGGCAGCATATTCCAGCATTCTATATATTGAAACCCAGGTAAGTTTCGGTTCAGCAGTACGTTTTATCCATCACTGGTCAGCAAATGGAATGATCTTGATGTGTATAGCACATATGATGAGGGTTTTTATAATGGGAGCATACAAAACCCCGCGCGAGCTCAACTGGATCAGTGGTGTGTTGCTGCTCATCCTGACGCTTGCATTTGGTTTTACGGGTTATTTACTTCCATGGGACCAAAGAGCATTTTGGGCCACAACTGTGGGCTCTGAAATCGCTGGCAGTATTCCTGTCATTGGAGAACTAGCACTGGTGTTTCTGAGGGTGGGATGGAATGTTACCGGGCAAACTCTCAGTCGATTTTACGCCTTGCATATACTGGTTTTGCCAATATTTACTCTAATATTAATGGCTTTGCATTTCATGATGATACGTAGGCAGGGAGTCGCCAGACCGATGTAAATCTGGGATCAGTCTATGGTTGAAGAAGAAAAGAAAAAAGACGATACTATTCCTTTTTACCCGGATCATATCCGGACTGAATTCTATGTAACGCTTGGGGTGTTTGCGCTTATTCTTGTTGTAGGATTGGTTGGATTACTTACACCTTTAGGATTAGGACAGCCAGCTGATCCGATGGTTACCCCCGAACACATTAAACCAGAATGGTACTTCCTCTCACTTTATCAATTACTAAAATTTATCCCTAAGACTACTGGGGCAGTTGCACCTATTCTAGCTTTGCTTCTCCTCTTAGCGTGGCCTTTTATCGACCATAAACCCGATAAAACCAAACAAACTTATAGAAACAGATTGATACTCTCAGTTACAGTTCTAATACTACTTGTTGGATTGACCATATGGGGAGAGTTGAGTTGACCGAAAAACAAATAACCCGCAGAGATTTCCTGGAGCTGGGAAAGAAACTGCTGATTG
Source organism: Anaerolineales bacterium (assembly GCA_046259385.1). Taxonomy (GTDB): domain Bacteria; phylum Chloroflexota; class Anaerolineae; order Anaerolineales; family UBA4823; genus CAVWDI01. The sequence goes on from JBJYWI010000114.1 coordinate 17,547, forward strand.
TTACAGGATTGGCAGCAATCTTTGCTCCTGTGGTGGCTTTCTTCTTCCCGGTAAAATTAGAAGAAATGCCTGTTGATCCCGTCTCAGCCGGATCAATTGAAGAATTCCCATTAAACTCAAGTAAAACTTTACGGTTTGGTCGTTACCCCGCTTTAATAATCCATCTACCCGTAGGATTTCGAGCGTATTCGGCAGTTTGCACCCATTTTGCCTGTATCGTTAAATGGGACCATAATCTGGGCAAAATTGTATGTCCATGCCATGAAGGTCTTTTCGATCCGCTTGATGGTTCCGTAATATCCGGTCCGCCGCCTTCACCTCTTAAACAATTATCGATTGAAGTGATAGACGAACAGGTATTTATTGGAGCAAACGAATGACAACCCAAACCAGTGCTCCAGATATTTCTAAGGATCGCTCCACAAGTCCTTGGAATATTGACCAATTAATTCAACATTGGATACCACGGATCAGGCGTTTGTTCGATAACGCAATCCTTCAAAAACGTGTTTACGGAAAAATATACCCTGGCATAATGCATGCCCTGTTATTTTGGGGTGTGACGATACAAATCATTGGCACAGTGATCAATCTTATGCAGATGGCTCTATTTGTGCCTTTTGTTGAACTCCCTTTTCCAAGAGGTATGGCATATTTAATCTACGAGTTGTTGATGGATACAGCCGGGATTGCTATTTTAATCGGGGTTACAATGGCTGCATTTCGCCGGTTTGTGATTCGACCAAAATCACTCCCTTCCAGATGGGACGATATCTATGCACTAATCCTGCTGGCTTTAGTCGCTATTCTTGGATTTACTCTGGAAGCATCCCGAATCATCTCTGCCAACCCTTTGTGGGCAAATTGGTCGCCTGCTGGAAATGCATATGCAAAATTATTATCAGGGATTGGGTACAATCCGCTCTCAGCAATTCAGCTGCACACTTCACTCTTCTGGATCCATGCAGCTCTGGGGCTCTTATTTCTGGCAAGCATCCCATTTACTAAACTTAGACACCTTATCTCTACCCCACTAAACATTCTTACATATCCAGATAGGAAAACCGGCGAGCTAGACACAATAGAGAACATTGAAGAGGTTGAAAAGCTTGGTGTCGGCAGAATTGATGAATTTAATTCGTTTCAACTTGTTTCAATAGATGCATGCCTGCAGTGTGGAAGATGCGAAGAAGTATGCCCAGCAACAATCAGCGGAGCATCTTATTCCCCCCGCAGTCTGATTCAATCACTGAGAGATGTTTTACATTCCGATCTGATTGCCTCCAATGGGGAAAAAATCCAAAACATAATCGGCGAAACTTTCCCGGAAGAGTTCGCATGGGCATGCACAACTTGCGGTGCATGCATAGAAAAATGCCCTGCATTTATAAATCCGGTTGACGAAGTCATCGATCTTCGCAGGTATCAATCATTGACAACCGGAAAATTACCTAAAAGTATTGGGGATACGTTACGAAATTTTGAGAGACATGGAAATCCCTGGGGTTTTCCGCTGGAACAACGTTCAACCTGGAAACATGGACTTGAAATTCGGGAGTTGAGTGAAGGCGAAGAAACGGATGTTCTGCTTTTCCTAGGTTGTGCTTTCGCTTTGGATGAACGCAATATCAGAGTCACAAAATCATTTATAAACCTTCTCAAAGAATCGCAGATTGATTTTGCTATCCTTGGTTTGGACGAGGTCTGTTGTGGTGAAACAGCCCGCAGAATGGGAAATGAATATCTATTTCAGGTATTTGCGGAGCAAAATATTGAAGTGCTTTCATCCGTCAAATTTAATCGCATTGTGACACAGTGCCCCCATTGTTTTAATACCATCAAAAATGAGTATCCAAAATTAGGCGGCGCCTTTCAAATTCAACATTACACTGAATTTCTGGTTGAAATTCAAGGTTTCAACAAAAATTTGAAATATGAAGGTAATGGGGAAAACCAGACCATTACTTACCACGACTCCTGTTATCTGGGTCGTATTAACCAAATTATTGAACAACCCCGAAAACTATTGAGAAATTTAAATATTGATATTGTTGAAATGGAGCGTAATCGTAAAGATAGTTTTTGCTGTGGTGGTGGGGGAGGGCAAATGTGGATGGAAACAGATGTGGAGGCTCGCATAAATTATGAGAGGTTACACGAGGCGCTTGAAACTAAAGCGGAACTGATCGCAACCGCCTGTCCATATTGTTTGCTTATGTTTGACGATGCAATCCGGTCTAAGGGTATTACAAATGAGGTAAAAGTGATGGATATATCTGAAATTCTGGAGAGGAATTTAATAGAATGAATGATTCTGCCAGACAGGATCTCCTGACCAAGAAAATGTTGACCTTAGAATTAAGATGGGTTAGCCTTCGAGAGTGACGTGGCAAAAATGGAATCATACTGGGCAGTAAAGACAAATGGGGACCCCATCAGCGCAGTTCAAAATATTGTGCTGCGTTTCTGGGAACAATTAAATATCGATGCGATGATTGTTCCAATCAATAATAATGAAAACAATTTACCGAAGGCAAGAATTATCCAAGATACTGACCTTATTAAAGAACTTAACCCTTTCAAGCCGGTTATGGCAGACAATTCAGCGAGATTGGTGCCTGAATTTATAAGTAACCTCCCAGATAAAAAAATTGGCGTATTGCTGCGTCCTTGTGAAATAAATACATTAATCGAACTTTCGAATATTGGCGGATTTTCTTTACTGAATGTATTCACGATCTCATTTGATTGCCTTGGAACACTCCCAGTTGCAGATTACATTTGGAAGAAGAAGCACATGTCGGTATCTCAAAATTCTAATCAAGAATTTCTCAAATTCTCGCGACAAGGAGGGATATTATCCTACCGCAACCGCCCAGCATGCCAGATATGCAGCTCGCCTGAGGCAGAATCTGCAGATCTGAATATTAATATATTTGGGCTTCCGGTACGAAAAGTATTATTGATCAAGAGAAATGGCCATGACAAAAATTTTAAACTTGATTTCAGGAAATTTTTTTATGAAATAGCAGAACCAGATCTGGTTGAGCAACATAAAAAAACCACATCCCGAATAATCGAGCGTAATAAAAGAACATTTCTCCGGTCAGTAAAGGATATTGAAAAAATCCTTCCAGGCAATGTTGAAGA